>JANOKL010000034.1:0-15091 GCA_031419215.1 Luteolibacter sp. | reverse complement strand
TGAGGGTCGCGCAGCACGAGCAAAGTCGCCACCCCTTGATTCCAGCAACGTCTTTGTTCCTGATTGATTTCTGCTCGGGTAAGCGGGAGGCTGAAATTCTTAAAGAAGATTGTAGGTCTGCCGTCCACGCACAGAATCCCGTCAATCTCCAAAGCGTCGAAAGCTTTGCGGATGTGGTGAAGTTGCCCCCTGAGCGAGGGTTGCTTCGCAGACTCGTGAGCCGCCTCATCAAACGAGGTAAAGTAAATTTCAGCGGGCAGCTTGTCCAATCCGAACTTGCTGGCGTCTCTCTGTTTTGGAGTGCGCATGGTTCAGATTTTTTGGCGAATAATTCCCACAAGAAGGCCAGCAATTTGGCAATTTTCGGCTTCATCGGCCGCGATGGGAATATGCTTCGATTCGGGGTTTTCAGCTTTCAGTAAAAGGCCTGAACGAGTTCGGAAAACTCGCTTTAACGTAGAAGCTCCGCCGAGCAGCACGGCGGCAATTTCGCCATCCCGAACCTCTGGTTGATGGTTGATTACCGCTATGTCGCCGTGGTGAATGCCTGCGCACTTCATACTGTCGCCATTCACTCGCAAAGCGAAAAGCTGCTTGCCGCGAAAAATGCCCTCCGGAATGGCTAGAGCATCTTCCGATGCCTCCATGGCTTCTGAAAGTGGTCCCGCCGGTATTACGCCAAGCAAAGGAATTCCTGCGGCTTTTTTGAATTTCGGCCCGCGGAGCGAGCGCGCCTTTCCTCTTTCTCTAACCAGAGCGCCCTTTTTTTCAATGAGTGCGAGGTGTTGGCGGACTGAAAAAGCACTTTTCCAGCCAAAATGGGCCGCAATTTCATCGTGGGTAGGCGGACGTCCATCTCTTTGAATTCGGGCCTGAATTAGATCCATTACCTTTGTTTGTGTTTTGGTGAGGTCGGCCATGAGATCGCTTTTCAAAGCCTAAATACTGCTGATTTCAGCAGTATTCAATAAAATCCGTAGGATTTCAAAGTTTTGCCCGCAAGGGCTAGACCAATGGGCAAAATTAAATGCCCTTGTCCGGAGTGGGTGCGGCAGATGGAGCGGATGGTTTCGGGCTGATCAAGCAGGCTACCGATGGAATCGTGGGTCTTGTTGCCCAGCTCGTGACCATTTTTCGTCAGGTAGCCTGCCATGATCCGGCCCCCGAATTGATGACGCTTTCGATGAGGGTTTTGCTGGGTAGCCTGCAAAACATACCGACGAAGAAGAGACACAGCTTGGAGCGCCGCATCCTAAGTGAGGTCGAAAACGGAGACCTGAAGGTGTCTGACGCCAGCCGTCTGCACGGCATCAGCGAGCAGACCTATTTCCGCTGGAAAAAGAAGTATGTCGTCATGGAGGTCAATGAGGCGACCCGATTTAGGGAGCTTGAGGAGGAGAACGCCGCAGGCTGTAGGCGGAGCAGGTCGAGTGAACAAGAACCGCTCAAGAAATTCCCGAAACTCTGGTGAATGTTTTCCATTTTTCTGTTTATTTACTTGTAGAATATGCCTAAATTCCCAACGAACAAAGAGCATAAACATGCACGACGCTACCACCCAAACGAAACGAGTGGGCATCTGGATCCGGGTGTCAACTGACGACCAAGCTTCCGGCGACTCTCCGGAAATCCACGAACACCGCGCTCGCTCCTACGCCGAGTTCAGCGGCTGGACGGTGGTCGAGGTTTACAATCTCGCCGGGGTCAGCGGCAAATCCGTTTGGGAGCATTCCGAGTGCCAGCGGATGCTCAAGGACATCAAGCGCGGACACGTCCATTGCCTGCTCTTCTCCAAGCTCGCTCGCTTGGCCCGCAACACCAAGGAGCTGCTGGACTTTGCCGACCACTTCAAGGCGCACGGCGCGGCGCTCGTTTCCATCGAGGAGAAAATCGACACCAGCACGGCAGCCGGAATGCTCTTCTACACTATGCTCGGAGCCTTCGCGACTTTCGAGCGCGAGGAGATCGTCGGACGGCTCAATTCATCAATCGCCACACGAGCCAAGATGGGCAAAATCCTGACAGGCCGCACTCCCTACGGATTCAGCTGGACGGACAAGAAGCTGGTTCAGATCCCCGAGGAGGCGGACATCCGTCGGCAGGCGTTCGAGCTTTTCATCCAACACAGGCGTCTTGGAGTCGTGGCCCGCATCCTTAACGGCAAGGGCTATCGCTCCCGAGGAGGCTTCAAGTTCCGAGACATCGCCATCAGTCGCATGCTGACCTGCACGAGCGCCAAGGGCACTTACGTCTTCAACACCCGCAAGACTGGTTCCCGCGAACTGAAGCCGCAGAGCGAGTGGGGCTCGATTCCCTGCGTTCCGATCGTCAGCGAGGAGGTCTTCGACCAGGTCAGCCGGATCATGGAGGAGCAGAAAAAGCCGCAGCGGAAGGTCGGCAAGAAGCCCGCCCAAATCTTCACCGGGCTGCTGAGGTGCGGCTGCGGCTGCCGGATGTATGTCTACACCCGCAGCCCCAACTACACCTGCAACCAGTGCAAGAACAAGATCGGCATCGCCGCGATGGAGGAGATCTTCGTCGGGGCGATCCGCGATTCCCTGGCCGACACCGGCAGGATCGCGGTGCACCTGACCACGGCCCAGCAGAGGATCAAAGAAAGGCAGTCCCGCGTCGCGCTCCTAAAGGAGCAGGTCGACGCGGTCAGCGCCGACATGAAGCGCACCTACGAGCTTTACCTCGCCGGGGGCGTGGGAGTGGATCAGTTCAAGTCCCTCAACGGCCCGCTGGTCGAGAGGCTCACCCAGCTCAATGAGGAGCTTCCCCGTCTGGAAGGCGAGATTTCCGCGCTCCAGGTGTCGGAGCTTTCGGCAGATGTCATTGCCGAGGAGGCCTCGAACCTCGCTGCCCTCTGGCCCACCCTAGACATCGAGGGCAAGCAACGGCTCGCCGCGCTGATCTGCCGCGAAATCATCGTGCCGAATGACGACCCGGACGCGCCAATCGACATCACCTTTTCCCACACCCCTCCGGGCGCTCCTCCCGAAGGAGGCAATCCGGGGAGTGGCGGCGGAAGCCGTCCCCCCGCTCCCCCCGAAGGAGGGATCTCCGATCCCTCTTCAAACCGGCTAAATACCCCACGCAATCTAAGGGGCTTCGCCCGGCTCTTCCCAAATCAAAATTCCAAAATCAACAACCTGTCCGTCGTAGCCTCGGCGAAGTCGGATCCTCAATCGTCAATCAGTCCCGGAAGCCGCCGCCGACTGGATTGACGATTGAGGAGTGACGAATGTGGATTTTTGATTTGAAGAGGCATGGCCCCAGGCCAGCCCTTGGGATTTCAAGACGAGAGCAGCGCCCGGAGGCGTTTCTCTGTTGGGAAATTCTTGAGGCTTTCCCGTTTGCGCATGCAGGATCGCGTGCCAGCATCACCCCATCAACCGATGACGACCGAAGAATTGCAGGAACAGATCGCCGCGACGAGCGGGTGGCTTCACGACGTGAAGGAGGAAATGGGCCGCGTGCTCGTCGGCCAGGACGGTCTCGTCGACCGGCTGTTGATCGGCCTGCTTTGCAATGGCCACATCCTCCTCGAAGGCGTGCCGGGGCTGGCGAAGACCCTCGCGGTGAAGGCCCTTTCCGGCTGTCTCCACACCAGCTTCGCCCGCTTCCAGTTCACGCCTGACCTGCTCCCGGCCGACCTGTTGGGCACGATGGTTTACAATCCGCAGGAAGCCACGTTCGCCCCGAAGCTGGGACCGATTTTCAACAACCTGATCCTCGCCGACGAAATCAACCGCTCGCCCGCCAAGGTGCAGTCGGCCCTGCTCGAAGCGATGCAGGAGCGCCAGGTGACCCTCGGCGACCGCACCTACAAGCTGCCCGATCCCTTCCTCGTGCTGGCGACGCAGAACCCGATCGACCAGGAGGGCACCTATCAGCTTCCGGAAGCCCAGCTCGACCGTTTCCTGCTGAAAGTCACCGTCGGCTACCCGACGAAAGAGGAGGAGCTGACCATTCTCGACCGCATGGCGACCTCCGCCCCGCAGTATCAAACGAAGACGGTCGCCAGCCCGGAGCAGGTCGCGAATTCGCGGCACCTCGTCAACAGCGTCTACATCGACGCCGCCATTCGCGAATACATCGTCCAGATCATCCATGCCACCCGCTTCCCGGTGAAGGTGGATGCTCCCTTGAAAAACCTCGTCCGCTCCGGTTCATCGCCGCGTGGCACGATCAATCTCGCCCTCACCTCACGCGCCCGGGCGTTCACCAGCGGTCGCGCTTTCGTGACTCCGCAGGACGTGAAGGATGTCGCCCGCGACGTGCTTCGTCACCGCATTCTGCTGACCTACGAAGCGGAGGCCGAGGACATGACCACGGATCACATTCTCGATCGCATTCTGGCGAAGGTTCCGGTGCCATAGGCGAGACCCAAGACCGGAAGACGTAAGACTCAAGAAAAGAGGAAGGATGCTGACGGAGGCACAGATCGAGGAGATGATGAAGCGCGTGCGGAAGCTCGAGCTGAAGGCGCGTCGGCTGGTGCGTGAGTCGTTTTCCGGTGAGTATCTTTCGTCGTTCAAGGGCCAAGGGTTGGATTTCGATGATTTTCGCGAATACCAGCATGGCGATGAGGTTCGCTTCATTGACTGGAACGTGACCGCGCGGATGGGCATGCCGTTCATCCGGAAATTCCGCGAGGAGCGTGAGATGTCGATGGTGCTGGCGGTGGATGTATCCGGCTCGGCCGACTACGGCAGCGTTTCGATGAGCAAGCGCGAGATCGCAGCGGAAGCGGCGGCGGTGCTGGGCTTCAGCGCGCTGCAGAATGGCGACAAGGTCGGGCTGCTGGTCTTTGCGGACGAGCCGCTTCTTTTCGTGCCACCTGCAAAGGGCTCGCGCCACCTGCTCCGGATGATCCGTGAAATCCTGGTCGCGCGACCGATGCGGGCCGGCACTTCGGTCGAGGCGGCCTGCGATTTCCTCGTGAAAACGCTGCGCCGGAAATCGCTGGTGTTCATGATCTCCGATTTCCAGGCCACGCCGCTCGACAAGCCGCTGGGGAAACTTTCCCGGAAACACGAGAGCATCGCCCTGCGCGTGACCGATCCGCTGGAGACCGAGCTGCCACGCGCCGGACGCGTGGTCATGGTCGATCCTGAAACCGGACTCGGAACCACGGTGAACACCAACAACCCGGCGCTGCGTCAGGCCTACTCGCTGCATACCGCCGCGCAAAAGGACTTCGTGGGTTCGCTCTTCAAGAAGCACGGTCTGGACGTGGCTGATCTGCGGACCGACCTCGATCCCCTGCCCTCCCTCCATCAACTCCTCCGCCGCCGGAAGCGCAAGCGCTCCGCCTGATTCGATGGACCCTACCACGACATCCCTCGAACTCCGTCCGCCGCCTGCGCCGGATGCGCTGCTGCCGGAAAAGGTTTTCCCGCCGTGGGCGATCGCGATGATCGTGACCGGATTGCTGCTGTTAGGCTTCGTGCTGGTGAAGCTTCTCACTCGGAAAAAGATCATCACCCCCGCCACACTCCGGCAGCGTGCTTATCTGGAGGCCCTGAAGACGATGGAGGCCGCGCAGGCCGCGAATGGTCGTGAGGCCGCCACGGTTTCCTCGCTCGTGCTGCGACGCTATCTTTCGACGGTGACCGGTGATCCGACGCTGTTCGAAACGCATGAGGAATTCGTCTCGCGGCATGATGCACTGACGTCGCTGCCCGATCCCGTCCGCGTGGCGGCGGTCGAGGGCTTCGACCGGCTCGCCTCGCTCAAGTATGCCCGCGAACCTGGCAGCGAGGAGCCGGCTCCGGTGATCCAATCAAGCCGCGTCCTGCTGGAGACCCTCCACCACGCCTTCACATGAGCGATCTCCTCGAACACTTTCGACTCGCCCAACCGGTCTGGCTTTTCCTGCTGATCCCGGTGCTGCTTCTGCTGGTGCTGCGACGTGGGCGCGGGGCGGCCGCAGCCGTGACATTTCCGAATGTGCCGGTGCTGCTGAGTCTCGGAAAAACCGCGCGTCAGGGGGCTTGGAATTTCGGCATGCCGCTCGCGTGGCTGGCCCTTTTCATCTCCATCTTCGCCCTCTCCCGCCCTGTGTGGCGAAATGAGTATCAAAGCCGCAGCGCCAGCGGGATCGACATCGTGATCGCCTTCGATGTATCGCTCTCGATGGACATCGATGATTTCCAGCAGAACAATTTCGCGCTGAAGCGCATCCATGCGGCGAAGGGCGTGGTGAAGGACTTCATCAACCGTCGGCCGGATGACCGGATCGGCTTGGTGGTCTTCGCGGGACAGCCCTACAAGGTCAGTCCGATCACGCTGGATCATCAGTGGTTGTTGAAAGGTTTGGAGGAAGTCGAACTCGGCGAGACGGTGAAGGAGCAGGGAACCGCCATCGGCTCGGCTCTGGCGGCGTCCGCGCTGCGGCTTGATTCGCGCGAGGCCAAGAGCAAGATCATCGTGCTCATCACCGACGGCGCGAGCAACTCCGGCAAGATTTCCCCGATCGAAGCCGCCGAAAATGCCAAGGAACTCGGCATCAAGATCTACACGGTCGCGATCGGCACGACGGAGGGACGAGTTTCCGGAAACATCCAGCGGTTCCCGCGACAGGAGTTCGATCTGCCGACGCTCAAGAAGATCGCCGAGCTGACCGGTGCCGAGCATTTCTGGGCGCAGAGTCTCCAGCAGTTGAAGGACAATTTCCAGACCATCGACAACCTTGAGAAAACCGATGCCAAGTCGCTGACTGTGATCGATGACACCGAGCTCTACGCGTGGTTCGTCGGCGCTGCGGCCCTTGCCGGACTCATCGCGGCCATCATCTTGGCCATGAACCCTCCACTCACGTCCTGACATGTCGTTCGCCCATCCCACCTTGCTGATCCTGCTGGTGCTGCTCCCCTTCCTCGGGGCCGCCGCCGTGCTGATCGCGAGACTGAGGGGCCGTCGCTGGCAGGCCTTCGTGGCAGACCGCCTGCGCGGGGCCCTGATCCGGAAGACGCCTACATTTGCCCAATGGCTGTCGCTGGTCTTCCTGCTTCTTGCGCTGGGCCTCCTGATCGTCGCCGCCTCCGGCCCACGCGGGGATGCCGGGACCTCGGCGGAGAAAGTGCTGGGCCGCAATGTGCTGTTCGCGCTCGACCTTTCCCGCAGCATGCGCGTGGCGGATGTGAAGCCGGACCGGCTCGCCCAGGCGAAGGTGTTGATCTATGAACTGATGGAAGCGATGCCGAACGACCGCATGGGGCTCATCGGCTTTGGCGGCACGCCCTTCCTCTTCGCCCCGCTGACCATCGACCACGGCGCGGTCAAGGAGACCGTCGAGCAGCTCGATGAAACCTGGATTCCGACCGGCGGATCGGATATTGTCTCAGCCTTGAAGCTTTCCATCGCGACTCTGAAAAAGACCGGCATCCGCAACAACGCGCTCATCCTCATCAGCGACGGGGAAAAGCACGACGGCAGCCTGAAGGAGGTGCTGGCCGATGCCGAGCGCTCAGGCGTTTACATCATCACCATCGGTGTGGGCACCGAGGAAGGAGACTTCGTTCCGAGCGCCGATTTCCCGGAAGGAAAATTCCTCGATCAGGATGGGAATCCGGTCATCAGCCGCATGCACCCGGAGATCCTCAAGTCCATCGCCGAGGAAACCAAGGGGCGCTACGCCGTCGCTGGTTCAGGAGTTGACGTTCCCGCGCTGGCCAAATCCGCGATGGCCGGTCTGGATCAATTCGAGCTTCAGGGACGGGAGAAGAAGGTGGTGGTGGAGTTCTATCAATGGCCGCTGGGACTGGCCGTCCTCTCGATGCTGATCTCGATCCTTTCCGCCACCCGCTGGAGGACCCTGGCAGCGCGCGCGGCAATGGCGGCCACGGTCGCCGGAGCAGTCCCGAGTGCGGGCGCGGCGACACCGGATCAGGCCAGGAGCGCTCTAGCAGAAGGCAGACATGGCGAAGCCGCTGCGGCCTTCGAGGACCTTGCGAAGAATTCAAAGAAGCCGGAAGACGCGGCCCGTTTCCGGTTGGGGGAAGCCTCGGCTTCCTACAAGACGAACGATTTCCGCAAGGCTGGGAGTGCCTACAGCGGAGCTCTTCTTTCGGACAATCCCGCAGTCGAGTTCAGTGGCCACCTCGGCATGGGCGGCGCGCTTTTCAATCTGGGATGGCAGTCGCTGGGTGATGGCAAACCTTACCCGGATACCGCGCCACCCGATCTCGAAGCCTTCGACACAATGGTCGAGGCGGAGCTCCAAAAGTGGATGGAGAGCGAACCACCCGAGGCTGGGGAAAGCGAGGGCTTCACCAAGTTCGATGCCATCGTGGTCAACTGGATGGATTCGATCCGTCACTACGATTCCGCGCTTAGACTGCAGCCGGGCCAAGCCGATGCCTTGCAGAACCGGGCCTTGGTCGTCCGCCACCTCGACCGGCTCAAGGAACTCCTCAAACAGGAATCCGACGAAGCGCAGAAGTCACTTCCCCAGCAAGGCCAGCCCGGAGAAGGCGAACCTCAGCAAGGTGAAGGTCCAGGCGAAAAGGGTGATCCAAAGCAGGAAGGCAAAGGCGAACCTGGTGACAAAGGCGAAGGCGGTGACAAGGAGGACCCCAAGGAGGGCGATGGCGGGGAACAGGACAAAAAAGATCCCAAGGAAGGCGATGGTGAAGGCGACAAGCCTGACAAGAAGCCTCAGAAGCCGAAGGCCGGAGAAACACCGCGCGAGCGTGCCCTGCGCATCCTCGGCGACAACCAGGACATTCAAAAAGGGCCGCTATCGCCGGGCAGGCGCGAATTTTCGAGACCGGAGAAAGACTGGTGAAAACATCATGAACACGTTCATCCCATTCATCCTAAGACCTCTTTGCCTGATGCTGGCACTGGCTGGCACCGCTTGGTCGGCGCCTCAGGTCCAGACCGCACTTTCCAGCCGCTTCATCGCGCGGGGCGAGACCACTCTTCTGGAAATCGTGATTTCAAATGGCAGCCCGAGCCCGGAAATGCCGCAACCACCGCCTGTCAGCGACGTGACCATCCAGTTCGTTAACTTCGGAAACAAGCCACTTCCCGGTCGCCGAATTGCCCAGGTGTTCCAATACCTCATCTCCAGCTACAAGGTCGGACGGCATGTCATCCCGCCCTTTTCCCTCACAGTGAATGGTGACAAGGTCACGACGCAGCCGATAGAGTTTGCCGTTTTCAATCCCGACGACCTCAAGTGGTCGGAGGCCACTGCTGGCGATGTCCGCTTCCGCTACGCCGCCGCATTTCTTTCCCTGAAAAGCGATCCTTACGAGAACGAAGCCGTGCCGGTGGAGATCAAGCTTTACGTGCCCGGAGATCTGGCGGTCGAGGACTGGGGCATCCCGGAGTTTGAACGGGATGGGGTTACCAGTTGGAGATTCCAGCCTTCAGAAGCCAAGGGCACGGTGAATCTGTTAGGCCGCTCCTATTACTCCATCG
This sequence comes from Luteolibacter sp., assembly GCA_031419215.1. GTDB lineage: Bacteria > Verrucomicrobiota > Verrucomicrobiia > Verrucomicrobiales > Akkermansiaceae > Luteolibacter. The sequence continues at coordinate 5,653 of JANOKL010000034.1, read as the reverse complement.
GTTATCCCAGCACGCTATCCCCCACCCGCTCGGGAGTGGTCGCCATCGGTCCGGCAACGCTCCGCCTCGTAACCCAGCAGGTGGTGATCGATGGCTTTGCCCGCCGCGAATACGTGCCTGCCAACCTGAGCATCCCGAAGCTCGAACTTCAGGCAAGGAAACTGCCAGACGGCGCCCCGGAAGGATTTTCAAATGCCGTCGGACGCTTCACCGCGATCGCCAGCACCTCGCAAACCGAAGTCCGTGAAGGCGATCCCGTCTCGGTCGACATCGAGGTCACCGGCACGGGAAACCTCGACACGCTGGAGGCTCCGATGCCGATTGATGACACCGGCTGGAAGATCTACGAATCTTCCGCCAATGCCCGCGGCGATGAGCGTCGCGAGGTTTCCGGATCGATGGTCTTCCATCAGTTCATGCGTCCCCTTTCCGCCAAAACCTCGGTGCCCGCGTTCCGACTGGTTTACTTCGATCCCGACCTCGCGGCTTACAAAACGGTGCTCACCGAACCGATCCCGCTCAAGGTCCTTCCCTCACTGAAGGATGCCTCGGGAGGAGTCATGGCGGCCATGCCACCGCAGGCGGCGGGCATCCCGATCGAGCGGATGACCGACATCCTTGGACTGCTCCAGCCAGCCCAACTCGTCCTGCCGGCTGGTCTCGCCCTGCCATCGTGGACACCCCATCTCATCGCCGGGATCGTTGCCCTGCTTCTGGCGATCAAGTCGGTCTGGATGCGGATCAGCCATCGTTTCAAGAGGGACCCGGTCAAGATCGCCCGGCGGTCTGCCTTCAAGGAACTCGAACGTTCGGATGCTTCCGATCAGATTTCATTTCTCAAAAAAGCCGGACATTTCATCGAGGAATGGCTTGGAACGAAAGCTCCCGGCGATCCCGATCTCCAGACGATCCTCGCCGAGCGCGATGCCAACTGCTTCAAGCTTGAGACCGCGCCCACCACCCGTCTGGAGCGCAAGCGCCGTAGCGAAATCCTCTCGATCCTGAAACGCGCCGCGTGGCTCTGGATCCTTGTCGGCTGGCTCTCGACCGCCCAGCACTCACGCGCCGACGAGCCCGCCGCCGCCCTTCAGGAAAGCGCCAGCGCCGCTTACGCCGCTGCCGACTATGAGCGCGCCATCTCACTGTGGTTGCAGGCCGGGCCCTATGACCGCCTCTCGGCTGACACCCTCTACAACATCGGAAACGCCTGCTACCGACTCGGTTCACCCGGTCATGCCGCCGTCTATTTCAGGCGTGCGCTGGATCGCGATTCCTCACACGCCGAAGCGCGACAGAACCTGCGTTTTCTCACTCGAAAACACGGAGCGATCAGCGTGCCCCGCCCGGATTACCAATACGTCCTTGCCCGCCTTCGCCTTGGAACCTGGCAGGCATTTGTCTGGTCAGGTGCGTGGATGGTGGGGCTCGGCGTGCTGGTGTTCACCGCCACCAGACCCGGTGCCAGAATCCGCCTCGCCGCGATCTGCGGCTTCATCCTCGGCCCCGTGATGGCCTTGGTCGGAGGGCTCGCCTGGCACTACTATCCGGACGATTCGCAATTCGCGCCCTTCGACAAACAAGCGGTCGTCATCACGGAACAAGCCACCCTCCACGCCGATGCCGCCCGCACTTCACCGGACGTCATCGACGCCCCGCCCGGCTCACTTTGTGAGGTGATCAAGATCCGCGGCGAATGGGCCTATGTCGGATTCGCCACCAAGACCCGCGGCTGGATTCCGCTCAAGCAGATCGAGCAACTCAAGATCAGCGAAACCCCTGCTCCGCCAAAAATCGAGAAGCCAAGGGCGGATGGGAACAGCGCTTGAAGAAAGCACTAAATTCTAAGTATTAAATTCGAAACGGAGAGTGGGAGGCTGCGGGCTCTCTGGCGAAAGCTCTTCCTTTCGAATTTCAGATTTCGTGCTTCGAATTTGTCCCCGTCTAAGGGGCTGCAAAGAACTCCATCTGCTCCGGCACGTCCGGGTCCTCGAAGCGCAGGGCGACGCCGATGAGCCTGACCGCCCGACCCTTTCCTCGGCTCCAGGCTTCTGTTAGAAGCTCCTCGAAGACGCTTTCATCGATCACCGGATGTGCGCGCTCGGCGGTGGTGCGCTCGAAGTCGGCGAATTTCAGTTTCACCACCAGCGACTTGATGACGCGGTCGGCGTGATGCTGGATTTGATCCTCCTTCAGGCCGACCAGCAGTTCCCGCATCGGCGCGAGCAGTTCGATCAGCGCCACCCGGTTTTCGGAAAAGGTCTGCTCGGAGCCCAGCGACTTCCGTGTGCGATGCGGGCTCACTTCGCGGTCATCGAGCCCACGGCAAAGGCTCCAAAGCTCCAGGCCCCATTTCCCGAAACGACGCGCCAGCTCGATTTTGTCAAAGCGCCGCAGGTCCGCACAGGTCTCCACGCCGAGAGCTGAGAGTTGCTCGCGCGACTTCTTTCCCACGCCCCACAGCCGCCCCACTGGCAGCGCCGCCACAAAGGCATCCACCTCCTCCGGCGATACCTCGAACTGCCCGTCCGGCTTGTTCCAGTCGCTGGCAATCTTCGCCACCAGCTTGTTCGGCCCAATTCCCGCCGATGCCGCCAGCCCGACCTCCTCGCGGATCTGAGCCCGGATCTCCCGTGCGATGGCGGCACCGCTGGTTTGGAGCTGGGACATATCGAGGTAAGCCTCGTCCAGCGACAGAGGCTCGATCAACTCGGTGAACCTTCCAAAAATCGCGCGGATCCGGGCGCTGTCCGCGCGGTAGAGTTCGAAGCGCACCGGCAACAAAATCAGGTGCGGGCAAAGCTCCAGCGCCTTGTAGACCGGCATCGCCGAGCGGCAGCCAAACTTCCGCGCCGCGTAGTTCGCCGTCGTCAGCACCCCGCGCCGGCTTTCACCGCCTACCGCCACAGGCCTGCCCTTCAAGGCCGGGTTCTCCCGTTCCTCGATCGCCGCATAGAAGCAGTCCATGTCGATGTGGATGATTTTTCGCACGAGAGGGTGACAAATGATCCGTGGAGAGACTCTTCACCGATCACCGATCACTGTCCACCGATCACCTCTCATTCCTCCGCTTGCGCCGCGACGCTCCCTCGATTAGAAAAACTCCCGATGAAACCATTCACCGCCATCCTCGCCCTCGCTCTACTCCCGATGATCGCCCTCAGTGAAAAACCTGAGGAAAAAGCCAAACCCGCCAAAGAGGCGAAGGCCAGCAAGGTCCGATTCAAGACCAACAAGGGCGATTTCGTCGTCGAACTCAACGCGGAGAAGGCCCCGATCACGGTCGGGAATTTTCTCAGCTATGTGAACAAGAAGCACTACGACGGAACCGCCTTTCATCGCATCATGTCCACCTTCATGATCCAAGGGGGAGGCTTCACGGTGGAAAACGGCATGCTCACGCAAAAGGCCGTCGACAAGCCGATCAAGAACGAGGGCCAGAACGGACTGAAGAACGAGCGCGGCACCATTGCCATGGCACGCACCGGCGAGCTCGACAGCGCCACTTCACAATTTTTCATCAACGTCGTCGACAATGCCATGCTCGATTACCCCAACAACGGTGGTTACGCGGTCTTTGGCAAAGTCGTCGAGGGCATGGATGTTGTCGACAAGATCAAGGCAGTTCCCACCAAAATGGCAGATGGTCCGAGGCCGGAGAAGTCCGTCCCTCTCGAGCCTGTCGTCATCGAATCAGCAAAGGTGGAGTGAAGAAAGAGATTGGATCTTTGGGAAACCACAAAGAACACAGAGAGCACAAAGCAAAGACGTTCTGTTCTGAATCTTTGTGGTTAATCCCTCTTCAACACAAATCCCCACCATTCGCCTCTGGAGCTGAGGATCCTCATCAAAGTGCCACCGACCGGACTCGAACCGGTACGCCCGTTGCCGAGCAACAGATTTTAAGTCTGCGGCGTCTACCATTCCGCCACGATGGCTTTTTGAGGGCCGCCGGAAAGATGGCGGATTGGAGGGCGGAGTCCAGCCTGTCGTGCAGGTTTCCGGACCTAGGAACTTGGCTGCGCCTACAAAGCCGACCGAATTTTCCCGTGCAGGGAGGGTTTGGATTCTGCTAGTTCCTCCTGCCACATGGCGCGTTACCCGACACGATTCCAGCAGAAGACCCTTTGGAATGCCGCGACCGGCGTGGGCATTCTGGTGCTTGGCTCTCTCCTGGTGGGGCTGATTTCGCTGATCGGCCAGCTCTTCAGCTTCCTCCAGCCGGTGCTCGTACCACTGCTGGTGGCCGGCATCATCGCCTACCTGCTCGATCCGCTGGTACGCTGGCTGGAAAAGCGCGGAATGAAACGACTCTGGGCGGTGACGACGGTCTTCGTTCTGATGCTGATCACCGCTTCGCTTCTGGCGCTGGCTCTGATGCCGGCGGTGCAGCGGATGCGTGAAATGGTGAGCCCGAAATCCGCCACTCTGACCGAAACCCAGGTCACGCAGGATGATTCCCCCGATGCCCACCTGGTGCCTCAGCTCGCACGCTTTCTCCATAAGGCGAAAAGAGACCACGCCAACAACCCGATTGGATGGGCGCTGACGGAAACCGATGATTCGGACGAAGCCATTGTGCCAGTTGCCGGGGTGAAAGTGGACGAGGACAAGATCGACTTCTTTTGGAAAACCCGGATCGGCCGGACCTTGTTTGAGTCGAAGGGAACCATTCTCGAAACCGGACGACGCTGGCTCAGTACCGGAACGAGCAAGCTGCTAGGCTTCCTCGGCCTCGTCCTCGGCATGATTATGGTGCCGGTTTACCTGTTCTTCTTCCTGAAGGACTCCGCCTCCATCCGCGATCACTGGCACGACTATGTTCCGTTGAAGGCCTCGCGCTTCAAGACCGAGCTGGTCGACACCCTAAAGGAAATCAACCGCTACCTGATCTCGTTTTTTCGGGGCCAGATGTTGGTGGCGATGATCGATGGACTGCTGGTCGGGATCGCCCTGGAAATCTTCCAGCTCCCTTATGGATTCCTCATCGGCATCTTCATGGCCGTGCTCGGAGTGATTCCCTACATCGGCAACATCCTCTGCCTGATCCCGGCGTGCATCATCGCCTTTCTCCACGCCCAGGGCGGAGCCGCTCCCTTCGGCCTCTCGCCGATGGGCTACGTCTTCGGCGTGCTGATCATCTTCATCAGCGTGCAGCAGATCAACTCGCTGGTCACTGCGCCGAAGATCGTCGGCGACTCCGTGGGCCTGCATCCGCTGACGGTGATCTTTTCGATGCTGTTCTGGTCGCTGGTGCTCGGCGGCTTCGTCGGGGCCCTGCTCGCAGTGCCGATGACGGCAGCGGTGAAAGTGCTCTTCCGTCGTTTCATCTGGGAACGCCAGCTACGCGAGGACCAGAGCATGTTCGAAGAAGAGTCGGAGGCCTGAAACTACAAAGAGCGAGCGGCCTCGTCAGTGAAAACTTGGTAGAGAACGGCTGGGTTCTTCTGAGAGCGCAGGATGGAGGCGTAAAACATCAGGGATGATGGTGCATGAGGAAAAAGTGCTGCGCCATTTGTTCGAGCAGCCCTACTTCGCACTGAATACAGGGCAACGAAGGGCATTCTTCGCTTCCTTGAGATAAACGTCCGTCAGATCCGCGAAGCGCAAGCTACCAAAGATGGCCTGCCATTCGTAGCTTTCGTTCAGAAAGCGA
>JANOKL010000033.1:0-2108 GCA_031419215.1 Luteolibacter sp. | reverse complement strand
GGCGGGCATATTGGCGATCCTCTCGAACTGGAGAAACCACATCGGCAAAAGCCGCCCGATTTACCCCACCCATCGCCTCGCCATCCGGATCCCAGCACAACCGGTCATTCATCCCGCGAATCTTCGTTTTTCAACAGGCTGTTAGGATGGATGCAGGAAACATTGTGATGTACTACGAGGATCATTCCCCGGCGCAGTGGTTGGGCCGCTACGAATCCGCCCCGGACGGCAGCATTTCGAGGTTCAAGTTTCCGGCCAAGGAAGGAGGAGTGGAGGAAAAGGAACCGAGCCGGGTGGTTGGTCATCTTTTGTTCATCCGCTCCCTAGACCCCCAAGGAAAAACTGAAGGCTGGGACTTCAAGTGGCCATTGCTCGGGCATCCGAAAGTGGTGGAAGAGCAGGAAATTGTGCTTTGGTTCGTGCGTGAGGACCGGTCTGTAGTGAGCAAATTCTACTCATCCAACTGCGAATTTCTTCGCGAAGAGATCAAGCCTCCGCAATCACGGAAGTGAAGTTTGAGAAGTATGTTTTCGGCCCATTTGTTCACGGAGCACCAGGTAGCCCGCATCTTTGCGGAGATTTCTCCCTGGTGAACGAAAGGCTTTCAGCAGGCTTGGCCCGAACACTTGACCCGAAACAAAACAAGGCCCCCCGCTTTCGCGAAGGACCTTGTCTCAATATGCGAACATTCTAACTCTTCAGCGGCGGCGGCGGAAGAAGAGCAGGACGCCGAGTCCACCGAGCAGCGCGCTGGTTGGCTCAGGGACCGGGGTGACGGCGGTGTAGTTGTATGTGACCGTCACGGAGCCTGAAACACTGGCGACGGTGAAGGCTTGTTGCAGGCCGCTGAGGCCGGTGGCGTTCACGGACTGCAGAGCTCCAAACGCGATGTCGTAGGTGGAAAGGCCAACTGCTTCGTAGTCGGATTGATCAGCAGCCCGGATGGTTCCGCTGTCGCTGACGTTGACGTTCGTGGGTTCGAAGAGCACGTAGTCGCTGACGCCTGTTGCATTGAACGCGTTGGTGGCGTCACCGCTGGTGGCGGACACGCTCTGGTTCAGCAGGCTGCTGGTGGCAGTGATGCTTCCAGACTGGCCGACCGAGACGACTCCGCCTCCCGACTTCCGCAGCGAGACGTCGCCAGAGGACAAGGAGCCGATGATGGCGTGGGTCAGGTTGATTGTGCCGGAGGTTTCGGAATCGTTGTCGACTTCGAAACGACCTCCGGTTTTGGTTAGATCGACCGAGACCGTGACGCTGGTGAGCGTTCCGAGTGTGGTGTCGAACCTTTCGAATGTGAGCGCGCGACTGTCGTTCGGAACAAACGAGAAGATCTCGGTTTGAACGATGGTGGCAGCCGAACTCAGTCCAGCCAGGGAGGCCGTCAGGGTCAGGAGTAGGAATGGTTTCATGGGAACAGCGTATTTTTAGGGTGTTTGTGACTTTTGACGTTGATTGTTAGGGATTATCAAAATGTCACTGAAGACAGAACATTGAATAATCAATATTGTTAGTAAGTAAATGTATTTAAGGTATCAAAATCGGCCACAAGAGTCTTTTTCCAGGAGATATTTCCCAAATCTCCCGATTTACCCGAGGATGATGCATTTTCCGCATTTAGAATTGAGCCTTCAATGAATCTGATTCACCCCCCCCCGCAGAGACTTCATTTCTTGAGATCTATTGGTTGGTGCAGCGCCGCTTTGATTCAGGGATCGGTCTGAATGGATGTTCAAAAGGGCAGGGTGCCTCTCAAGGCCATGGGCGAGTCGATGCCTCACGAGCTTCTTCTGGGTTTCGCTGGCGGGTGCCCTTGGGTAGAATCCAATCTTGAGCGGGCGGGTGCTGTAGGCCCCTAATCCGTTCAGGAGCTTGCGATAAAAGGCACCCGGATGGGCGTTGACGGGTTCCTTTTTTCCGTTCAACGTCCGTCATCCGTTCGGATCAACCTCATCCATCCATCATGACTCTCATTCGTAAATTCCTTGCAGTGGTGCTCGCCGCCTCGCTTTCCGGCGTCTCCATGGCCCAGGAAGGAAAGCTCAAGATCGCTACCGTCGACATGCAGCAGCTCTTCAAGGAGTACTACCGCACCAACGACGCGCAGA
>JANOKL010000032.1:0-3728 GCA_031419215.1 Luteolibacter sp. | reverse complement strand
GCCGCCTGATCGAGGAAAACCGGATCCCCGAGGACGTCACGATCCAGATCCTCGTGCAGACCCGCGAGCACCTGATCCGCCGCTCGTTCGAGGCCATCGCCGGGGCGAAGCGCGCCATCGTACACATCTATAACTCTACCTCGCCACTGCAACGCCGCGTAACCTTCAGCGATGCCTCCCGCGAGCAGATCCGCGACATCGCGGTGGCCGGTGCTGTACTGGTGAAGGAACTGGTGCCGACCATTCCGCAGACCGAAGTGGTGCTCCAGTATTCGCCGGAATCGTTCTCCGACACCGAACTCGATTTCGCCCTGGAATGCTGCAACGCGGTCATCAACATCTGGCAGCCTTCGCCGGAGAACAAGATGATCATCAACCTGCCGGACACCGTCCAGTGGACCACGCCGAACATCCACGCCGACATGATCGAATGGATGGGCCGACACATTGATCGACGCGACTCGGTCATCATTTCCCTGCACACCCACAACGACCGCGGCACCGGAGTCGCCGCCACCGAGCTCGGCCTCATGGCCGGTGCGGACCGGGTCGAAGGCACGCTGTTCGGAAACGGCGAACGCACGGGCAATCTCGACATCGTCACGGTCGCCCTGAACCTGAACAGCCACGGCATTGAGACCGGCCTGGATTTCTCCAACCTCACCGACATCCGCAACGTCTACGAACGCGTCACCCGCATGATCGTGCCGGAGCGCCAGCCTTACGCCGGCGAGCTCGTTTTCACCGCCTTTTCCGGCTCCCACCAGGACGCCATCAAGAAAGGACTCGACCGCCGGGAAAAAGAGCTGAAGGGCGATCCGCAGATCCCCTGGGGCGTGCCGTATTTGACCATCGACCCGCAGGACATCGGTCGGCCTTACGAGGCGATCATCCGCATCAACTCGCAGTCCGGAAAGGGCGGCATCGCCTACATCCTGGAGCGCGAGCACGGCCTGGAACTGCCGAAGACCATGCACCCGCAAGTTGGAAAGCGCATCTACGATCTGGCCGACGAGCTGGGCCGCGAGCTGACGCCTGAGGAGATCCGCGAGGCCTTCCACCGGTTCTTCGCCAACCTCGAAGCCCCGCTCTGCGTGCAGGACTACGAGCTGGTCCACCACACCGAGGAGCGAGGCACGGTAAAATGTACTGCGACCGTCGTACTTAATGGCCAGCCTCGTCAGATCAGCGGCCTCGGGAACGGCCCGATCAACGCCTTCGTCCACGCCATGGACGGCATCGGCCAGAAGGATTTCAAGGTCACCGACTATCGCTCGCACGCCGTGCGCGGTGGTTCCGACGCCAATGCCGCCGCATATGTCCAGCTTCAGCACGACGACGGACGTCTTCTCTGGGGCTGCGGCATTGATCCCTCCATCGAAATGGCCGGCCTCAAGGCCTTGGTCACTGCGTGGAATCTGCTGCGCTGAAGTAGCACAAGCTTGCAACTTGTGTGCAGGGAAGAGCCGCATTCCTGCCGTGCAGCCCACCCGGTCCCTCACGAAGCCAACGACGAAAGCACGGTGGGGGGAACGGTCGGCTTGCAGAGGAATGAGCTGCACCCTGCTCATAACTTGAAAAATGGTGCTGCTGCGAAATACTGCGACGCAGATCCCCTGATCAACGAGTGGAATCTTCCGGTTTCCCCGATACATTGACAGCTCCGAACCCGTATCGGATTCTCTTTCCATGAAACGCTTCCTAGCCACCTCCATCGCACTCGCCCTCCCGCTCGGAGCCGCCGAGCCGCTGGCGTTCAACCGGGACATCCGGCCGATCCTTTCGAAGACCTGCTTCACCTGCCACGGACCTGATGCCGCTGCTGTGGAAGCCGAGCTGAGGCTGGACATCCGCGAACATGCGTTGAAGGGAGGCGAATCCGAAAAACCCGCCATCGTTCCGGGGAAACCCGAGGAGTCGCTGGTGGTAAAACGCATCACCCACAAGGACCCTGACAAGGTGATGCCGCCACCGGAGGCGCACATGAAATTCACCGCCGAGGATGCCGCGAAGCTGACCCGCTGGATCCAGGAAGGCGCGGTTTACGAGGGCCACTGGGCTTTTCAAACTCCGAAGAAAGCCCCGCTGCCGGAAATCGCGGACGCTTCACCCAATCCCATCGACCGCTTCGTCGCGGCGAAACTGAAGAGCGAGAACCTGCCGTTTTCCCCGGAAGCGGATCGTCCGACGCTGATTCGCCGCGCGTCCTTCGATCTCACCGGCCTGCCGCCGTCGCCTGAGGACGTGAAGGCCTTCGTCGAAGACCCATCTCCGAAGGCCTATGACGCGCTGATTGACCGGCTGCTCGCCTCGCCGCGTTTCGGTGAGAATTTCGCCGTCGGGTGGTTGGATGCCGCGCGTTATGCCGACACCAACGGCTACTCGATCGACGGCGGCCGCGACCAATGGATCTGGCGTGACTGGATCATCAAGTCCTTCAACGACAACCAACCCTACGACCAGTTTCTAACCGAGCAGCTCGCCGGCGATCTTTTGCCGAACGCCACCGAGCAGCAGATCGTCGCCACCGGGTTCAGCCGAAACCACGCCATCACCCACGAGGGCGGCACGATCCCCGAGGAAAACCTTACCAACTACGTCGCCGACCGCGTCAAGACGACCTCCGAGACTTTCCTCGGCCTCACCATGGCCTGCGCCCAGTGCCACGATCACAAATACGATCCCATTACCCAGCGCGACTACTACCGCTTCTTCGCCTTTTTCAATACGCTCGGCGATGCCGGTCTCGCCGGGGATCGTGGGGTCAATGCTGCTCCCTCGATCAATGCCGGCTCCTGCCTGGCCACCCCCGCCGAGGCGGAAAGTGTTCGAGCCGAACTTGAAAAAGCCAAGCAGGCCTTCGCCGCCCCGATCCCCGAGGCCCAGGCGAAATGGGAAGTCGATCAACGCGCCGACCTCGCCCAGCGAGGCAAGGACCTTGCCCTCACGCCGCTGGAGGTCATCACGGCCACCGCGCCGAACGGCAGCCCTGACCGCATCAAGATCCAGCCGGATCAGTCGGTCACCATCGCAGGCGGAGATTTCGCGGCCTACAACCTCCTCACCAAGCTCCCCGTCGGCGGCCCGCCGATCCGTGGTGTCCGCGTCGTGTTTTCTCCGAGTGAAAAATCGAAGGGCAAGCTCGGCTTTGGTGGGGCAAAGGGGCTGGAGGGAAATTTCCTCCTCAGTTCCATCACCACCTCGGTCTCCACATTTCCGGCTGGAAACGTCGATCTCAACGCCATCCTTCCGGTCTCCCGACTCAGCGCCAGCGGCGAGCAACCAGGCTTCGAGCCCCGCAAGGCCCTCATCACCGACCCACTCGTCGGCTGGGCTCCCCCGACTGGAAGCACCGAGCCGCAGCATATCACGCTGACCTTCGCCGCTCCCGTCCAGCCCAGCGCCACTCCCTACCTCACCACCGAGATCCTTTTCAACTACGGCCAGAGCACCTCGCCCGCCCGCTTCCAGATCTTCGCGATTTCTGGAAATGACGATGGCTCGCCGCACCCTGCCGCGATCACCGATCTGCTCATGGCCGATCCCGCCAGCCGCACGCCGGAGCAGGTCGCGCAGGTCCGAGATTATTTCCATCAGATCGCTCCGGAAAAGGCCGGACTGCGCAGCCAGATCGAGAACCTCACCGAGCGCCTGTCGATGCTCACTCAAAAGCATCAGGTGCTCGTCATGAACACCGCGCCGAAGCCCCGCGTGACCCACATCCTGAA
>JANOKL010000031.1:0-4291 GCA_031419215.1 Luteolibacter sp. | reverse complement strand
GCGTAGTAGGTGTTCCAGGCCGGAGCGAACTTTGAGGAGAAGGCGACCTGCTCACGTGGAATCTCGACGTGCTCAGGGAAAGCATGGATCTTGGCGCGCTCGTCATAATCCGGCCCGAAAATCTGTTCCTTGGCCAGCACCACGCCATCACGCTCGGTGCGGGGCTTGTTCTCGGCCTTGGCCACGAAGTCCTTCCACTCGATGCGGTAGCGCTCGGTAAAGGTCGGCTCGCGGGAGTTCTTCTTCAGCTCGGCTTCGAGCTTGGCGATCTCACCCTTGTGCCATTCCCATGCCTGCTTGATCGCCGGGCTGTTGTTGATGATCCAGGATTTCTCAACCTCGGCCATCGGATCAAGCCCCTTGCCTTTCGCCTTCATGGCGAGCGTGCGGAAATCCAAGGCGTCGACGTAGTGGAAGACCATCGGACTTTCGAGAAGCTTTCCTTCGATCTTTGTTTCGTCGCGCAGGCTGCTCTGGGTCGCGCCTTCCTTCACGTCACGCGGGAAGAACTCCAACTTCGTGGGGTGATCCAGCGCGAAGGTGATCGATGGCATCTCGGTCAGGGTCTTATCGGCAAAATGCTCCGGGTTCACCGCAACCTTGTCGACAATCTCCCAATCGCGCTTACCGGGATAATCCTTCTTCGCCTGCTTCCATGCCTCACGAAGGTCATCCGTCCTGAGATTCGCGTTGTTCTTGCGGGCCTCGAGATGCTGCACGGCGATCTTGCTTAGAACCTCGATCGAGAGCTCAGTGCCCTTGGGAAGGAAGGCGACCGGATCTTTCTGATCGACGTCGGTCTTCATCATCAGATCTTCCGCGAGGGCGATCTTGGAGCCGTGCGTCTTGACCTCGGCAATGATCCCTTCCACCCAGTCCTTATGAAAGCGAACGGTGTTGAAGGTGACTTGTGTCGCTTCGACACAAATGAGGTTTTCCTCCTTCTTGTGGCCCTTGTGGTCGAGCGCGTAGTCATCCGCCTTCGGATGATGCTTGTCGGCGCCTTCTTTTAACTCATAGCCAAGGTGACCCTCAATGATGGCACCATCCGACATGCGCAGGGCCTGGTGATGGAACTTCACGTTGTACTCGATGCCCTTTAGCACCATGAAGATCAAGGCGCAGAGGATCGTGAAGCCCATGTAGGCCTGGAAATGACGCCACTTGCGAAGTTTCAGCGAGGCCCAGGCGAAGACGACCGTCACCGACGAGGCGATGAGAACGAAGGTGTTGACCAGACCCGGAATGACCGGTAGCGCCCGCTCGGGCCAAGGATAGTCAGCATCGACGCGGAGGAACACGTAGGCGGAGAAGAAGCCACCGAAGAGCATCACTTCCGACGCGAGGAACAGCCAGATGGCGATCTTCGAGTTGATGAGGCCTGTGTCCTTGCGGGGCGTGACGACGTAGGGAATTTCCATGGAACGTATGTTCGTTGAATCGTTTTCCGAGACCCGGAGGATCAGTGATGGGAGGGAGTCTTCGCGGGCTGGTCGGCCTTCTCCGTTTCCGGGCGCTTGGGTTCAATCCACTGCGGGAGGTAGTCCTCATCGTGGTCGGGACGGCTGTATTCGTAGGGGCCACGATAAATCGCGGGCTCGAAGGTGAAGTTGCCGTGGCCTGGAGGAGTCGGGGTCGCCCACTCCAGCGTGGTGGCATTCCACGGATTGTCGCTCTGGACCTTGCGACCGAAGAACTTGGCTCCGACGATGTTGATGAGGAATGGCAACTGGGCCAGAGCCAGCGTCCAGGCACCCATCGACATCACGATGTTGAGGTCGATGTGCTGGGCGACGGTGTTTCCGAAGACGTTGACGCTGTCCTTGGTCTTGGAAAGGTAAGCATCGCCTCCGTTGTACCAGCGGCGGTGGAAACCAGCCATGCCCTGCACGAGCATTGGGAAGAAGATCACGTTCATGCAGATCAGGCTGGGCCAGAAGTGCAGGTGGGCCAGCTTGCGGCTCAGGAATCGACCGGTGATCTTCGGATACCAGTGATAAACTCCGGCGAAGAGGCCGAAGAGGATACCGGGGGCCACGACGTAGTGGAAGTGGCCGATCACGTAATAGGTATCGTGCAGGTGAAGGTCGGCCAGGTTGAACGCAAGAGGCAATCCGGTCAGGCCACCGATGCCGAACATCGGGATGAAGGCGCAGGCCCAGAGCATCGCGGGCTCGAACTTGATCGAACCACCCCACAAGGAAATCAGCATGGCCGTGATCAGGATCACCGACGGCACTGAGATCAGCACGGTCGTGGTCTGGAACCAGGTCGAAACCGCCGCGCCCATGCCGGTGAGATACATGTGGTGGGCCCAGACGATGAAGGAAAGGAAACCAAGCACCAGCACGCCGTAAACCATCGACTTGTAGCCCCACAGCGGCTTGCGGGTGTAGCAGGGAATGATTTCCGCAACGCAGGCAAACGCTGGCAGCAGGAGCACATACACCTCGGGGTGTCCGAGGAACCAGAAAAGGTGCTGGAACAGGAGCGGTGAACCGCCACCGGAGAGTTCAGCAAGCCCCTCGCTCTTGGTGTAAAGCCCGGAAGGCATGAAGAATGACGAGTGGAACGTGCGGTCCATCAACTGCATGATGCCAGCCGACTCCAGGGGCGGGAAGGCAAGCAGCAAAAGGAAACCAGTCACAAGCATCGCCCAGACGAAGAAGGGCATGCGCATCCATGTCATGCCTCGGGCACGCAGGTTGATGATGGTGGTGATGAAATTGACTGAACCCAGAAGCGAGGAGGAAATCAGTAGCACAAGACCGATCAACCACTGGGTCTGACCGGCAAGCCATTGGTTCACGATCTGGCCATCAGCGAAGCCGGCGAGTGGCGAGTAGTTCGTCCATCCGGACTTCGCAGCACCAGATTCCATAAAGAAGGAGGCGCACATGATCAGACCTCCGAGCAGGTAAAGCCAGTAGCTGGCCATGTTCAGCTTTGGGAAGGCCATGTCCGGCGCTCCGATCTGGAGTGGCGTCACGTAATTTCCGAAGGCACCAAAGCCGAGTGGCACGATGCCGAGGAACACCATGATCGTTCCGTGCATGGCACCGAACATGTTGTAGGTCTCACCGGTGACTTTGCCGTCGGAAAGCCAGCGGGCCTTCCAGCTGTCGTTGAACACGAAGCTCATCCACTCCGGAAGCGGCTGGTGCGGATAAGCGATGCTCCAGCGCATCACCATCATCAGGTAGAAGCCGAAAAGAAGAAATAGACCAGCGGTGATGCCGTACTGGAGACCGATCACTTTGTGATCGGTAGAGAAAACGTATTTCGCGAGGAAACCCGGATTGTGGTGGTGATCATCGTGATGATGATCGTCGTGGGCGTGATCGGAGTGGGCGTGAGCGCTCATGCGTGGTGGCAAAAGTTTGGTGTTTCCTTACTTGGCCGCAGCCGGGGCGAGGGTGACTGGATCGACGAGAGTTGCTGGATCGAGCTTGTCGCCCGGAAGGAATTTTTTATGGCCAGCTTCAAGTTCAACAGAATCGACCTGCTGGCCGACCTTGGCGCGTTTCCCGGAAACTTCCATGGCGGCCTTCGCCATGTCCACGGTCACGACGTCACCCACGGTGTTGCCAAAACTGTTCCGCAGGAACGTAAGCACGCCCGCGAGATCTTCAGGGGTCATTCCAGCGCCTTGGGCAGGCATGCCTGCCGCACCGTAGGACTTGCCGGTGCTCGTGGGGCCTTGCAAACCATTCAGCACGACCATCGCGAAGCGCTCGGTTTCCCCCTTCACCCAGGCTGAGCCTGCAAGAGAGGGATAATTGGCGCCATCACCCTGGCCACCGGAGCCGTGGCAACCACCGCACTTCGCGGAGTAGATCTTCGCTCCCTTGGCCGAGTAGGCAATAACTGCCGTCTTCGGCTGTGGGCCGGCATCTGGAATTCCCGGAGCCGGCTTGCGCACATAACCGTCACGGAAGGTCGACCCATAAGCGAACAGGCTGCCACCGCTACCGAGCACACCACCGGCGATGATCAGCACCACGGCCAAGGCCAGGAAAAGCCAGAGCGAAACCGGTTGGGTACCATTCTCACCGAGCTTGTTCTCGCGGGCCGCTGCCGCGACTTGGCGGGCGAGGCGACCGTGCGTCTCGGTCACATTGATCGAGTCATCAAGGTCGGGCTTCTGGATTGGATCAGTCATGTCGGACTAAAGTAACGTGTTGGAAAGTTTCAACCGTCGGCCTTCTTTTTGGCAGGCGAAAAGTTCAAGGCAGCAGGCACCGCGTCGTGCTTCTTCAAGGAAAGCAGGTAAGACACCAGGGCCTTTGCT
>JANOKL010000030.1:0-14859 GCA_031419215.1 Luteolibacter sp. | reverse complement strand
CGCCGCTATAGGTGCTGCGCGTGATGGTGAAGGGCCGGTTGGGAAAACAGAACTGCTTCACGCCGTCGTTGGTGGCGCGGGCCATCTGCATACCGTAGATGTTGTGGGCCTTCTGGTGCGAGGCCGAGTGGCCGTCGTAGTCGAAGCGCACATCGGGCGGGACGGTGCCTTTTTCGAACACCGCCGGCTCGTTCATGTCGTTCCACACGCCGCGCACGCCGACGTCCTCGATGAGTCCCTTGAACAGTCCGGCCCACCAATCGCGCACGTCCGGTTTCGTGAAGTCCGGGAAGTGGCAGAGGCCGGGCCAGACGGTGCCCTTGCAGAGCGCGCCGTCCTGACGCTTGCAGAAAACATCCTTTTCGATGCCGTCCTTCCACACCGGATAGTCGGGATCGATCTTCAGCCCCGGATCAATGATGACCACGGTCTTGAACCCCACGCTCTCCAGCTCGGCGACCATTCCTTTCGGATCCGGGAAACGCTCGGCATCCCACGTGAAGCAGCGGTAGCCATCCATGTAGTCGATATCGAGGTAGAGCGCATCGCAGGGAATCCTCCGCTGCCGGAAGCCATCTGCGATGCCCCGGACGATCGACTCCGGGTAGTAGCTCCACTTGCACTGATGGTAGCCCAGCGCCCACAGCGGTGGCATCCCAGGCACGCCGGTGAGGCGGGTGTAAGTGCGCACGACGTCGAGCGGAGTTTCGCCATAAAAGAAGTAGTAATTCATTTCCCCGCCCTCGGAGGAAAAGGTGGTCAGCTTCGGATCCTTCGCCCCGAAGTCGAAGCTGGTGCGGAAGGTGTTGTCGAAGAAGATGCCGTAGTTTCCGCCGCGATGCGTCCCGAGGTAGAAGGGGATGTTCTTGTAGAGCGGATCGGTTTCCGTGGTGTAGGCGTAGGTATCGCTGCCCCAGAGCTCGAATTTCCGGCCGCGGAGGTTGAGGTCGCAGGACTTGTCGCCCAGTCCGTGGAAATGTTCACCGGCCTGATAGGACTTGGTCATCTTGATCACCTCGCCGCCGAACTGCTTGTTGTCCTGCCAGTGGAAGCCCTTGTCATCGACGCAGAGCTGCTTGCCGGTGCGGGCGTCGGAGATCGAGGTCTTCAGTCCATTTCGGGAAATGCGGACAGACAGCAAGGCCGTGCGGATCGCAATGCCGTCCCCGAATTCGATGACGTCATGCACGGGCACTGGGGCCGCGAACTCAGGATCGATGGCATACGAGAAATCGTCATCCAACCGACCTTCGGGACTGAATCGGAAACGCAGCAGGCCGGGCTCGAGTACCTGGACCCGCAGCAGCACGTGGTTTTCAGTCAGCAGCTCCAGCACGCCCGGAGCGGGTCGGGAAAGCGTGCGGAGCATTCCGGGAACCAGATCCGGCAGCTCCTCGGCTGCGCGGTGGGTTTCCATGTAGTTGCCTGAAAATTCGTCGGATGCCATGCGTGGGGTTGTTGGGGACTGCGATTCAACCGGGAAGCGTCACCTGTGCCAAGCATGCGATTTTGCCGATGTGACGGGTCCGGCACGCATGTAATCTGATCCCGTCTCGACATTGGCCCGCCATTTGCTAGGCAGTCATGCGGTCACTTGGGCGATTTGATTGTCAAATAACTACGCGACGAGTGTCCCACTTTTTATGAAGCGTCTGCGTGTCCTGAAGTTGGGTTGGGAATTTCCACCATTGATCAACGGCGGTCTCGGAATCGCCTGCCTCGGGCTTTCCCGGGCGTTGGCGAAGCAGGTGGATCTGCGGGTCGTGGTGCCGAAATCAGCCCCAGAGGCCAGCTTCGATGGATTCACGCTCACCGGTCTGAACAACCTGCGCGTCGAGGACGTGCAGAAGGTCGAAAGCCGCTACCGCTACGAGAGTTTCGCGAAGGTCCAGCACGTGCCGGTGCAACTCGATCCCTACGAGGACGGCGTCACCACGCTGGAGACGCTGGAAACCCTGCCCGGTGGCGAGGTCCGCTTTTCCACGACCACATTGCGTCAGCTCGAACAGTTCAAGATGGGCGAACTCTACGGCAAGGATCTTGGCAACAAGGTCGTCGAGTTTTCAAAGATCGCCGCGAAGCTGGCCTTGCAGGATGACTTTGATGTCGTCCACGCCCATGACTGGATGACCTTCCTCGCGGGTGTCGAAGTCAAGAAGGCCACCGGCAAGCCGCTTGTCGTCCATGTCCACGCCTCGCAGTACGACCGCGCCGGAGCCGATGCCCGCGGCTGGATTTACGACATCGAGAAATATGGCATGGAAGAGGCCGATCGGGTGATTCCGGTCAGCAGCTACACCGGCCAGATCGTCGCGGGTCATTACGGCATCAGTCCTTCGAAAATCCGCCCGGTCCACAACGGAGCCGATCCGGTCGAGGTCTTCAGCACGAAGAAGAAGTTCCCGGAGAAACTGGTGCTCTTCCTCGGTCGATTGACCGCGCAGAAAGGCCCGGAGTTCTTCCTCGAGATCGCCGCCAAGGTGCTCGCCGCGAATCCCGATGTCCGCTTCGTCGTCGCGGGCACAGGGGAAAAACTCCGCCCGCTGATCGAAACCGGAGCCTTCCACGGGCTCGGCGGGCATTTCCATTTCACTGGATTCCTCAACAAGGGGAAGGTCAACGAACTGCTCTCGATGACCGACATCTATTGCATGCCGTCGGTGTCCGAACCCTTCGGCCTGTCCGCACTGGAGGCCGCGCAGTTCGGCATTCCGGCTGTCATTTCCAAGCAGTCCGGCGTGGCTGAGGTGCTGAAAGGCGCGCTCACCGCCGACTTCTGGGATGTCGATCTCATGTCGAAGCACATCATCGATCTGCTGACCGATGACGAGCTGCGCCTGAAGGTCGTCGAGGAAGCGAAGCGCGACATCGCCGCATCGACCTGGGACGCCGCCGCCGACAAGGTGATGGAGGTTTACCGGGAAATCGTCCACTGATCCCCATGAGGTGGACCCGTAGTTTCAAACCCATTTCCGATGCCCGATATCTGCCTCTACTTTCAGGTTCACCAACCGAACCGGCTCATCCCCTACGATTTTTTCCGAATCGGCGAACATGCCTTCTATGAGGACGACGGGCTGAATGCCGAGGTGCTCTCGAAGGTTTCGGAAAAATGCTACCTGCCCGCGAACGAGATGTTCATGCGGCTAATCAAGGAAAGCGAAGGGCGCTTCCGGATGTCGCTTTCGATCAGCGGCACCGTCATCGAGCAGATGCAGCATCATCGCCCGGATGTGCTGGAGTCGTTCCAGAAACTCGTCGCCACCGGCAATGTCGAGCTGCTCGCGGAAACGTACTATCACTCGCTGGCCATCGTTCACTCGAAGAAGGAGTTCGAGCGCCAGGTGGAGAAGCATCTCGAAAAGCTGGAGGAGGTTTTTTCCGTTCGGCCTCGGGTGTTCAGGAACACCGAGCTGATCTACAACAACGCCATCGCCGCGCAGGCGGAGACGATGGGCTTCGATGGGATTCTTGGAGAAGGCGTGGAATGGATGCTCAACGGGCAGTCGCCGAACTTCCTCTATCGTGCGCCGCATGTGGCGAAGCTGAAGACACTGCTGAGGAATCCGGGCCTGTCCGATGACCTTGGCTTCCGCTTTTCCGACAAGAGCTGGCCGGACTACCCGCTTTCCCCAGAGGCCTTTGCTGGCTGGGTTGCCAACTCGCCGGGCGATGTTGTGAACCTATTCATGGATTACGAAACGATCGGTGAGCACCAGTGGGCGGACACCGGCATCTTCGACTTTTGGGAGAAGCTCCCAACCGCTGTCGAGGACACGGGCAGCCAGTGGATCACCGCTTCCGAGGCGGTGGATCTTCACCGTGCATCGCGCGAGTATGACTGCCATCGCCCGACCTCATGGGCCGATGCCGAGCGTGATCTTTCCGCCTGGATGGGCAATGTGATGCAGCAGGAGGCGATCGCGAAGATCCATCGACTGGAGGAGGAAGTACTCGCCGCCAAGGATTCCGATCTCACCGATGTTTGGGGAAAGATGCAGACCTCCGATCATTTCTATTGGATGTCCACCAAGGGCGGCACCGATGGCGGTATCCATTCGTATTTCTCTCCATACGGCAGTCCTTACGACGGATATATTTACTTCATGAACGCCCTGGCGGATCTCCAGATTCGCCTCAAGCGAGCCAATGGAGAAGTGGCTTGATCATCTAATGACTTGTCATTTCTGAAGTCTCCTGTTGGTCTGATGGAGTGAAAGTCATCCAACTCCTTTGGGTCTGTTTTGTCTCACCACTCGCTGCTGGCGAGACCAAGGCCCTTTTTAATGGCAAGGATCTGACCGGCTGGTCCTTTGATGTGATCGACGGGAAGACGAAGTTGGAGGAAGTCTGGTCAGTGAAGGACGGCATCCTCATCTGCAAGGGTCGCCCTCCGGCTCTGATCCGTACCTTGGAGGAATATGCCGACTACGAACTCGTCGTCGAATGGCAATGGGCTCCGGGCGGGACTGCCCCAAACAGCGGAGTGCTCGTCCATGCTTCAAAGCCGCGTGAGATGCATGTCTGGCCGAAGTCGGTCGAGGTCCAGCTCCGCTCCGAGGACGCCGGGGATTTCTGGGTGATCGGGGAAACGCTCCAGGTCGAGGGATCCACGCCGGAAGGCCGACGCTGGATCAACAAGAGCGACAACGCCGAGAAGCCGGTCGGCGAGTGGAACACCATGAAGATCCGCTGTGAAAAGAACACCCTCAAGGTCTGGGTCAATGATGTCCTGGTGAATGACGCCAAGGCCCTTTCCGCCACGAAGGGCGCGATCTGCCTCCAAAGCGAGAACGACGAGATCCATTTCCGAAAGGTCGAGCTGACGCCGATTGCCCCGAAGTAAATGGAATCCGTCTCAATGGAGATATTTGGCAGTCAAAGCTTCATGAAGTGGATCGGCACCCCGAGCTGGAGTGCGGAGACTGGCGCTGCCGATCATGCTGGCGACGATGCCATTCTTCTTCACTGGAGCAGACTCCGCTTGCAGCAACGACTCGATTAGCCCGGAAACGGTGGTGTGCCTTTTCCTAGCTATTTGCTTGGCGCGGCGATGGACTTCCGGGTCAAGGCTGATGGTGACTCGTGTTTTCATGAGCGTGCATGTAGCCAAACTGATCATACGATCAAAAATTTAAAATAGATTTCCTGCGAACGGCAAAAAGTTCAAGGACAGATTATGCTCACGATAGGTTGGTGAACAAATCCATCCAATCACAACCGAGGGAGTCCTTAAGTCGAACCAGAACGTCGATAGATGGCCAGCGCTTGCCTGCCTCGATGCTTTGAAAATAACGCGAACTAATTCCAATGCTTTCTGCCAGCTTCTCCTGAGTCAAGCCCGCTTCATGTCGTTGGCAGACGATGTTCTGCCCAAACTGCTTGAGGTGTTTTTCCGAAAGCTGACGCACTTTCTGTATGCTCAATGGCCACAAAAATCAAAACACGATCAGTTGGATCGTATTTTCTTGCGGGCTCAGAGTCTCAGTAGTAAAAAGCAGTCTACCGAGTAAATGTGGTGTGGTAATTTCGAACTGCCTGCATGCTCTGACAACCAATACATTCAGAACGTATGTTCAACTGTCATTCACCAGGCTCTGTTTGCCTTGCTGCGTTTGCGATTTCCATTCTGGGCTCATCCGTTGCCCAGGCAGAAGACCTCCCACCCGCCACCAAGGCCACTTACGTCGCCCGCTCTCTCGAAGTCCCCGCCTTCACCCCGCCCGCTCCAGTTGAGCCCAAAGTCCTCCCAGCCGTCCGCGCCGATGCCGTGTCGACCTTCTCCGGGAAATCCGACACCTCCATCACCATCATCCGTGGCGAGGCCTCCACCCTGCCTGATCCCCCGCCTCCGCCCGAGCCGAAACCGCAACTTCCAGCACTTCCGCTCAGCGAGGAAAAACTCGTCCGCATCGCCTGGCAGCGCCTACACACCTTCCGGCTTGGAGGCACCATCTACGATCATCGCGTCAGCGCCGTCCACTGGACCCACCCCGTCACTGGAGCGCCCTACCAAGCCCTTTGCGGTTTCGACATCGGACTCATTTCGGGCCTCGGCGAGTTCGTCCACAACGACGAAAAATACCGTCTTCACACGATGTTCTCCAACATCAGTACGGCAACATTCCGACGCCTTGCCCGTGCACCCGTCCGTGAAATCCCTAGTGTCTCACCCGACACCATCCTGATCACCAAGGGCGATCCCAACGATCCCATCGGCACCTCGCCAATCACCCTCATCAAGCAACTCATCGACAGCGAAAAGGACCGCCTCATCGCCCACCAAGCTGCCCGGCAAACCTACCAGCGCGACTACGCCATCTGGGCCGCAGCCCACCCGCCAGTTCCACGCGACGAAATCATCCTCCTCCGCCCCCATCGCGGCAGCCGCTACCTCACCAATCCCACCCCCGAAAAAGACGGAGGTGCCAAGTGATCGACCGCTCTTTTTTCCTCTCTGGCCTCTTGATTCTGGCCTCTGGTTTCTCCTCCGCGCAAACCACCGGCATCGAGCAAAACCTCGAATTTCTCACGCCTTCTACTGGCGGGAAATACCTCCGCTGGTACGGCGACGCCGATCGCTCCTACTTCCTCCAAATCTCCGAGCCCTCCGACCCCCTCAAAACTTGGTTCTGGGCACCCCTCATCGAGGCTGGAAATGATGAAGACATCAGCTTCGAAGTCGATGGCACCGCCGACAAAGGCTTCTTCCGCCTCCATTACACCAACCAGCTTCCCGGCTCCGGCCAAACCCTCGAAAACGCTGACTTCGACGGAGACGGCTTCAGCAACCTCTACGAAATCACCCTACGTCCCCGGCCCGGTGGCATCGTTGGGTTTCCAACCTTGAGCCCCAATATCCAGACCAACCCACTTCGCACGGACACAGACAGCGATGGCCTCAGCGATGTATGGGAAGAAGACAACGGCCTAGACCCCACCGACAACGGCTCCCGAAACTCCAACAACGGGCCGAACGGGGATCCTGATCTCGATGGGCTCAGTAACCTTTACGAATATTGGTCTGGAGCCGATCCACAACTGGCTGACACCGATGGAGACGGCATCAACGATTTGGATGAAGTCACCATCCACTACACCTCCCCCACCTCGTCAGACAGCGATTGGGATGGCCTCGCCGACTTTGACGAAATCTTCACTCACGGCACCCAGCCTTGGATTTGGGATACCGACGAAGATTCGCTCTCCGATGGTGATGAAGTCCACATCTACCTGACGAACCCGCTCGAAACCGACACCGATGGCGACTGGATGTGGGACGACTACGAACTCGCCAATTCCCTCGACCCCACCGACCCAGCGGACGGAATGGCAGATGCCGACGGCGACACTTTAGCCAACCAACTCGAATTCGTTTTCCTCGACCAAGGCTTCGATCCCGTCGCCGTCAACAACGCCTCAATCTTCCCCTGGGCAGGCGATCCCGACTTGGACGGACTCAACACCCAAGTCGAATTCGTCACCCATCACACAAACCCACGCCAGCCCGACACCGACGGAGATGCCCTTGATGACGCGTGGGAACTTCAATTTGGCTTCGATGCCCTAGTGAATAATCTGAATGATGCCAGTGCCGACAATGATCCAACCGCAGATCCTGACGGTGATGGAATCGACAACGAGGGCGAATCCAAGATTGGGACGAAGCCCAACGACCTCGATACAGACGGGGACGGAGTCAGTGACAACGTCGAAAACAACCAAGGAAGCAACCCCAACGATCCCAATGACAACCAGCCGCCGCCCAATGGCACTGTTCCCTTCAATGTAACTTTTGGAGACCCCAGCGACAGCCACTCCGAAAAGTACCGTATCCAGCTAACCCCACTCGAAGGCGATCCCGGCGGACTGCGCTATCGAAGCAACCGCCGCTACGGACAAGTCCAGGAAGACACCCTCCGTCTTCCCAAAGGTGCCAAATACAAAATAGAACTCATCCACATCGCTACCAACCCAAGGTATCGCCGCACACCTCGTCCAGACTACGATTACTCGCTAGAAATCGACGACTCTGCAAACGGCCTCGTCATCCTCGATCCGCAGGGCATCATGGGCGACCACTACGAAAGCACTTCCCTCTTCGCCGCTGGTAAAGACGCAACCCTCCACGTGCCTCTCTTTGAGTGGGTGACCCCGAAGGAATCCCCAGTCACCGCACCGAACGACACCTCAGGAAATGGACAAAACGAATTCACCTACGATACCACCAGCCCTGGAGTTTTAACGATTGACCTCAAAATCTTGGTCAAGCCCACCGGCACAGCTACTCTCACCGATCGTCGCGGCATAAAGTTCTCGGATCGTTGCTACTATAGTCTGCCCACGATCACCGGCTCAACCTTCGCGTGGTACGTCGCCAACACGGACGGAAAGTCAGACGCCATCGGCGATCATTTACTAGCCAACGCAACTTTCACAACGCTCCCTGCTCTCAATAACGAGTTCGGCCTGAAAAAGGCTGCATTTGAATGCGATGCACATGTCGGCACATTACCGGAGGCAGACTTCGAAGTCTTCTATAATGCCTCAGAAAAAAACCATCCAACGGGAGACCCGATTCACGCTAACTGGTTTCACTATTACAAGCAAAACGTCGGTGGAGGATCTTTCACTTACGATCCTACGCCTGGCGCACGATCAAGTTCAATTTCCGACGGCGGCGACTCTTCAATCAAAATTGGAGACTATGTTCACTTCCCCGGAGGTGAATATATAAATACGACATTTAGTGGTGGAAAGCTTAAGGCAAGTGGGTGGTCTGCCACAAATAAGTACTACGCTCACTTTGAAGGTATCTTGGCTCACGAACGTCAACATGCTAATGGCCAGACAAATTCAGGCGCTCCGAGTGACCGTGATGGAGATCGATTAAGTAATGATTTTGAAGATAATATCAGCATTACGGATCCAGATGATCCAAAAAGCGCAGCATCAGGAGTTTCTGGTTTTGGTGGATTTGGAGACCAAGAAGTCTATGCTGGGGGGCCGATTGAACAAGTAGGAGTCACTGGGGCGAACACTTCACAGGACTGGGCTAACCCAGGAACAAATCATAAATAAATAACATGAAGACAAGATTAAATATTATTATTTCTATGCTTCTGCTGACAGATTTCTCAATAGGAGATCAAGAGCAGCCCCTTACCAAAGAAAAAATCACTGAGCAAAGCGAGTTGGTTTTGGAGGGTAAAGTGGAAAAATTAACGGTGACCAAAGAAGAGAGCATAACACTTGAGAAAGATCCTAAAAATCCAGTAAAAATCACTTATTACGAGGTGATAATGACAGTTGAAAATTTCATAGCTAAAAATAAATCCATGAAATCATATAACAAGCCTACTGTTGTTTTATATTTCAAAAATGTTGATAATGCTCGCTATGAAGGAGACTCGATATCGAAGCTCGAAAAGGGGAAGTCATACATTATCTACGGACGAGTTGTAAGATCAAGAAAAGACGGCATTGCTGAAATTTACATTCATACCCCAAACGAGGTTGTTGTTGCATCGGTGACACCTCGAAATTAAAGGACAGCATTGATGAGGCGGCGTTTGATTCACAAGACTGGTCTTATGGACTTACAATAAAGGGGAAAAACCAATAAATCATGAAAACAATAATATTCTTACTGCTTTTGGCGGCAACTCAAATTTCCTTTGCGAAGGAATCGCGTGAAGCCGACGAAGCCATCAAAAGATATCAGAGTAAGGAGCCAAGCTTGATGAGAATCAGCGCTACTCCTCAAGCTGCGCTTGTTGAGCTGGTGACCAAGATGAGAGACCCTTCTGCTAGAAAAACGACAGTGAAGGAAGTGTTTTCCGTATTGACGATCGCTCGGGATTTACATGATAAAGCGCTGATTTCCCAATTAAAAGAATTGTGGAAAATACATCAAAAATCAACATTTCGAGTCATTTTTGGAAAAGGTTGGCGCAGCGTAAAGTCTAGGGATTACAGCCAGGAAATATGCGATGAAATCAAAATATTGATCAAAAACTTGGGAGGCTCGACTAATGATCTGATGGAGTCGTTTGAACATGAAGCCAAACTTACTGAGAAATGAAAGTGGGCCCCGATAAAGCACAAGAAATGCGTCAAAAGGAATCAAAAATTCAGGAAGACGGATTTAAGAACAATCAGCAAAAACAACTAATATCCACCCGCAAAAAGGTCGTTATATTGGCTATGTCTGTTGGGGGTTGGGCAGAGAACAAGGGCATGCAAAGAAGTCAGGTTATCGATAAGCTTACGCCTGAGGGGGTCAGTAGATCTTTTTGGTGACATGGTAGTCCCGAAGCTCCAAGGGGAGAGGAAATGAATTATGACTTCAGTGGTTTATTAGTTTGAGCAATCGACTGGTGTGGACTTGCAGCGGGCACCTTGCGTATGTCCAAGCCGATGGTCGCGGATTAGACGACCATCGGCTGAGCTTTCCCGATTCAGGGCGTTGGTGGACTTGGAGGGGTGATGGGGGTTCTGCTGCGTTGGGGGGCGCGTTCGACCCGGCTGGCGCTTTGCCAGGCGGCCAGCTTGGGGGCATTCCGGGTGTATTTGTTTTTCAGGATGGCATCGAGCTCCTGAACTTCACGGGCCGCGCTGGCGAGGAGGGTGCCGATAGCCTCGGTGCTGCCTACCCCTGACTGGACCTCGCTTTGGTTGTGCTGATTGGTGTCCCGGATGGCCTGAAGGTCCGCAGTAAGGTCTTCGACGAAGTCGGCAGGGAGTTCGTAGGAGATGAACTTTGCCCGGAGGGCTGTTTTGGCGGTCTGGGTGGCGGGACTGTCGACAGGCTGGTCCTGAAGGCGGCTGAGCAGATTGTCACCGTGGGTGAGCAGTTCCGATTGGTTTGCCGGGATGGGAATGCGGTAGGGAGAATCGAAGCCGTTTTCCTTCAGGGCAATGGCGCGGGCAGTGCGGGCAACGTTCTTGAAGTCCAGCATGAGGGCATCCAGAAGGGTTTCCTTGGTGACGCGGGCTGGTTTTTGGTCGGCTTTGGCAGCGTCCAGTTTCTGGAGAAGCTGGTCGATGCTTGCGAAGTGGATGAGTGCCCTGCTGTCGGGAGCGAAGTCAGCGGCGTTTTCACGTCCGAAGGTTTGCACTCGGATCAGGCGGTCATTGCGGCGGCGGTCACGGTCGTCCATGGTGGATAGTGATTGGTTTGTCTTATTGTAGGATGAGGCATCTAGAATTTTCAGATACCGACGATGGATAAATCAAAGAGGACTCATGGTTGGCAAGTATCAAGGTGGCGGTTTGTGTGAAGAATGGGTGAATGGATATCCCGAGCTGCGGCTTCCGGCGCGTATTGAAGATCGACCTTCAAGAAACGCAAAAATCTCTGCAATTCGTTGTGAAATGAGTGGTTTACAACGAATTATTTCCTGGCTCGCACCAACTCAGTGGGCATCTTACACCAACTCATTGGGAGTCTCACACCGACTCAGTAGGCATCTCGCGCGGACTAATTGGGCATCTCGCACGGACTCAGGGGGCAGTCCGAACTGACTCAGGGCCTTCTCGCACCGACTTAGGGTGCGCCTTGTACCGACGCAGTCGGCACCTCACACCGATTCAGTAGGTATCTCGGACCAGCTCAAGCGGCACCTTATGCCGAGTCGGGGGTATCTCGCGGCAACTCGGTGAGGAGTTCACACCGTCTCAGGGGGCATCTCGCACCGACTCAGAGTGAGGGCTCCGTGTAGGGTGACTTTTTCGGCCTTGAAAATCCAGTATTCAGAAGGGAATCTGAACTTATGCGAGTTTCTTTGATGCTGATGGCGGCTTGGCTCGCTGGTGGATTGAGCACAATGGCTGCAGAAGTGCTTCAAAAGTTCGAGGGCTGCACACGGGTCGAAGAAAAGTGGTCGGATGGCGACAGCTTTCCCGTCAAATTCCCCGACGGTCAGACACGCACCCTGCGACTCTACGGCGTGGATTGTTTGGAAATGCACGTGGAGGGAGATGATTCGAATGCCCGCAGACTCAGGGACCAGCGCCGATATTTCGGCATACCCGAAATCACGGTGGCAAAGACTCAGGGTGAAAAGGCCAGAGCGGAAGCAGCAAGGCTTCTGCAAAAGCCCTTCACCGTCTGGACCGCATTTGCCGACGGCCGAGGGGATGGTCGCTTCAATCGTATCTACGGTTTCGTGACCACTTCCAGCGGCGAGGATCTTTCCAGCACCTTGGTGAAGCTCGGTCTCGCCAGGGCCTTCGGTGTGGTTCGTGCCGGACCCGATGGCAAGGCCGGCGAGGAATGGCGCGATGAACTCAAGGATCTTGAACTCCAGGCGGCAAAGCTGGGCAAGGGTGCCTGGGCGTTCACCAACTGGGAAAAGCTGCCGGAGGAACGGAAGGAAGCCCGGGCCGAGGAAGCGGAAATCGCCGAAGCCCAGAACGGCAAGATGATCGACGACGGCAAAACCCTGGATCCCAACAAGGCGGCTCGAGACGAACTAATGAAGCTTCCCGGCATTGGCGAGAAAACCGCCGATGCCATCATCGAGGCGCGTCCGTATCGTTCAGTCGACGATCTTGGCAAGGTCCAGGGCATCGGCCCGAAATCCCTCGCAAAGCTGAAACCCTTTCTGGAAATCGCGCCGCGTTGAGGAATGATGGCCGTGCGCCATGGATGATCTTTCCGCAATGCCCCCGGACCGGCTTTTCGATCTGTTTGATCGAGGGGAAATTGATCGGGAAACCTTGCAAACCCTGATGGCGCTGCAGGCGCGGCGTCTCATCGATGAAATGAAGGAGGATCACCTGAATCCTGCTGCCGCCTTCATCGAGCATCTGCGCAACGTCCGTGCCACGGCCAAGCTGGTGCGACGCCATGGCCAGAAACTGATCCGCGACACGCTGGCCGCATTGGCGAAGTCCGAGCAGTTTCCTCCGTCGATGCTGCTTTGGAACGCCTCTCATCCGGACGTTCCGCTGCATTGTTTCATCCGCATGAAGCGCGAGCCGGTGTTCAGGATCGTCCGCTTCCAGTCCGAAGGAACCAGCGTCGACGTCCAGGTTGAATACGGTCGCACAGGCTCACCAGGAGGACTGAAAGTAGAGTCCTTCATGCTCACACGTGACGCATTTTGGAATCTGCGGGTGGAGAAGCGGACCGCCATCCACTAGGGCACCACTCAGGGCTCCGATTGGTTCAGCGCATAACGGATCGCCAGAAGGCGGATCACGGTGACCACGACGGTGGCAAGACAGAAACCTGCCTGCGGATGCAGACCGATCCAGTCAAAGCCGAGCAGAGCGAGACCACCGACGAAGCAGGCTGTGGCGTAGATCTCCTTCCGGAAAATCAGCGGCACCTCGGCGCGGGCGATGTCGCGCAGCACGCCTCCAAAGGTGGCGGTGATGACACCGAGGCCGATACAGGCCCACCAGGCGAGACCGTGCGACTGGGAAACACGCACACCGAGGGAAAGGAAAACGCCAAGCGAGATCGCATCAATCACCGACACTCCACGGCGGATGCGGCCCCAAAGCGGCTCACCGAACCAGGCCACCACTGTTGCGGCAGCGGCCACGATGCCATACGCGGGATCCTTGAGCACCGGCGGGGGAAGGTCCCCGATGAGAATGCTGCGCAGCGTTCCGCCTCCAATTCCGGAAAGCAGCCCCACCACATACATGCCGAACCAGTCCATGTCCTTGCGGCGTCCTGCGAGGCCACCAGAAACGGCCCCAACAAAGACCCCCAGAAGATCCCAGAAATAAAGCATGGCGACGTCTTGCTAGCTCCCGGTTCCTTTCGATGCAATGACGACGAGGGCCATTCGTTGCCTGATCCAGCTTCTGCATTTGACCCCGCGCATTCCATGAGGCACTGCAAGGGCACTCATGTCGGTAATTTCCAGAGTCTTTCGGATCGGGCTTCGCTCCTACCCCTGGCGCGCGGCGATTTCGCTGCTCATGGCGGTCGCCTGCACGTCCCTTGTGCTGGTTCTGCCGACCGTTACCCAGCGCTTCATCGACGACGTCATCGGACAAAAGCGTTATGATCTGCTGGTTCCCACGGTCCTGCTCGGTGTCGGGTCGATCTTTGTTCAGCAGATCCTTTTCACGCTCCGAACCTACGCCAACAACGCGCTCGAACAGCGCCTGACCCACGACATCCGGAGCTCCCTCTACGACAAGCTCCAGCGACTGCCGATCAAGTGGTTCGATTCGAACTCCTCCGGTGAAATCATGTCGCGTGTGGCGGACGACGTGCCCGCCATGGACCGCATGATTGTCGAAACCATCGACCAAACCGTTCCAGCGATCCTTCAGTTTTTCATCATCATGGTGTGGATGTTCACCAAGAGCTGGGAGCTCACTCTGGTCACCATGGCTCCCCTTCCCTTCATCGCCATCATCACCACCCTCTACTCGAAAAAGGCGGAACCGAGGTGGAAGGAAAGTTCTGAAGCCGGAGCCTCCCTCAACGCGCTGCTTCATGACAACCTTGCCGGCATCCGCCAGATCAAGGCTTACACCGTTGAGCCGGAAGCCTTGAGCCGTTTCGATGTGGCCAGCCGGAACGTAGGGGAAAAGCACATGAAGGTGATGAAGGGTCAGGCCATCGTCTGGCCGGTGGTTTCGCTGCTCGCGCAATCCGGCATCATCCTGATGATCGCCTACGGCTCATGGGCGGTGCTCAAGGGTGAGATGCTTCCCGGTACGATTGGAGCGTTCCTGATCGCATGGGGGCTGTTCTTCGATCCGATCGCGCGGATCAATCCGCTCACCCAGCTTTACGTCCGAGGAAGCGTGTCCGCTAAGCGGGTCTTCGCCATTCACGATCTGCCGGACGAGTCCAACCTGACAGAGGGAGAACGCCCTGAAACG
>JANOKL010000029.1:0-1415 GCA_031419215.1 Luteolibacter sp. | reverse complement strand
CCTCGCTCTCCACGGGCTGGACCTACCGCACCTTCCGCGCCCCCGGCACGGTCCCGACGGTGCCAAAGGCCTTCCTCCGCGCCAAGATCAGCGAGTGATCTGAGCGTTCTGACAACTCATCTCAAATCGGCGCGGCGGGCTCATCCTGCCGCGCCGCTTCATTTCGACTTTTCAGGACTTGCTTGCAGTAAAGTTGTTCCCACTCCCACACTTCGCACGTCTTTAATTACCATCGCTTCCCGTCGCCTCAAGTTGATCATTATGAACCTATTCCCCTGCAAGCTGAGCCTTCTGATCCTGGCATTTGCCCTGAACTGCATTGCCGCCCCGGTGCACCTCGTCGATGAGGCGCCGGTCTCCATCAAACAGGTGGCTCCGAATCTCTTTCTCGTTGATTTCGGAAAGGTGGCGTTTGGAAACCTAAGGCTGACGCCACCTACGGGAGCGGACACCAAGATCACCGTCCACTTCGGCGAAGACTTTCGTGACGGACGAATCAACCGCACACCTCCGGGAACCGTCCGGTATGCCGCAGCCCCAGTCCATCTCTCCGGGTCTAAGCCCATCCTCGCTTCACCCGCTGCCGATCCGCGCAACACCCAGGTCAAGACCGCTGGAACTCCTCCTGCCGTGCTGACCCCTTCCGAGTGGGGCGTGGTCCTGCCATTCCGCTGGGTCGAGATCGAAGGTTGGCCGGGCGAACTGCTACCCCATCAGATCCTCCGGAAATCCGCCTTCTCAAGCACCTGGGATGATCAGGCAGCGGCCTTCAAGTGCTCGGACGAAACCCTCAATCGCATCTGGGAACTTTGCCGATACTCCATCAAAGCCACCACCTTTGCCGGTGTCTATGTCGATGGCGACCGCGAGCGCATCCCCTACGAAGCGGATGCCTACCTCAACCAGCTCAGCCATTACGCCACCGACCGTGACGTCCAGATGGCACGCGACACCTTTGACCACCTGATCAAGCATCCCACCTGGCCGACCGAGTGGTCCTTCCACATGATCTTCATGGCCCACGCCGATTACCGGCACACGGGCGACACGCAATGGCTCTCCTCTCACTACGAAGCCCTCAAACCAAAGCTCCTGCTGGGCCGTGCACGTGAAGATGGGCTTCTCGTCAGCAACGCGGCTCAGATCAAGAAGGGCGACATCGTCGACTGGCCTCTCGCAGAGCGCGATGGCTACGTGTTCAAGCCCGTCAATACCGTCGTCAATGCCTTTCACATCCGCGCCCTCGGGATGATGGCGGAAATGGCCGCCGCGCTCGGCAAGGACAAGGAAGCCAGCGATTATTCCGCCATGGCGACCAAGACGAATGCGGCCTTCCAGCGCCTGCTCTTCGATCCCGCCAAGGGAGCCTATCGCGATGGTGAAGGTAGCGACCATTTGTCCCAGCACGCGAGTCT
>JANOKL010000028.1:0-4000 GCA_031419215.1 Luteolibacter sp. | reverse complement strand
CATCCCAACCGGGCAGTCGATGCACTTTCCATGGATGGATACGCTGAAACTGATCTGGGTTTCCGGAGTCATCGTGGGCTTGCTGAAGCTGGCCTTGAGCGGGATCGGCCTGCGGAGGTGGTTGAAGAATTCGATGCTGCTTGAACGC
Organism: Luteolibacter sp.; assembly: GCA_031419215.1. Taxonomy (GTDB): domain Bacteria; phylum Verrucomicrobiota; class Verrucomicrobiia; order Verrucomicrobiales; family Akkermansiaceae; genus Luteolibacter. Next base: position 3,852 of record JANOKL010000028.1, on the reverse strand, counting down.
CTCGAAGGCGGGATCGAGCTCCGGCAGTTGGAAACCATCCACGGCCCGGTAGCAGCCGGTGTTTTCCGCAAGGTGGTCTATGTGCCGTCCGGGTGGAGTCTGTGGGGTGAGGAAACGCGGGCCACAGTGCTGCTTCATGAACTGGCGCATCATCGGCGGCGTGATCCACTGGTCCGCTGGATCGGCTCACTGGTGGTGGCAGTCCACTGGTTCAATCCACTGGTCCGCTGGATGATGCAAAGGCTCGCAGTGCAGTGCGAGCAGGCCTGTGATCGACAGGTGATTTCCAAAGGCGTGGCATCAGCCCGCTACGCCGAGCTGCTATGCCGCTTCGCTTCGGATCGCAGCGTTCCTGTCGGCGCACTCGCGATGGCGGAACAATCCTCGCTCGAACTCCGGGTGCGGCATCTGATGCAGCCGGGACAGAGGAAAGGCTTCATCACCCTCGCGGTGCTGGCGCTCATCGCCGTCGGAGGTGCCAGCGTCCTCGCCGTCGCAGGAAACAAGATCGCGCCCCAACAGGCGACGGACCAAGAGGAAGTGGAACTCCGGCTCAGCGCGGATCCATTCCCAGCGGATCAGCCGTGATTTCCCCATCCATCCTGATGAGCGCGAAGCGGCTTCTGATCCTCAGCCTCACTGGTGCCACCCTGCTGGCTTCGGGCTTTCTGTTAGGTAGGCTCGGGCACAAGGCATCACCAGTTGCTGCGGCCCAAGGGGAAATGGTCGGTCGGCAAACCGACGCCGCTCTGGTGCATCGGCTGCTGGAGGAGGACCTCGATCACCGCTTGTTTCCCTTCTCCGCCGTGGTGGAGGCGACTTCGGGAAAACGCGTCATCCCGCTCGATGAAAGCGACGTGCATCGGTCAGTAAAATCCGCCATCGAGGCGGCACTGGACAAGACCCTCATACCTCTCAGTGCGGACGATTCACCAGTCCGCCAGCTTCGCCGCATCAATGAAGCCTCGCACTTCTTCGAGGATGCCCTGCATGCCTCGATCAACGCCACGCCCGGCCTGCGCTGTGAAGTGCCACCGAACCGCCGCGGCGAATCCCAGCGCAGCGGCTACCCGGACCTGAAGATCACCCATCTCGCCAGCGGCACGGTGTTTTACCTGGACCCCAAACTCGTCGAACAGGGCTCGTGGACCAGCACGCTGAGGACCTTTTACTTCGAGCCAAAGGACGAAACGCTGAAGATCAACGACGACGCGGTGCACCTCCTTTGCGGCATCGAGCACAACGGCCACGGCGGCGAGTGGAAATTCATCGGCTGGAAGCTGGTCGATCTTTCCACGCTTCAAGTGCGACTGAAGGCGGAGTTCCAGGCATCGAACGCGGACATGTATCGCGACGGGAAAAAGTAGCAGACCCTCAAACCGGCACATCCATGCCCTCGGCGGCGGCCAGTTTCCGCTGCTGGTCATCGAAGGTGAGGAATGACTCCGCTCCAAGATGAAGCGCCGTCGCCACATGCAGGAGGTCGGCGAGCCGGTGCCCTCCGTCACGCGTGTGGCGGTCGCTGAGTTGCTCAGCGATCCGATGCACGTCCGCCCAGTCGATCGCCTTCATCGACAAAACCCCGGCGACCAGATCCGACTGGAGATCCCTCAGCATCCGGGCCCCTTCCGTAGACGGGAAGCCCTTCTTGCGATCCAGGCTGAACAAGCGCGTCTGCAATCGCACCGATTGGCGGAACTCCAGAACCAGCAGGCTGGAAACGGGTAACACCCCGCCAATTAGCTCCAACAACTGATCCGCACGCGGAGAGTGAATTTGAGTTCGATAAATCGAGCAGAGAAACGAAGTGTCAGGAAAGCAATTCATCCTTCCTCACCCTCCAACTCGTAGGCCCGCATTTCGGCGACTTCTTCCTCGGTGAAAATACGATCACCCCAAGTGGCTTTTCGACGCGCGGCGAAATCCGGCATCTTGAATGGCTTCTCATCCGCGGTCATCGGCTTGAGCATCGCGATCGCCAGACCACGCTTCTCAATGCGGATTTCCTCCCCCTCCCCCAGCCACGCCTCAAGCTTGGCGAATTCATTTCTCAACTCGCGAACGGTCGCCGTTTTCATGGGGACAAAATAGGTCCACATTGCGAACTGTCAACGAACCACTGGTGATTCGTTTCGCTCATCCGTCATCGACGCCACGCCGATGCCCGGCTAGCGTGCCCGCGAATGCCAGCCCGTTCCCAACGCACCAGCGGCTCCGTCGCGATGGACGATTACCTTGAACAGATCCTCCATCTGATCGAGGCGAAGGGCTATGCTCGAGCGGTCGACATTTCGAGAAACCTCGGCATTTCCCAAGCCAGCGTGACCAACATGCTGCAACGCCTGGATGGCGAGGGCTTGGTGAAACACGAAAAATACCGAGGAACGGTGCTCACCGAAGAAGGCCAGCGGATCGCGCAGGCCATCATCGAGCGGCACGAAACACTGACCCGCTTCCTGCGCCTGTTCGACCTCGATGAGGAAACGATCTACCGTGATGTTGAGGGCATGGAGCATCACGTTTCCAGAGCCACTCTCGAAGTGATCCGCGCCTTGGCCGACTCACTGGAAGCGGACAATGAGCTTTTGAAACGAGTGAGAAAGCGCGTTTCCTAAACGCCGCCCCAGCCGCCGCCACCGGGCGTTTCGATGATGACGGACTCGCCGGCATGCGCCTGATAAGTGACCGCGCCGGGAAGAACTTCGCGGCTTCCATCCGGATGCACCCGCGTTTGCGAACCTGACAGTCCTGAGCCTCCGCCATCGAGACCGGAAGGCTGCGTGGCCCTTCGTTCCGTTAGAAATGAAACCGTCAGCGCTTCGAGGAACCGGATCTCACGGATCACACCATCGCCACCGGCGTGCAGGCCATTTCCTCCCGAACCCCGACGCAGTTCGTAACGATTCAGTCGAACGGGAAAACGGTGTTCAAGAATCTCCGGATCGGTGATCGCTGTGTTCGTCATGTGCACATGCCGACCGCTGCATCCATCGTGATGACGACCCGCACCGGAGCCGCCGGAAATGGTTTCGTAGTAGCCGAAGCGGTCGTTGCCGAAGAGAAAGTTGTTCATCGTGCCTGGTCCGTTCGCGGAAAGTCCGAGCGCGTCCAACAGAACATCCGCCACGCGTTAGCTGGTCTCCACATTGCCGCCCACGACGGCAGGACAGCGGGTGGGATCATCCGGAAATTCGGGGTTTAGAAAACCAGTCGGCAACACGATCTCAACTGGCTCCAGCAGACCCTCGTTCAGCGGCACGTCGGCATCCAGCCAGAGTCGGATCACGAACAGCACCACACTGCGGATGATCGCCGGAGTAGCGTTGAGGTTCCGTGGGTGGACCTCGCCGCTGCCGGTGAAATCGATCCTCAGTCGCCCGCCTGTAACCGTCAGTCTAACAGCAATCGGCGTTCCATCATCCAACGCGGTGTCCCGGACTGAATCCAGACCTTCGAAACCCTTCAGAAGTTCGCCCATCAGCAACGCGGACCGATCCAGAATCGACTTCAAGCGATCACGGACAAATTCCCCACCGCTCGAACCCGCCAATTGCTCCAACGCTAAAACGCCGTGATTCACGGCCGCTGCCTGAGCTTCCAAATCGGCGAGATTCTCCTCCGGACGGCGTGAAGGATAAGGCCCTTCGCGCAAAAGTCGTTCGACTCGATCCATTCTGGAAAAACCTGCCTCCACAAATTTCATCGACTGGATCACGACACCCTCTTCAGTCAAACAGCGAGCCGCCGCAGGCATCGAGCCTGGGGCCATGCCGCCGATCTCAGCGTGATGTGCGCGATTTGCCACATAGCCGATCCGCTTTCCTTGCTGATCAAATGCCGCTGCGATGACCG
>JANOKL010000027.1:0-6925 GCA_031419215.1 Luteolibacter sp. | reverse complement strand
AGTGGCGGTTAGAACTGGAGACCGCCTTCGCGGGCGGCATCGGCGAGGGCCTTGACCTTGCCGTGATAAATGTGACCACCGCGGTCAAAGACCACGGAGCTGACGTTGGCTGCCTTGGCGCGCTCTGCGATCAGGCTTCCAACTTTCTGGGCGGAAACGATGTTCGAGGATGCATTCTCCACTTCCTTGTCGAGGGTGGAAGCGGCGGCCAGCGTGCGGCCGACGGCATCGTCGATGACCTGCACGTAAATGTGCTGGTTTGAATAATGGACAGCGAGGCGCGGACGCTCGGTGGTGCCTGCAACCTTCTTGCGGATACGGGCATGTACGCGCTGGCGGATTTCCTTGCGGTTGATCTTGCTCATCTGGAGTGGGTCGGTGCGTGGTTTGTTTCGACGTTCGTGCGTTACTTGCCGACGCTCTTGCCTTCCTTGCGACGAACGTATTCGCCGACGTAGCGGACTCCCTTGCCTTTGTAAGGCTCAGGCGGATAGTATCCGCGAACTTCGGCGGCGAACTGTCCGACGAGTTGCTTGTCGATGCCTTCGACCTTGATCTTTGTGTTGTCGGTCACCGTGACGGTGAGACCACTCGGGATCGGGTGAAGGAGCGGATGGGAGCGACCGAGCGAAAGGTCGATTTCAGCTCCCTTGACGGCGGCACGGAGACCGACGCCCTGGATTTCAAGGTCCTTCACGAAGCCCTGCGAAACGCCGATGATCATGTTGTTGACCAGGCTGCGGACGGTGCCGTGAAGCGCCTTGTGAACGCGCGATTCGGTCGCGCGGGAAACGGTGATGCCGCCTTCGGAGTTGTTCTCGACGGTGATGCCGTCGGGAAGCGGGAGCTGGAGGGTGCCTTTCGGACCTTCGACAGACACCTGGGTTCCGGCGACCTTGACGGCCACCTTGGCGGGAAGAGTGATTGGTTTAAGACCAACGCGTGACATGGAGATGGTTCCTTTCTCGGGTTGAGGGGTTTACCAGAGGATGGCAAGGATTTCGCCACCCAGGTTGTGACGCTTGGCGGTTGCCCCACTCATCACGCCTTTCGAAGTCGAAAGGATGGCGATGCCGAGGCCGGACATGACGCGTGGGATTTCATCGGTGCTGACGTACTTGCGGCGGCCAGGCTTGGAGACGCGCTTCAGGTCGGTGAGGACCGGGCGGCTGTCGATGAACTTCGGCTTCACCTTGATGGAGATACGTTCGCCCGTGAGGACTTCGTAGTTCCAGATGTAGCCTTCTTCCATGAGGATCTTGGCGATGTCGGCCTTGATCCGGGAGTGCGGGGCGGTGAATTCCTCGTTGCCTGCGCGGCAAGCGTTCTTGAGACGCGTGAGGAAGTCGGAGATTGGGTCGGTGAGAACTGCCATGATATCTGGTCTTTCTTTAAGTTCTGGGGTTCTCAGGCGGTGGCGACGACTTCTTCAGTCTTCTTGCTGTCGCGGAACGGCATGCCGAGCGCGCGAAGCAGTTCGCGACCTTCGTCATCGGTCGAAGCCGTTGTAACGAAGATGAGGTCGAAGCCGATCTGGCGCTTGATCTGGTCGAGTTCGATTTCCGGGAAAATCGACTGGTCGTTGAATCCGACTGCGTAGTTGCCACGACCGTCAAAGGACTTGGTCGGGATTCCGCGGAAGTCGCGGATGTTTGGCGCTGTCAGGTTGATGAAGCGGTCGAGGAACTCCCACATGCGTGGACCACGGAGGGTCACGCGGGCTCCAAGGGCTTCACCCTCGCGGAGCTTGAAGTTGGCGACGGCCTTCTTCGAGTAGCTGATGGAAGCCTTCTGGCCGGTGATCTTGCCGATTTCGGTCACGGCGTCATCGACGGCCAGCTTGCGATCGGGGGACTTGCCCATGCAGGAGGTGACCACGATCTTTTCAAGACGTGGGACCTGGTGCAGGTTCTTGTAACCCAGCTTCTCGGTGAGAGCGGGGATTACCTTTTCTTTGTAGTATGTGAGGAGCGTAGGAGTGCTCATGGTGGTTTGCGGGTCAGCGCTGTTGAAACGCGCGCTTAAGCGCGGGCAAAACGCAGGGTTCAGCCCAATTTCTTGACGTTGGAGATATGGACGGGGCCGTCGACTTCGAGCAGGCCGCCATCGGGATGTTTTTCGGAGCGCTTGGTGGCCTTGACCATCTTGCGGGCACCTTCGACGACAACCTGGCTCTTGCCTGCGTTCACCGAGAGGACGGTGCCGCGCTTGCCTTTGTGGTTGCCGGCGATGATCTCGACTTCGTCGCCTTTTTTGACGTGTGTCTTCATCTGGAAAGTTTCAGTTGGGATTCGGGTGGACGCGGCTCAGAGAACTTCGGGCGCGAGGGAGACGATCTTCATGAACTGCTTTTCACGGAGTTCACGGGCGACCGGTCCGAAGATGCGGGTGCCGCGAGGGTTGTTGTCCTTGTCGATGATGACGATTGCATTGCCATCGAAGCGGAGGACGGATCCGTCAGAGCGGCGGATCGGAGCAGCGGTGCGGACAATCACGGCCTTGACGACGCTGCCCTTCTTGACGGCGGCGGTCGGGATCGAGTCACGGATGTGGGCGGTGATGACGTCGCCGACGTTGGCAATGCGCGTGCGCTTGCCGAGAACACCGATCATTTTTGCTGTGCGGGCGCCGGTGTTGTCGGCGACCGTCAGCTTGGTTTCCATCTGGATCATAAGAAAAAGTAGTGGGAGCTGCGTGAGTGGGGCGACATGATCGGAACTGTGGGTCCGGTCAAGCGCAGATGGATCAATGCGTGATAACCTCTTCGAGATTCCAACGCTTCAGCTTCGAAAGAGGACGGGTCTCGACGATGCGGACGCGGTCGCCGATGGCGGCTTCCGACTTCTCATCGTGGACGTAGTACTTTTTCGAGCGCTTGACGATCTTGTTGAACTTGGGATGCGGAACGCGGGCGACGTGCTCGACGACGATGGTCTTGTCCATTTTGGTGGACACGACGACGCCGACGCGGGTCTTGCGAACGTTCGGGCTGGATTCCGTGGAGGTGGTCTCGCTCATGAGAAGGATAGTTGATTCGTTGCGGTCCGGGATCAGGCCTTGCGCTTGGCGGCGGCAAGAGCAGTGAGAACACGCGCGGTCTCGCGACGGACGACGCGAATGCGGGCGGGGTTTTCCAACTGGCCGGTGGCCTGCTGGAGACGGAGGTTGAGGGCCTCTTGCTTGAGGTCGCGGAGGCGGGTCTGAAGCTCGCCGGCGGAAAGCTCGGTGGACTTGGACTTTGCCTTGGTCTTGGTAGCCATGAAATCGGGGATCGGAAGGAAGTTCTAGATTCGCAGGTGATGCCGGGTGGCAATCAGGCGTGCGGGTTGCGGACGATGAAGCGGGTGCGGATGCCGAGCTTGTAGGAAGCCAGGCGCATGGCCTCGCGGGCGAGGGATTCCGGAACGCCACCGACCTCGAAGAGCATGTTGCCCGGACGGACGACGGCTACCCAGAATTCGACAGCGCCTTTGCCTTTACCCATTCGGGTTTCCGGCGGACGGGCGGTGACGGACTTGTGTGGGAAGATTCGGATCCAGACCTTGCCTTTGCGCTTCAGGAAGCGATTGATCGCGACACGGCAGGCTTCAATCTGGCGGTTGGTCATCCATCCGCGATCAACGGTCTGAAGACCGAAATCGCCGAACGCGACGGTCGTTCCACGCTGCGCGTTGCCGGAGCGGCTGCCGCGGTGGCTTTTGCGGAACTTGGTTCGTTTGGGCATCAAGGGCATGACTTACTCCTTCTAAAAAATTGGTTCAGTATTCGGGCGAGAATTTCAGGCGGACAAGAATTATCCGTTGCTGCGGGGCGGTCCAGGGCGACGATCACCGCCACCGCGGTTGCCGCCTCGATCACCACCACCACCGCGAGGACCACGGTCGCCGCGATCTCCGCGGTTGCCACGATCGTTGCGTTCACCACCAGGTTGACCCGGGCGGTTGTCTTCCTCCTTCTTGTTGACCCAGCACTTCACCCCGATGATCCCGTAAAGGGTCCGGGCTTCGGCAAAGCCATAGTCAAGAGGAACACGGAGAGTCTGGAGCGGCACCTTGCCTTCACGGTAGGTTTCCGAGCGGGCGATGTCGGCACCGCCGAGGCGGCCGGCGCAACGGACACGGATGCCTTCAGCACCGAAGTCCATGGCGATCTGCACCGAGCGCTTCATGGCGCGGCGGAAGCTGATACGGCGCTCAAGCTGGACGGCGATCTGTTCGGCGACGAGCTGGGCATCAAGCTCCGGCTTGCGGATCTCGATGATGTCGATCTTCACCTGCGATCCGTGACAAAGCACGTTGAGGTCGCGGGTCATGATCTCGATGTCACGTCCCTGGCGGCCGATGATCAGGCCGGGGCGGGAGGTGTGGAGAGTGACGCGGACACTGTTCCAGGCGCGCTCGATCACCACCTTGGCGAGAGCTGCGGTCTGAAGACGCTTCTTTAGGTAATTGCGGATCGAAAGGTCTTCGTGCAGCTTGATGCTGTAGTCCTTGCCCGTGGCATACCACTTCGAGCGCCAGTCTTTGTTGACGGCGAGGCGGAATCCGATCGGATGTACTTTTTGGCCCATGGTCGGTGCGTGTTGAGAGTTGCTGGGTCGGATCAGGCCTGCGCTTCAGCGGCTGGTTCCGGGGTCGGGGTCGTTTTGGCGGAGACGTTGCGGGTCACCTTCTTTTTCTTCTCCGGCGGTGCGCCGACGAGGGTGATGAAAATGTGGCTGGTGGGCTTGCGAATGGCACCGGCGGAACCCTTGGCACGTGGCTTGAAACGCTTGATCGCCGGGCCGATTCCAATCACCGCTTCCTTCACGACGAGCGTGCTGGTATCGAGAGAGAAATTGTGCTCTGCGTCCGCGATGGCCGTCTTGAGGGTCTTGCAGATGAGCTGCGCGGCTTTCTTCGGGGTGAAGGTCAGAATGTCGAGCGCGCTCGACACTGGAAGGCCTTGGATTTCCCGTGCGACGTCACGCGCCTTTTTGGGCGAGAGACGGACATACTTGGTGGTGCTTTTGACTTCCATCGGATCGTGAAGGTGGATGCTTGCAGCGGAAGGTTGCTTATTTGGACGGTTGAGTCTCGAGAGTGGCGGTATCGCCCTGTCGTGCGGATTCTGAAGGTCGGTCAAGTCGCTCGACGAAGGCGCCGCTGACGCCCGGGCGGACGTCGGCGAGTATGGCTTTTCCGTAGGGCTGGTTGGCGCGGCTGAGCTGGAAGCTCATGCCGATCCGGGCCCCTTGGGTCTCCCCCACGTTCAGCACAAGCAGCCCGCTGGTTTGATCAATGCTCACAATGGAAGCCTGCTGTAGGCTGCCGGTGCGAACATCGGGGCGGGGCTTCTGCCTGAGACCGAGGATGGCGTCAAGCTCGCGTAGGGAAGTTTCGACACGCAGCCGTGCATCCGGATCGGAAACCACGGCCTGGCGAAGGTAATCGGTGACGGATGACGAGAGGCGGCTGGCCGCGCCCTGGAGTCCGGTGAGCTGTTCCTTGGTCAGCTCGATGTCCCCGGCGGCCTTGATGAGGCGGTCATCACCGCCATCGAGAAGGTTCTTGCCGAGTGCCTCAAGGCGACTGCGGATCTGCGTGAGTTGTTCGTCCGCCAGCTTCGCTGCCTGGTTGGATTCAGCCAGACTGCGTTGAAGGGCGGCGTTGCGCTCCTGAAGGGAGGCGACGGTCTTCTCCAGTTCCGCCACCCGGGCATCCTGTCCACGGCACGTGCCACCGACGGCCAGCAGCCCGAGGGCGGCGGCGGCGGTAAACCGTGATGGAACGAGGGAGACCATGAGGAGGTGGCGTGAGGAACGGGAGACGGCTTACTTCTTGCCGATACCGCCGTGTTGTTTGAAAATGCGGGTCGGCGAAAATTCTCCGAGCTTGTGGCCAACCATGTTCTCGGTCACGTGGACCGGGACGAAGGTTTTGCCGTTGTGCACGACGAAGTTGTGACCAACGAAGTCAGGTGTGATCATCGACTTGCGGCTCCAGGTCTTGATCGGCTTGCGGTCCTCGCCGGCGGCGGTGGTGGCATCGATCTTCTGGAGGAGCTTCTGGTCAACGAACGGACCTTTTTTAAGCGAGCGGGGCATTGGAGTGTGCGTTTAAAGTTGGATTCCCGGATCAGCGCTTCGCCTTGTGGCGGGATTCGACGATGAAGGCGTTGGTCGGCTTCTTCTTGTTGCGGGTCTTCTGACCCTTGGCATGGCCCCACGGGCTGAGAAGGTGCTGACGACCACCACCGGACTTGGAGCGGCCTTCGCCACCACCGTTCGGGTGGTCAACCGGGTTCATGGTCATGCCGCGGACGGTCGGACGGACACCCTGCCAGCGCGAACGACCCGCCTTGCCGGAGGATTCGTTCATGTGGTCACGGTTGCCGACGGCACCGATGGTGCAGAAGCACTCTTCATTGAAGCGGCGGATTTCTCCGGAAGGCATCTTGACGAGCGCCCAGCCACCTTCGCGGTTGGAAAGGATTGCCTGCTGACCGGCGGCGCGGGCCACTTTGCCACCACCACCGGGCTGAAGCTCGATGTTGTGGATGGCGGTTCCGAGCGGCACGCTCTTGAGCGGCATTGCGTTGCCGGGCTTTGGAGCGACACCTTCACCGGAAGCTACTGTCGCGCCGACTTCTAGGCCGGCTGGAGCGAGGATGTAGGACTTCTGGCCGTCGGTGTACTGAAGCAGGGCGATGCGGCAGGTGCGGTTCGGATCGTATTCGATGCCGACCACGGTGGCGGTCACGTCGTGCTTCCGGCGACGGAAGTCGATGAGGCGGTAGTGGCGCTTGTGGCCACCGCCGATGTGGCGGCAGGTGATGCGACCGGTGTTGTTACGGCCACCTGAGCGCTTGAGCGGCTGAAGCAGGCTTTTCTCCGGCTTGCTCTTGGTGACTTCCTGGAAATCAGGAAGAGACATGTAGCGCGCGG
>JANOKL010000026.1:0-4255 GCA_031419215.1 Luteolibacter sp. | reverse complement strand
GGCCATCGGCACGGTGCAGGCGACGTGCTTGCCAGCCTTGTGCGCCTTGATCGACTGCTGGCCGTGATCGGGAATCGGTGAGTTGATGTGGACGGCGTGGACGTCCGGATCGGCGAGAAGGTCGTCGAAGGAGGTGTAGCGTTTGGCGATGCCGAACTTGTCGCCGACTTCATCCAATTTCGACTGGGTCCGCTGGCAGATGGCGTAGAGATTCACGCCCTTGAGGCGCTGATAGATGGGGATGAACTCGGCTCCGAAGCCGAGGCCGACGATGGCGATGTTGATGTCACTCATGGGAGATCGTGGATTGGGATAGGAGATCGTGGATTTCAGACGAAGAGTTTCCGGAGAAAATCCAGGCCGCGAGAGGCGAATTCGTCCTGGTTGTCGGTGAAGCGCTTCCAGATGCAGACCGCCCCGGCGAGGTCGCGGTTGTCGGGGGTGAAGGACTCGATGACGATGGAGCCGTTGTAACCGATATCGCGCAGGGCATCCCGGAAATCCGTCCACGGCGTGAGCCCGGTGCCGGTGACGCCGCGGTGGTTCTCGCTGACCTGGACGTGGACGAGGTCCTTTCCGGCGTGGCGGATGGCGTCGCCGAGGTTTGATTCCTCAATGGTCATGTGGAAGGTGTCGATCATCATCTTTGCGGCCGGGTGATCGATTTCGCGCACCATCCGCACGGCATCGGCGGTGGTGTTGACGAGATCGGTCTCGAAGCGGTTGATCGGCTCGATGGCGAGGGCGAGTCCTCGGTTTCCGGCTTCGTTGGCGACCGTGTGGAGTTCCGACACAGCGAGGTCCCACTCGCGGTTCCGATCATCGTCGGAAAGCTGGCGGGCTTTTCCGACGCGTGAATACATTGGTCCGGCGATGAAATCGGCACCGAGGGCGGTGGCGATTTCCATCATCGAGGAAAGGTAGCCACGAGTGGACGCACGCACAGCGGAGTCAGGATCGGTCAGGTCGCGACCCGGTCCGAAGGCTCCGCAAATGAGGACTTTCATGCCCGTGTCGGCAATCACTGGAGCCAAAGCGGCGGAATCGATGAGAGCGGGGTCCTCGATGGGAAGCTCGATGGCCTCGAATCCGAGGGCGGCGATTCGTTCGATCAGTGCCGTCTGTGAGGAGTCAAAAGGGGATGTCCACAGCCAGGTGCTGGCTCCGAAAATGGGTTTCATGTGAGTCTTGCGACCTTAACCGGGCGGACGATCCCGGCTTGTAGAAACCCGGCGGGCTTCGGTAGGTTTGCGACTTTCCACATGGTTCATTTGAGTTAGCCGCGCCCTTGCACACGACGCGTGTCTGAGGAAGACTGCTTGCGGGATGTCTGCCGTTTCACCCGACTCTATCGAGCCTTGTCCGTTTTTGCCGCAGATCGGAGGCTTGCGGCATCCGGCTTCTTCCCTGGGTGCGTTTCGCCAGGGGCCGAGAGGCGCTGATTTCTATCGGCTGGCTCTGTGCTGTGCGCAATCGAGGTGGCTGGAAGGCCTGCCCGCTCAGGCACTGCTGATGCTGAACCGGGCATTTGGTGCGAAACTTGAGCCGGACGTCGATACGGCATTTTTGGCGGGAAATCCCATTCCTTACCGGGCGGTGGGGTGGATTCTCAAGCACGGGGAAACTATCGGCTTCATCGGCAATCCCAGACGTCACTTCCAACATCTGGCGACGAGAATGAGCGGGCAAGATCCGGAGCTCCGAACGGCGCGGGCGTGGGCCTGCTGGGAGCTGGCAAAGGCGGTGAATCCTGATTGGCCTGAGGATCACGAACAGATCGAGCAGGAATCCCTGATCGAGCCGACGCGTGAACAGGTCGCAAAAAACCTCGCCGTGCATGGGCTGCAGGGCGAGGTCGAGGAGTGGTGGCAGGCGTTGAACGAGGTCTAGGCGAAGACGTCCATGACCGGCACGCCCTTGTCCGCGATCTTGAAGGGGCGCGACGAGGGAGACATCAGCACCTTGTCCCATGGCAGCCCGAGCGCTTGGGCGATGGTGGCGTTGAAGTCCGGCACGGTGACGAGCTTGTCCTTGACCTTGTTGCCGGAGGCATCGCTTTCGCCATGCTTGTAGCCGCCCTTCACGCCGCCACCAGCGAGGAGGCAGGAGAAGGCGTTCGGATGGTGATCGCGGCCATTCTTGTGCTCGACATTGATCGCGGGCGAGCGACCGAACTCGGTGGCAACGACGACGAGAGTGTCCTTCAATTTGCCGCGCTTTTCGAGGTCGGTGATAAGGGCGGAGTAGGCCTGGTCGAACTCCTTGCAGCGACCCTGGATGGCGGTGAAATTGTCGTAATGGGTGTCCCAGCCGCCGAGCTGGACCTCGACGAAACGGACGTCGTGCTCGATCAGGCGTCGGGCGAGCATGCAGCCCTGGGCGAAGCGTCCGGTGCCGTAAAGACTGCGCGTGGCGGCGGATTCCTCGCTGAGGTCGAAGGCCTTGAGGTCCTTGCTGTTCATCAATCGGATGGCCTCACGGTAAAGGTCCTCGTAGGCCTTCACGTCGGCGTTCGGATACTTGCTGTGGAACTTCTGGTTGAGCTTGTCGGCGAGCGAAAGACGACGGTCGAAGTCTTCCTTCGGCACTTCGCCGGGTCGCTTCGAGTCTTGAAGTCCTTCTGAAGCATTGCCGATCGGTGCGGCGGAATATTTCGCGCCGAAGAAGCCGCCGCCGGACTGGTCGGCCGAGGTGTCGATGGCGACAAAGCCGGGGATGTCCTTGTTCAGACGATCGCCCAGTTTCAGAACCCACGCGCCGAGGGCGGGGTGCTTGACGGTGCCGCGCAGCGCGTAGCTGGTGTGCATGATGTAGGCGCCCTGTTCGTGGGCGCCCTGGGTGGAGTTCATCGAGTTGATGACAGTCACCTTGTCCATGATCGCGGCGGTCAGCGGTAGGTGCTGGCCCACGAAGATACCATCCGCCTTGGTCGGGATGGCTTCGAGCGGACCCATGACGTCCTTCTTCTTCGGCTTTGGGTCGAAGGTGTCGAGGTGGCTCATGCCGCCGTTCATGTAGAGGTAGATGACATACTTCGCCTTCGAGCCGGCGGCGGCTCCGACCGCGGCGGGCGCTGCGGAGGCGACGGAGTTTCCAAACATCGGGAACAGATGCACGCCGAGGTAAAGGCGCGCGGCGTTCGACATGAAACGACGGCGGGTAAATTCGTCGTGGCGGGTGAGATCGGATGGGTTCATTGGAGGAAAAGGAATTCGGAGGACATCACGAGAGAGGAAACGATGTTGCGGTAGCCGTTCGACTTGGAGGCCTTCACCTCATCGAGCATCCAGCCCATTTCCTCCTCACTCGGCGGACGGCTGAGGATGGCGATGTAAAGGCGGCGGATCTTTTCCTGATCCGTGCCGGCGCCTTCGAGGCTTTTGTAAAGATGGGCATTGGGATTGTTGACGAGCTGGCGCTGGACGAAACCGTTCATCAGGGAAAGCACCTGGCCCACATTCGGCTCGCGGCTGGAGGCATCCACCACCTCGCGATCCGACTGCCCGAAAAGATACAGCAAGTGGTCGCGCGGGGCAGGAGAGGGCAGCTCGGAAGCGCGGACCTGGGCGTCCTTGTTGTAGGTCTTCACGCTGCTCATCATCATGCTGTCACTGTTGCTCTTGCTGCCACCGCCACCGCTCTTGATGTCGGCGACGAACTTGGTGAAGTAGGATCGGACCTCTCCCTCGCTCTTCAGTGCCAGCACTTCCTGAGAAAGCTGGGGCATGGTCTTCTTGCCCACGAGCACCGGTCGGCCGCCGACGTAGATCCGGTCATCCAGTGTGCGACGCGGCTTCTTGTCGGGGTCTCCGCTGGCCAGGGTGATGAGGGAGTCCCAGATCTGTTCGGCGCCGATGCGGCTGATTTTCCGGCCATGGAAATCGTCCCCTCCCTCGACAACCGAGGCGTCCGGATTGGTGGCGAACTGATAGGTGCGCGTGGAAAGAAGGACTTTCTGGAAGGCTTTCTGGTCATACTGGAGCTCGATCATGAGCTGTTCCAGGTAGGCCATGAGCTCCGGGTAGTTGGTCTTCGCGGCGGGAATGTAGACGTCTGCAGGTTCAAACACCGCCTTGCCCATCACGCGTTTCCAGAGTCGGTTGGCAATGTTTCCGGCGAACTGCGTGCCGGTCTTCGAGACGAACCACTCGGCGAGCTGCGCGCGGCCATCATGCTCGTCCTTTTTCTCCGACATGCGGACGACTTTTCCGAAGGGTGTTTTCGCGCCGACCACTTCGCCCGGCTTGCCATCGCG
>JANOKL010000025.1:0-11350 GCA_031419215.1 Luteolibacter sp. | reverse complement strand
CAAGCGCTTGTCGCCGTGATGACAATCCCACCGACAAAGCCGCCGGACCAATTAATGGGAAAGCCATTGCTTCCATCTCACCAGACGATGTCCAGCATGCGCGTAAATTACTTGAGAGCCTCAAGACACTGGGAAACCACGACTGGGTGGGAACCGAGAAAGGTAACGAGGCCCACGAAGCGATACTGACACTTCTTCGATCGGAGAACGGCTGGAAATGCTTTGAAGAATTCATTGAATCGCCGAACTGGGCGACTGTTTCCTATGGCCTCGTGGGCTTGTACTTCTCAAGGCCCTTCGACTATCCGGAATACGTCAGAAAAGTTCAATCGCGGGCCAAGGACGCTGAAGTCGAAATCGACGACGGAGGATGTATCGTGCCGGGGGAGAAATTCTTGATGCAGGATCTGTTGGACGATTCCGGCTCCATCAGACTCGCCTATGGAGAAACCATCCCTGAATACTGCGGGAGGAAGTCCCTCCGCTACGCAGACATGAGAGTGGATTTCCGGGGCGGCGGCATCCCGATGGATTTCATGGACCAGGGTTCTTTTTCTATCATGACACCAGGGGCCGAGGAGCTTCCAGAAGGTGGAGTGGCATTTCTTTGCGGAGCGATTTTCTCGAAAAAATCTGAATTCTTTTGGGTGTGGAAGACCTGCTTTGAGCGGGCAATCCAGAGAGCCGAAAATGAGGAACGTAAAAAGGCTTCGGAGTAGGAAATCTCTCGATCTATCGAGGGTAGATTTACTACCCAAAGGGTAGTCTTGAGTCCACCCGCCTCGACGAGATCCTCCGAGAGCTCATTGCGAAGGTGTAGCGGCTGCGATCTTCCGGTGCCTCAGCTTCTCCAGCCAGGCGAAGACGGTGTGATTCAGAACGATGGCGACCGTGATCGACAACACCGCCGCGAGCGTGCCGGTCCAGGGGTTGAGCTGCCAGCTCAGAGGCTCTGCCGCAAAGTTGGCCAGTCCTTGATGCAGCGCCAGCTCGAGGAGCCCGATGATGAAGAAGTGCACCAGATAGACCGGGTAGGAAAGCTCGCCGACCCAGCGATCCAGCCCGTCCTTCCGGCTCAGGGAAAACAAGGCGGGCAAGACCAGCGCCCAGCTCGCAGCCATGGCGAGATCGACGTAGGCGCGATCGAGCCATTTGCTAAGGCCGATCACCAGCAGCTTGGAGGCGATGCAGAACATCACGATGGCGCTGTAACGCAGGATGCGATTCGACTCTCCAAAAGCCGCCAACCGTTCAAACAGGCTGCGACGCCGCTTCCAGAACCGGCACGCAAGGATGCCGAGCATGAAAAACGAAATTTCGAACGGCATCAAGCGGCTGGTCCAGGGATCATGCTTCCAGCCAAGCCCTTCATAGACGTAGAGGCGGGCCGCCAGCGAAAGCAGGATGAGGACCAGCAGCCACTTGTCGCGGAGCTTCGCCAGCAGCGGCACCAACAGATAGAACTGCAGCTCGACACTGATCGACCAAGCCTGCGGGATGAGCAGGAAATACCACAGGGGATTCGTGAGCGAGCGGAAGTCGTTGGTGAAAGCCAGGCCACCGCCATTGTCCTGCAAGAACATCAGCGTGTCCTGAAAGAAGATGGTCACATTGGAAAGACCCGCCAGCGTCACGCCCGCCGCGCCGTTGGTTTCACGGAAGTGTCCGTACGGTGCCAGCTCTGCCCAGTTTCCGGACACAACTCCGAGCAGCACACTCCCGCCCACGACCACAGCCAGCACCACCCAGTAAGGCAGGAAAATCCGCAGGGCACGGCTGGTGTAGAACTCCCGAACGGTGGCATACTTGTCGTAAACCAGTTCCATGTAGAAACCGGAGATCATGAAGAAGATCTGCACCGCCTCATGGCCGGTGTGCATCGGCCAGAAGGCGATGCGCGTCGAGTGTGCCGCCACCACGCACAGGGCCAGATAAATTCGGAGGATGCCCATGGGTTTCGAGTGGTTCTTTCTAAGAGGCAGTCTGGAAGATCGAACTCTTCAATGGAGCTGTGCCATTTTGACAGAATTAACGAAATTTCCAGAATTCACAGAATGCGCCATAAATCTTTAAGATCCGGATTTCCATCGTTTTGTAAATTCTGCGAAATTCTGTAAATTCTGTTAGGAAATGCCCACTGGTTTCATTCAGCTTGATTTTAAGACAGTCCCTGACAGCCCGACAGATTTGTCAGGCTTTCTGCGAGCTTCCGCAAGTCGTCATCTCCGGTGAAGTCGGTTCGCGGCACGGATTCGCAGCGATCCTTCACCGCCGCCCAGTCCTGTGGCGTGATGCTGCCGAAAAACTTGGCGAGGTTTTCCTGAAAGGGCTCCTCGAAGGTCCAGCCGAGCTGACGCTGCGCAACCCACTCGCCAGTTTCGGTATGCCTCGCGGCGATCACCGGCACGCCGAAGCAGCCGCCTTCATAGATCCGGTTCGGCAGCAACCACGCGGAGTTGCCGTTCGGATCGCTCTCGTCGATCGCCCAGTTGAAATCCACCGCTCCATACATCTCTCCTAGATCGCCCGGATACTGATAGGCTCCTTCCATTCGCAGGTTGGGCAGATCGCCGAGCAACTTTGAGAAGTCCTCCGTGATGGTGCCGGAGGGATAGCCGCGGAGGATGAAGTCGACCTTGTCGCCCAATTGCTGCGCCAAGGCCTTCATCAGTTCCAAACTCCGTCGGCAGCGCAGGGCCCCAAAGCAGCCGATCACCCACGGGCGTCCGCCCTTCACCGGCTGGCCGTTGGATGGGATGGAGGCAGGCAGGGCGAGGCTCGGATAGACCTTGTTTTCTAACAGGAACACCTCGCCGTGGAATTGCTGCACCGGCCCGAAGTAATGCTTCACGAATCCCGGCGAGGTCGTCACCAGCAGCGACGAACGCTTCAACACCTGCCGCTCGATCCAGCGCAGCGCTTTTGAAATCAAGCCCGTGCCGGTCATCACCGGCTGGATGTCCGCCAACTCCAGCACGAGTGGCACTTTCTTCCCGGAGAAGAAACGACCGATCAGCGCGAGCACCGCGTTGTCCGTGTTCACCACATACATCGCCGCGCATTGGCCTAACGATTCCCGATGCCGCCACAGAATGCCGAGGCTTCCGACGAAGGTCCACAGGCGTTGGAGGTAGCGACGGTTGTAAGTCGTGCCGAGGTGAAAGTTTTTCCACGTCGGCTCCGGGTCCACCTTGTCGCGTTCGCGATGGAAGGTGTAGCCGATGACTTCCAGCCCCTGATCCTGAAACGCGGCGATCCGTTTCCGCACCCGTGCGTCTCCACGCTCGTGGGCGAAGAAAGCGAGGGTCGTCATCGGGGGAAGTGGAGTAATGGAATCAATGCGCCACCGCCATGCGCTCCTGATTCGCCACCACGATCTGACGGATGGTTTCCTCCAGCGAAACGGTGATGTCCCAGGTCGGGTAGTGCTCCCTCATCTTGGCGAGATTCGAGATGTAGCAGATGTGATCGCCCGAACGGTTCTCATCGACGTAAGAGTAAACCTGTTCCCGTCCGCTGAACTTTTCCGCGAACTTGAAGGCTTCCCAGATCGAGCAGGAATTGGCGCGTCCGCCGCCGAGGTTGTAGACCTCGCCCATGCGCGGGGTGGCGATGAAGGCGGAGATGAAGGCGGCGACGTCCTGCGAGTGGATGTTGTCGCGCACCTGCTTGCCCTTATAGCCGAAGACCTTGTATTCGCGGCCTTCGAGGTTGCACTTCACGAGGTAACTGAGGAAGCCGTGGAGCTCGACGCCGGAGTGGTTCGGACCGGTCAAACAACCGCCGCGCAGGCAGCAGGTCGGGATGCCGAAGTAGCGGCCGTATTCCTGGACCATGACGTCGGACGCGACCTTCGACGCGCCGAAAAGCGAGTGCTTTGACTGGTCGATCGAGAAGGTCTCCGGGATTCCATCGACGAAGGCTGGATCGGCGTAGTCCCAGCGGGTTTCCAGCTCGACGAGGTCAATCGTGTTCGGGCGGTCGCCGTAGACCTTGTTGGTCGACATGTGGACGAATGGCGATTCCGGGCAGGCGTTGCGCACGGCTTCCAGCAAGTTCAGCGTGCCGACGGCATTGGTGTCGAAGTCATCGAAGGGAATCGCCGCCGCACGATCGTGCGAGGGCTGGGCGGCGGTGTGGACGATGGCATCCGGCCGGATTTGTTTCAGCAAGGCCTGCACGCCCTGGCGATCGCGGATGTCCAGTTCATGATGCACGAAGCCGGAGCCAAGCTGTTCGGCGAGGCGGCTCTGATTCCACCGGGTGTCTCCCTGCGGACCGAAAAACACCGCGCGCTGGTTGTTGTCGACGCCGTGGACCTGCCAGCCAAGACCGGCGAAATGGACGCAGACTTCCGAACCGATCAGGCCGGAGGAACCGGTAACGAGGATCTTTTTCATGGGAGGGGATTGGGGGATCAGCCGATGGAGCGGCTGGAGTTGGAATCAGTTTCGCAAGGCGACGGCAACCCGCCGTGGCAGCATCCAGCCGGTGATGGACAGGATGACAAGCGCCATTACGGCCAACATTACTGCCATGGTTCCGTGGCTAAGGGCAAGGTACGCGATCACGGCAAGCAGGGCGGACTCAACGATCTGGATCCTGGCCATGCGCGCGACCTGGCCGGTGCCGATCATGAGTGCGTGATTGAGATGCCGCCAGACATGCGCGATGAAATAGAAGCCGTAGCAAGCAAGCAGCGTGCGGCTGATCCCGGCGAAATCCTTGCCGAGCCAGAGTTCGATCGCCCACGGCCCGATCAGCACCAGCCCAGCCGCCGAGCAGAGCGCGAAGGCCGAGCCACAAAGATAAAGCCGCTTCGCCGCGTGCCGCGCCCAGTCGTAGTCATTCCTTGCGAGAGCCTCGGCGACTGCTGGCCACGTGGGCGTGCTCAGCATGACCACGAAGCCGAGCTGCATGACCGTCAACATGATGAAGACGCCGTAAAGCGCGATGGCAGCCGGTCCACCACCGAGGCGTCCCACCATCCAGCCGCAGAGGTTGTATTCCACCAGACCTGTTAGAAGCACGCTGGTCGAAAACGAGAGACCGTCCGAAAACAGATGCCTGGCCACTGATTTTCTAAAACAGGAAAGCCTTGGGACCATCGCCGGATGGGTGCGCCAGAGGGCGACTGTGTTGGCCGCCTTCGCCAGCAGCAACGCGCCATGCACGCCGAGCACGAGGCACCAGACCTGTGGAGAAAACCAGCCCATCTTCGCCGCCAGCACTCCCCCGCCGACCGCGAGGGCTGCGGTGACATTTCCTGCCGCGCCCCAGAGATTGTTGCTGGCGACTTCCAGATGGCCCTCGCGGATTCGTTCGGTGAGATTCAGGATGAAAAACAGCGCGAACAAGGCCAGGCCGGTCCACAACGCAGGCCGCAGGACATGCTCCTGGCCTGAGAACTCTGATCCGTAAATCCGCGTCAGCGGCACGGCTAACAGAACCGCCGCGAGCAACGCCGCCACCACGCAGGCCACCGCGACCATCATGAAAAATGCGGTCGATCCCAGGACCCGCTGGTCTTCCTCACTGCCGACGGCGCGGGCTTTCGACAGCCCATGCGCCAAGGCCGGCCCCACACCGACCTCCAGCATCGAAACGGTGGTCAGCGTGAGATTGACCGTCACATAAAGACCGAACTCCTCCCGCCCGAGCACCTTCACCGCCAGCGGGATCGAGACGAACTGGAGCAGCAACGTCCCAACCTTCGAAAGCAGCGAAGTGACCACGGCCAGCCGGATCGAGCGATCGCGTCGACCGGACGGTCCGGGGTCGTGGGCATTTTCCATGAATCAGTCCGTTCAGCAGGCGCCGCGGCGATTGAAGAAGGTCATCATCATGATCTGGAGATCGAGCAGGAAGTTCCAGTTTTCGATGTAATCGAGGTCGAACTTCACGCGCTCGCGCAGGCAGGTATCGCCCCGGAGTCCATTGACCTGGGCCCAACCGGTGACGCCAGGCTTGATGTTGTGGCGCACGTTGTAGTGGGGAATCTCCTCCTTGAAGCCTTCGATCAGCTCGGGGCGTTCCGGACGCGGGCCGACGAGGCTCATGTCACCGCGCAGGACATTCCAGAACTGCGGGAGCTCATCGATGTTCCAGGCGCGCATGAACTTGCCGATCTTCAGGCGACGCGGGTCGTCCTTCACCGTCCAGCCGGGGGCTCCGGCGGCTTCGGCGTCGAGCTTCATGCTGCGGATTTTGTAGATGTCGAAAGGCCTTCCATTGAGACCGATGCGGCGCTGGCGGTAGATCACCGAGCCGCGTGATTCCGCGCGGACCATCAGTCCGAAGGCGGCCATGACCGGAGCGAAGGCGATCAGCCCGACGATGCTGCCGACGATGTCGATGGCGCGCTTCAGGGAATTGTTGAAGGCATGGTGGAGCGGAAGCTTGCCAAGTCCGAGGACCGGCATGCCGTGGAAGCTTTCGAGCTGGAGCCCGGAGACCATCACCTGGAAGCAGCTCGGGACGAGTTTGAAATCGACGAACTCCTTGCCGCAGCATTCGGCGAGCAGGACCATCTGATCGCGGGGAAGTGTGCCATCGACCGCCATCAGCAGATCGGCACCTGAATTCCGGAGGATGCTACGAAGGTCATCGTACTGACCGAGCACCGGGATCCCGCTCGGTGGTGCGACTTCGATGCCACCGGGAGGTGCGATCACGCCGGCAACGGCGATCTGGTGGGCGCGTCCGTCGGTGAAACGGTCGGCTGCACGGGCGCACTCCTCGTTCCATCCTACGAAGACCGCCTTCTGGCGAAGGGCGCTGGCGAAGGACTCCCGGCGGAGGACGCAGTAGAGGAACCAGCGCCAACTGATGAGCGAGGCCATTGAGATTCCACAAGCCATGGCGCAATACATGCGGCTGATCGGTGGATCAATCTTCAGCACGAGGGCGAGTCCGAGGAAGGCGATGAACCAAAGCGAGCAGGATTTCAGGATCACCAGCAGGGTCCGGCGGATGGCGAGGTAGTTGCGCGGATCATGGAGGCGGAAGTTCGCCAGCAGGAACATCATGAGAAGTCCGCCACAGATCACGTGTCCGAGATAGCTGCGGAGGTCCACGCCGGGATCGACGATGCCGATGTGGCGCAACGAGGTCTCGAAGCGAAGCACGTAGGCAATGAGCAGGGCGAGAAAAACCATGGATGAATCACCAAGGAAGCTGATGGCAACCAGCTTCTGGTGAGCGACCCAGGGTCTTTGACGATGACGCAGCGAGTAGGTGCCGGCTTTTTCAGCCGGGCTGTCTGTCAGGCAAGTCGGGGGGGACTGGCCAACTGATGCAGGGGGGATGCAGTTCATGTTGGGGGGGAGTGGGGGGATCAAACAGGGTGCGCCGTCCCTTCAAGACCTGAAGGGATCGACGAACCGGAAAATGGTGGAACAGGGCACTCATGCTGGCATGTTCTGAAGCGGGCTGTGCGGACGGCGGGCAGGCAGGACGATCTCGTCCGCCACGCCCTTGAGCACGGGACGTACCACCGGCATCGAGGGGCCGGATTCCGAGTCGGAACGTGATCTGTGCGGAGCCTCATTCCAGACAAATCCGGCGAGGATGCCACCGGACGTGCGGATCAACTCGGCGGCACGACGCAGCTCACGACGCTCGCTGGCCCGCTCCCGCACGACGAGGCAGACACGATCCGCATAGCGGGCGATGGCGAGGGCATCGCTGGTGCTGAGCACCGGCGGACTGTCGATGACCACGCAGTCGAACCAGCGATGAGCCTCCTCCAGGAGCGCGGGGAAGCGCGTGCCGGACAGGAGTTCCGCCGCATTCGCCTGCATGTTTCCCGAGCTCAGGAGATAGAGGTTCGGCAGCGTGGTCGGATGACAGGCCTTCGCAGGCTCCGCAGAGCCGTCAAGGTAGTCACTCAGGCCGATCCTGCCTTCCTGTGACTGGAGGTGCTGGCGACTGAGGCCGGGACGGCGCATGTCGGCGTCTAACAGCAAGGTGCGCATCCCCTGCATCGCGAGGGAGGCGGCGTGGTTCATCGCACAGAACGAGCGGCCTTCGCCGGACTTTGCACTGGTGAAGAGGATCGTCCTTGGTCCGGTCTGACCGGGCGCTGAGGAAAGCGCGGCACGCAGGCGACGGAAGCCTTCGGAGGTATCCGAGCCGGGCTGGGAAAGCAGGACCAGGTCACTGGTGCCGCCGTCGGCCATCGCGGTGACGGTGGCGAGCAAGGGCGTGCCGGTGGCACGTGAGGCCGCAGCCGAATCACGGATGCGACCATCCGCCAGCTCCAATCCCACCGCCATGATGAGGCCGAAGAACAGTCCAGCAAACGAGGCCAGCCCGAAAGCCAACGCCTTGTTCGGCTTCATCGGACGCTCGGGGATCATCGGGGTATCCTCCCAACGCAGCACCAGACCAGGAATCGACGCTCCAATGGAAATTTCACGAAGTCGTGCGGCGACCGTCTCGTGCGTGTTGCGATCCGCGATGGCCTCGCGCTCGAGCGCTTCAAAGCGGGCGCGCAGGCCTTCATTCGCGATCACCTCGGCACGGGTGCGCTCGACCTCGACGATGAGTTTCGCCTCGTTGTCCTTCGCGACGAGTTGGTTCTTCTCAGTGGCATCCACCGCCGCTCGGGCGGCTTCCTCAAGATTGCGCTTGAGGCCCTTCAACTCACTGGCGATCTCCTTGTAGCTTGGATGTTTACCCAGATAGCGTTCCTTGATCCTCGCGAACTCGTTCTCCTTCTGTTGAACGGCACGCACCAGGCCGTTGATGCTGGCCGCGCGGTCACCCGTCGCCAACGAGCTGGCGGACTCCGGTTTGTTGGGATCAAACTCCCGCAGTGCCGTGAGCTCTGACTCCAGACGCAGACGCTCGGCCTTGACCCGGCTCAGCTCGACCTCAAGACGACCGAGGTCATCTCCGACAGGACCATTGCGCCCGGTGATGCCCGGGACTGGATGCGCTTCACGGAACTCCTGAAGCGTCCGCTCGGACCGCTCCATGCGCGTGCGCAGGGATTCCTCCTCGCCCCGCATGCTATCCGCGAGTTGACGGGTGAGACCGCCCTGACGATCCGCAGACCAGCGTTCATACTGGCTCACGAGCGATTCCACGAGCCGCTTCGCGCGGGCGGGATCGGTGTCCTGGACCGAGATGTCGATCAAGCGCGTGCCACGGCGGAGCTCGACCTTGACCTTCTTCGCGAGCACACCGATCAACTGCTGTTGGGAAATGGCATCCACATTGAAAGTGCGATCCTCGACGAGCTTCTCCGCCACGATCAAGTGATCCAGCAAGGTCGAGGCGATGAGCGCCTGCTCCACCGAGCGCATCTGCTCGAGGTCCTTCGTTTCCTCAGGAGCCACTCCACCGGATTCAAGGATGCGAGGAGACTTTGCGCTGATGTAGACCGAGCCCTTTGCTTCATAAATGCGAGAGGCCTTCTTCACGTATAGCGCGGCCCCACCGAGGGCGATCACCAAGCCAAGGACCAGCAACCATGAGCGGCGAAGGAACATGCCAACAATCCGACCGGGCTCGACACGCGGAAGAAACGAAGTCGCGTCCGATCCCTGCGGCGATGAGGCCGGAGCGGTGGAGGAGGACAGGGAGTAGTCCGGTTGACGTTGTAACGACATGACAGAGGAAATCAGAAAAGGCTTTCGGGGATCGTGACCACATCGCCATCGCGCAAAGGGATGTCACTGGTCTTGCCGCTGGTGATGGACTTGAGGTCGATCTTCTGGACCTCGGCGGCACCTAGCCGCTTCAGCGTGAGCTTTCCGGCATTGCCGATGCGGGTGACACCACCGGCCATGGCGATGACCTGGGTGAGTGTGAGGGTGCGGTCGGCCGGGATCACGTAGACATCCGGCTTCTGGACCTGACCGAGCACGGTGACCGCGCGCTTCACGCGGGCCCCGATCGAGACGCTGACCTGCGGGCGGACGAGGTAGCCGTCGTGAAGTTTCGCCTCGATGGCGGCGGCCGCCTGGTCGGTGGTGAGACCCTGGAGTCGCACCGCACCGATGAGCGGCATGGTGATGCTGCCGTCCGGTGAAAGCTGGCCACGCGTGGCGAGTTCATCCTCGCGGAAGACGGTGATTTCAACAGTGTCCAGCCGACCGATGGTGCCGGACGATTTGGTGGCCTCCTGCGCCTGAAGGGGCAGCAGCATGGCGAGAAGCGCCAGACAGCTTTGGAGTAGGATGGTTTTCATGAAAATGGGAGGGAGGTTCAGAACTGGTAGCCGAACTGGATGCCGATGAGGTGGTTGTCGTAGCCGAAGCCCCGCTGACTCGATTGATTTTTTTCGTAACGATAAAAACACTCCACCTGCGAGTCATCCGTCATTTGGTAACGCACGCTCGGCTGGATGAAGACGATGCGGTCACGACGGTTCGCCGCACCGACACCGGATACGCGGGAGTAGGAAGCATTCTCCAAACCACCTTCGAGTCGAGCGGTCCATTTCTCGCCGACCTTCTGGGAAACCCCGATGGAGGCACCGGTCACGTCGAAGTTCTGTCCGGCAAAAACCGAGGAGGCTTCCGTGCGACGGTATCCGCTCAGAGAGAGCTCGGTGCCAGGCCGGGGAGTCCATCCGACCTTCGCATTGATGATCGGCTTTGTGGAAGAACCGGCATCAAAGCTGCGGTGCTCGGCTCCCGCTTCCAGATCAACGGTGATCTTTTCACGCGGCTTCCATTCCATGCGGACCGTCCCGCGCTGGATCTGCTGGTCCCCCGCGCTGTCCACCTGGAAAGTGCCGGCACGATAGGTGACACCGAACCGGGTCTTGGGAGAGTAGGTGTAACGAAGGCCGACCTCGCCATACGCGCCGCTGGAGTCCACCAGGCCCCTTTGATCGTAATCGGCGGAGGATTGACCTGCGGAAACTTCAAGGGCGACCTTGTCCGTGGCGGACCACGCCGTGCGAATCACATGCTCCAGCATCAGGCGGTCCGTCTGCTGGCCGGTTTCAGGCGTGGCATCACCGAGCTTCTGGATCCGTCCTTCGTAGGCGATGGAGGTCTTCTGACCATGGAGGCCGATCTGCCAAGTGGCATCCTGATCGACACGGTTGGGGCTACCGCCGTCGGCAAACACCACGGCGGTCGGCTTGTAAGCCACTTTCAAATAACCCCCTTCATTGGCCTCGGCATTGCCGCGGATGTAGGCCAACGAAGGAGTTGCCCGGATGACAAAGTCTTTCACCGGAGCGCTCGACGACAGCATGATGTTGTCGTTGTAGGCTCCGGAAATGATCACGCCCAGGTCGATGCCCTGCTTGCGGATGGCTCCCTCGGATGAATCCTGATCACGCCCGGCAAACGGTGCCGCACGGCCGTCGAGACGCTCGACAAGGCGA
>JANOKL010000024.1:0-11919 GCA_031419215.1 Luteolibacter sp. | reverse complement strand
GACGCAGGTGGCGCGGCTTTCCGAACGGCTGGCCGGGGTTCCGGCAGCGGCGGTGTATGCCTCGCCACTCGGCAGGACGATGGACACGGCGGGCATCCTAGCGAAACCGCATGGGCTGGGCGTGCAGGCGCGTGATGGACTGCGGGAGATTTCCCACGGCCACTGGGAAAAGCTGACCCGGCAGGAGGTGGAGCAGCAGTTTCCCGAAGAGGCGGCGGCCTGGGATGAGGACCCCTTCAGCTTCGCGCCGGTCGGAGGTGAAAGCGGGCTGGCGGTGACGGCGCGCGCGCTACCAGCTCTGCTCGAAATCGTTCGCCAACATGATGGTGAGGCGGTGATTGTGGTCTCGCACAAGGCGACGATCCGGCTGTTGCTGAGTTCACTGCTGGGCTTCGACCCGCGGCGTTACCGGGACAATCTCGATCAGGATCCGGCGGCGCTGAACATCGTTGATTTCAAGGGCCCGGTGCGAGCGCGCCTGACCCTCTTCAACGACACCTCGCACTACTCCCAAGGCTGTTTCACGATGCCGGCCGCGCCCGAGCCGCGCTTGTCGAAGTGGTGGACGAAGTGATCGAGCGGGACTTTATTATCGCACTTTTCTTGCAATTAGGGACCTACGCCGCCAAGGTCCCCGCGTGCGCGGCTCGCCCTTTTTCAGAACCCTGATGCTCGCTGGCGGCTTGCTGCTGGCGGGCTGGGGGATTCTGCATTTGGCGAATGCGTCGGGCACTTCCGGGACTTCGACTCCAGTCATCGCGACAAGCTCCGGTGAGGCCGCGCCATGTGGCTTCGGGCTGAAACTTTCCGCCGTGGCGGAGGTGGTGGAGCTGAAGGGGCGCGGAGGCCGGGTGCTGTTTCGCCGCGAGCAATCTGGTGGTCCTTTCACGGGGATGATCGCGCTGGACGCGGCAGAGCCGGTGGTGTTCGTGGCCGTGAAATGGAAGGACGCCACAGTAGCAAATCGTTTCGCGAAGCTGACACTGGAGCCTGCCGGAAAGCCGACGTTGACTCATTTTTTCGAAGCGCCGGGGACAATTGAAGACGTGTGGGAACTGCCTAACGAATGAGCGACCATCTCCATCACGATTGCTGTGCGCATCACGAGCATCACCACGAGCTGGTGATCGATTCGCTGACCGTGCACTACCGTCGAGTTCTGGCGCTGGACCAGGTCTCGTTGGCCACGTCCTGTGGGAATCGTGTGGCACTGGTCGGACCGAACGGCGCGGGGAAAAGCACCTTGTTGAAAGCGATCGCCGGTTTGGTGCCGCGCACGTCCGGGACCATCCGCTGGCGCGGTACGACGGTGCGGAAGTGGTCGCGCGAGTTCGCCTACCTGCCGCAGCGCGAGGAGGTCGACTGGGCCTTTCCGATCACGGTGCGCGGCTTGGTGGAAATGGGGCGCTATCCGCAAACCGGCTGGTGGCGGACCTTTTCCGATGCCGATGCGCAGGCGGTCGATCACGCGCTCGAGTCGCTCGGGCTGAACGACCTCCAGCATCGCCAGATTCGCGAGCTTTCCGGCGGTCAGCAGCAGCGCACCTTCCTCGCCCGCGCATTGGCACAGGAAGCGCATGTGCTGCTTCTCGACGAACCGTTCACCGGGCTGGATCGCAATGCCTCGCGCATGCTCGCGGACTTGCTCGGCAAGCTTTCGCATGAAGGTCGGTTGGTGATCGCCTCGCACCATGACCTCGATTCGACTGCGCGCCTTTTCGACGAGGTGCTGGTGTTGAAAACGCAGCAAGTGGGATTCGGCCCCGTCACGGAAGTCCTCACGCCCGAGCTGATCGACCGCGTCTTCGATGCGGAAAAAGTCGCCGTCTAACATCCTCCAATCGTGGAACTCCTCTCAAATCCTTTCTATCAGCGAGCCCTCGCCGCCGCGGCCTTCATTGGCTTTGCGAACGGCTTCTTCAGCGGTTTCGTCGTGCTGCGACGCAGTGCGCTTTCTGTTAGCGCGCTTTCCCACACGATGTTGCCGGGAATCGCTCTGGCCATCCTCGCAACCGGTGCGCTGACCCAGTGGAATGCTTTTGCGGGTGCTCTTTTCGCGGCGCTTCTGGTCGGTCTCGGCTCGGTGGCCGTTTCCCGGGGAAACCGAGTGGAGCAGGGGACCGCGCTCGCCGTGCTTTACACGGCGGCCTTCGCGGTCGGCGTGGCGGTGCTGCCGATGTTGAAGACCCGCCAGCAGCTTGAGGACTGGTTGTTTGGAAACATCCTGGCGGTGGGAAATGGCGACTTGCTGATCTCCTACGCCACCGGAGCGATCGTGCTCATTTCGACCAGCCTGCTGATGCGACCGATCCTCCTGACCCTGTTCGAACCAAACGTCGCCGCAGCCCAGGGCGTGCCGGTCCGCTTCATCCAGTATCTGCTTTTCAGCCTGCTGGTGCTGTCACTGGTGTCTTCGCTGCAGGCCGTCGGCTGCGTGCTTTCCGTCGGACTGCTGGTCGCCCCGGCGGCAACAGTTTCCCTTCTAACCGATAAAACCTCCGCCCTGTTCTGGGGCGGAGGTCTTATTGGTGCGCTGGGCTCGGCACTGGCCGTCGTTCTATCCTCGACGATTGGCATCGCGCCGGGCCCGGCGATCGTGATCCTCTTGGGGATCCTGTTTGTGGCTGCCTACCTGTTCAGCCCGCGTTACGGACTGCTGGCTGGTAGGCGTCGGTGAACCCGCTGCCGAACCCGGGGGGGATGTGATCGGCATTGAGTTCGAGCCAGGCTTCCGCCTCCTGGCGGCTGCGGAAAATGCGGCTACGATCCGTGTTGCGCGACCAGTGGCCGAGCATGCGGACGGTTCCAAATGAAGACGAATCGCCCACGGCGAAGACCAGCCAGCCATTCGTGCGGTGTTCCTCCTGACGAAGCAAAAGCGCCAAACGCAGGACGTCATTGGCCGTCAAGTCGAGATGGGCGCCGCTGAAATCAATGAGTCCGTGGTGTTCGCGGGACCAAGCGGGGTCCTCGATCACCGCCTCGGCGACCGAGCGGAGATCCTCAAGACCGATACGACCTTGATATTCCTCGATCCTCAACCGTTGAGTCGGCTCAATCCGGTAAGTACACAAGGTACTGGTGGACGGACAATCAGTGCTCAAAAGTTTCATGGTCTTCTGAACTGTCTGACCCTCGTGATCACTATTCGTTCAAAAAATCATTGTGAATCACCTCTGTAAGAGCCTCTTTTTTAAACAGTTACGGAATGATTAATGGTAAATATCTCTTAATGAATGTCATTTCAAACGACTGATTTTCATTCGAAGTGGTTGAATTAGAGGGCCTATCAGCTTACTTGAACTCCTTGGAAGTCCGGCCTTCCGTGCCAATTGCGGAATGCTGCCAAGGTTTGGGCTTTTCAAAAAATACCGAGCCAAACGCCCGGGTAGGCTTCGGTTGAATGGAGCCGTATTGACCTTTGACCCTTCGGAAAAACTTTCCGCTGGCGTGCGGCGTTGGT
Organism: Luteolibacter sp.; assembly: GCA_031419215.1. Taxonomy (GTDB): domain Bacteria; phylum Verrucomicrobiota; class Verrucomicrobiia; order Verrucomicrobiales; family Akkermansiaceae; genus Luteolibacter. The sequence continues at coordinate 8,456 of JANOKL010000024.1, read as the reverse complement.
GCCCTTATCACTCCTACAGCGAATGATCACTTTGACCGACAATGCCGCAGTGGAACTGCGATCCATGCTCGAAGGCCGGGGGGCTTCTCCGACCTCCGGATTGCGTCTCGCCGTCCGCCGGGGTGGTTGTGCCGGATGGCAGTATGAAATGGCTGTGGCGGAGGCGGAACCCGGCGATGTGGTCGTGGAATCCGGTGGTGCGCGGGTGATCGTCGCAGCGGATAGCATCGAGCGCCTGAACGGCTGCGAGATTGATTTTTCCGACGCGCTTTCGGATGCCGGATTCAAGATCCACAACCCTCATGCCGCCCGCTCGTGCGGATGCGGCACCTCTTTCGAAACGGCGGATGATCTGCCGGGTGCCAACGCCGTGGCGGACGGCGAAGCTTGTGGATCGGTCTGACCCGTCGTGGCCCGTAATCTTGATGAACCGCCTCCGCGTCGGCCCGCCTATTTCTGGTGGCTGCTGGCCAACGGACTCGCGATCTGTTTCGCGGTTTTCAGTTGGGTGATCTGCCTGCACGTTTTCCGTCATCCGGAGAATCCCCGGAACTACGAGATCCTTCGTAAGTTGAAGCGTCTTCCGGAACTGAAGCGCTACAGCCTGCTGGAGGCACCCTCTGCCATCTCGCTGGCTCCCAAGGAGCTATATCGGAAATTCTTCGGCTTGGATGAGGCCAGACGGAAGCGTCTCAATGAGGCATTGCTCAGAAACTATCTGATCAACTTCGAGCGTCCGCTGCTGCTGACGTACGTCGAGGGAAACTACCGTGTGGATGAGGTCCGACCTCTTGGGGAAAAGGACTTCTTCGAGCCTGGCTTTGCGGTTCGTGGCCGGGCGATGGTGAAGCCGGACGAGTTCACCGAGGCAGCTCCCTATCCGGTCGTCATCGAGTATCTTTTCCCGACCGTGGACCGCGCGGCGTTCTCGTGGTTCAAGCCGGGCGACACCCTGTCCGTCTCCAAGGTACCGAACTGCGCGTCAGTGCTTCATGTTTCCAAGGTCATGATCGATGGCGAGCAGGTGCTGTGCGTCACGGTCGTGCCGATCGTTTATGGCGACTACCAGGTCGGTCCGGAGCGGTCGTTTTCGATCGAGCCACCGGACTATTTCAAGCCGGGAGCTACCTTTCCGTTGTTCAAGTAACCTTCGAAAGGAGACGGTTGATCCGGGCGCGGTTGTAGCGCTGCACGAGGATGCACGGAACATTGGCTGTCAGAGCGTAGCCGATCATGACGAGATCCGCCCACCAGGGGTTCCAGAGGAAGAACAGCGGGGTGAAGCCGATGGCAATCCAGTGGCAGAGCTCGCCGCGCCAGGTCTCGCGGTTGAAGCGCTTCAGATACTCCGTGTCGCGGCTGGCGAGGTTGGCCTTGGCGAATCCGCCGCTGAACCAGTTGGCCCCATCGGGTAGGAGATCCTTCCATCTCTTGACGTGCATCACCTCCTCGTAGAAGCGTCCGCTCATTTCCCAGCCCCATACCGGACGCGCGTGGAACAGTCCAAGGGGAAGCCGGGTGAAACCCCAGGCCAGACCGATCTGGATGACCGGCCAGACGAGGATGTTGAGCGCGACCATCCAAGCGATGGGCAATTCAATCCCCATGGATGGTGCGTCCTTTCCACGTGACCTCTTTTCCGGACTTCAGGGCGGAGCGCATCAGGACCAAGAGATAAAACATCAGCGCGACTGGGTAAAGCAGCGCGGTGATCCACGAAAAGCGACCAACCTGCCGCAGCAGGATCGCGAGTTGGAGAGCCATCGCCAGCTGAATCCATGGAGCGAACGGGGTGATCGCCCAAGCGGCCATGGCAACAAACAGCCCGCCCATCCAGATGCTGATAAGCAGCATGACCGCTCGCGGGGTTTGTCCCGCTCCTGAAGCAAAGCCCTTGGTCCATCCCTCGATGAGTTCGCCGAGTCCGCCGGCATACATCCGGAATGAGAGCAGTCCCTTGCCGATCACACTGTGCACTGGAATACCAGCCGAGCGGAAATGCTCCGCCAGCCTGAAGTTCTCCAACACCTTGCCCTTCACCGCCTGATGGCCACCTGAGCGATGATAGCTCTCGCGATCCACCAAGAGCATCTGCCCTAACAGACCGTGCGGAACGGTGCCGGCGATCATGGTGAGGTTGAACATCGCGCTGAGTTGCTCGTAGGGCTTCTCGATCACGTGATGGGGAGCCACGGACAAGGCCCCGCCTTCGTATCCGGACATGATTTTCCCGAGGCCTTCGGGTTCCAGCCAGGTATCGGCATCGAGAAACATCAGCAGGTCACCCTTCGAGACCGTAGCGCCTTGATGGCAGGCCCAGGGCTTTCCACGCCAGCCTTCGGGCAAAGGGGAGGATGTGATGACTTTCGCACGGAACGAGGCTGCAATCTCCGCTGTGGCATCCGAGGAGCCATCATCAATCACGATCACTTCCAGGGGCCTGAAGGTCTGCCGCTGGATGGACTCCAGCAGCTTCGGAAGGTTGTGCGCCTCGTTTCGTGCCGGGATGAGGATGGAGACGGACTTGCTGGGAGTTCCAGGTTCAGCAAACTTCGCCCTCCCCGCCCGCATTTTCGCCAACAGTCCCCAGCCCGCGAGCCAGGAGGCCGCGGAGGCGAGGACGATGGCTACTTCTTGTCCCATGCGACGATCTTCTTGCACACATTCTGGCCGCAGAGAACCACCATAGGCATGCCGCCGCCGGGGTTCACCGAGCCGCCGACGAAGAACAGGTTCGGATACTTCGTGCTCTGCTTTGGTGCCTTGAACGCGAGGTTCTTGAAACGGTCCGAAACCACGCCGTAGATCGAGCCCTTGTTCGAGTTGTAGCGCTCGCGGATGTCGAGTGGTGTCCACACGTGTTCATAAACGATGTGTTTCCGCAGGTCGGTGAGGCCCATGCGCTCCAGCTTGTCGATGATGCGATCCTTAAAAACGAGATAGTCCTCGCGGGTCAGCGGATGCTCGTCGTCGATGTAGGGAATGTGCGGCAGGATCTTCAGGCAGTCGCACCCGGCAGGCGCGACGGTCGGGTCGGTCTTCGAGGCGGCGACGAGGTAGATCGTCGGATCCGGTGGCAGCTCGTGCTTTTGAAAGACGGTCTTGAAATGCTCCTTCTGGTGCTCCGAGAAGAAGAAGTTGTGGTGGGCGAGTTGCGGATACTTGATGTCGAGCCCGAGATCGAGAACCAGCCCGGAACAGGCCGGCTCGTAGCGATCAAGCGATTTCATGAAGGTCTTGTCCTCACCTAACAGCTTTTCATACGCGGGGATGACCTCGACATTGGAAACGAGGATGTCGGCCGCGTAGAAAGTCCCATCCGCAGTCACGATGCCGGTGACCGTTTCGCCCTCCTTGCGGATTTCACGGATTTCGCTGTTGAGGTGGACGGTGATGCCGAGTTCCTCGACGAGGCGCTTCAGGCCGAGCGCGATGTGATAGAGCCCGCCATCGACATACCAGAGATCGTAGCGGAACTGGATCGTCGGCATGCAGTTCATGAAGGCCGGTGCACGGTAGGCGGACGAGCCGACGTACTTGATGAAATAGTCGAAGATGTCCCGCATGTGGCGGGTCTTCAGGAAGCGCGTGACTCCGCCGTGCATGGTGCGGAAGAGATCGAACTTCGGAAATTTCCACAGGCCGTAGAAGTCCCCGAACTCCTTCGAGTTATCCAGTCCCTGTTCGAAGTAGCCTGCATTCACCAAATCGTAGAGATCGGCGGAGTATTTCAGGAAGCGTTCCACATTCGCCGGATCCTCGCCGACCTTTCTCGCCTCGGCGGCCATGACGGCGGGATCCGGATCGAGGTCGACCACCTTGCCGTCCTGGAAAAAGTTCCGCCAGTGCGGGCGCAGCGGGCGGATCGTGAAGTAGTCGCTCATCCTTTTCCCGGAGCGCTCGAACAGGCGCTCGAAGATCGCCGGCAGGGTAAGGATCGAGGGGCCGAGGTCGAAGGTATAGCCTTGCTCCTTGAGGACGTTCAGCTTGCCGCCGATCTTGTCATTCTTCTCGTGGATCGACACCGAGTAGCCCTCCTGGGCCAGGGAAATGGCGGCGGAGAGGCCTCCGAGTCCGGCTCCGATGACGATGACTGATTTCTGGGCGGCGGGCATGAACGCCGGAGTATGTCCGGCATCCACAGCTTTTCCAGTGACGGATTTCGGAAAGTGCCGAATCCTTGACGCGAGGGGTTTCCGCCGCGATGGAGTGCAGGGCAGGATGAACCACGAAGCGCTGATCGCGAGACAAAGGAACTATTTCACGACTGGGGCGACCCGCTCGCTGGAGTTTCGTCGCGGAGCGCTGGAGCGATTGGGAGCAGCCATCGAAGCTCGCGAAACCGAGATTCTAACCGCCCTGCACGCCGATCTCGGAAAACCGGCGATGGATACCTGGACAGCGGAGATCGGTCTGGTGCTTGGCGAGATCCGGCACGCGTTGAAGCATCTGAAGAAATGGATGAAGCCACGTCGCGCCAAGGTGCCGATGCTTGCCTGGCCGGGGAAGGCACGTGTGGGACGCGAGCCTTGTGGTGTGGTTCTTATTCTTGGCCCGTGGAACTACCCATTCCAGCTCGTGCTCTCGCCACTGGTCGGCGCGATCGCCGGGGGTAACTGCGCGATTCTGAAGCCGTCCGAGCTTTCCCCTCACACGACTGCCATCATCTCCAAGCTGATCCGCGAAACCTTTGCCGAAGAGTTCATCGCGGTGGTCGAGGGCGAGCGGGAGGTTTCCGAGGCCCTGCTCACGGAAAAGTTCGATCACATATTCTTCACTGGCAGCACGACGGTGGGTCGCTCCGTGATGACTGCCGCGGCGAAACATCTCACACCGGTGACGCTGGAACTCGGTGGTAAATGTCCTGTCATCGTTTCCGGGCTGCACGATCTGAAGTCGATCGAGACGGCTGCGCGCCGCATCGCCTGGGGCAAGTTCATGAACGCCGGGCAGACCTGTGTGGCTCCCGATCACGTGTGGGTCGATCGTTCGATCCATGACGCGTTTGTTGAGGCGGTTGGCCGGATTTCGAGGGGATTTTTTGATCGCGAAAGCGGGCATCTGATCAACAGACGGCATTTTGATCGCGTCGCCGCGTTTCTCCAGGATGGCCGCATCGCCTCCGGTGGTGGGCATGATGCCGCAGGGCTGTGGATCGAGCCGACGGTTCTAACAGACGTATCGCCTCAGTCGCCGGTGATGCAGGAGGAGATCTTCGGGCCGGTGCTGCCGGTGATCGCGTTCGATTCCCTGGACGCGGTGCTTTCCGAGATACGATCGCGTCCTTCGCCACTGGCAGTGTATGTGTTCTCGAACGACGAAACGGTGAAGCGGAAAGTCATCGCCGAAACGCGGTCCGGTGGAGTTTGCGTCAACGACACGGTGGTCCACATCACAGGAGACGATCTGCCGTTTGGTGGAGTGGGGGACAGCGGAATGGGCCGCTATCACGGCAAGGCGAGCTTCGATTGCTTTACCCATGAGCGCGTGGTGTTGCGGCGTTCATTGGCATTCGATCTCGACTTCCGCTATCCACCTCCGAAGCTGTCGCTGGCAAAACTCAAGAAGCTGATGAGGATTTTTGGCTGAACCGATGAGAGCTTCGTTCGCTGCATTCTTGTTGTTGGCCGTGGGGCTTCTCTCGTCCTGCCAAACAGTGGAGTTCTACAGCCAAGGTGTTCGCGGTCAGGCGGAGATTTTCTTGAAAAGCCGTCGTATCGATCAGGTGCTGGCCGATCCGGTGGTGAAACCCGATGTGAAGAAACAGCTCGTCGTGGTGCAGGGCATCCGTCAGTTCGCCAGCGATCATCTCACGCTGCCTGGAGACAAGAGCTACGGGACCTACGCGGATCTCGGTCGGCCTTACGTCACCTGGGTGCTCTACACCGCACCGGAGTTTTCCCTGAAGCCAAAGACCTGGTGGTATCCGACGCTCGGGCATCTGGACTACCGTGGCTATTTCCGGGAAAGCGATACTCGTGAACTGGCCGGTCGTCTGAAATCGCAGGGCTATGATGTCAACGTCGGCGGAGTGGACGCCTACTCCACGCTCGGATGGTTTCATGACCCGGTGCTGAACTGCTTCGTCCATCAGTCCGACATCGATCTGGCGGAGCTCATTTTCCACGAGCTGACGCATCGGAGAATCTTCCGCGATGGCGATACTGCGTTCAATGAAGGGCTGGCCACCGCCTTCGCCGAAGAGGGTGTGAAGCGATGGCTGCGGCATCAGGGACGCCTCAAGGACCTTCATCATTACGAGGAGTTGCTGGTGAAGCGCGATCAATTCTACCGGCAGATCGAAGTGACGAGGGGAAGGCTCGAAAAGCTTTATGCAAGCGGTCGTTCAGAGCAGGACATGAGGCGTGAGAAGGCCCTCACGTTGAAGCAGCTTCAGAATCAGTTGCGCGAGCTTCGTCGTCGCTGGGGCGGTCATGGTCTCGAGTCCTGGCTCAAGGGCGACCTCAACAATGCCCACCTCGTCTCCGTCATCACCTACCAGGATCACGGCCCGAGATTCCGCCAACTGCTGAAGGACTGCGGAGGAGATCCTGAGACTTTTTTCAAACGGGTGAAAGCCTTGCCGTAGATGGGGCGCTAGGCCTTCAGGTCGAGGCGGAGATCCTCTGCAATTTGCTGGATCCAGTTTGGCGCGACCTGCGCTTGCTCGGCACAGGCTTTCCATGAGTCGACCGCGGCATGCACTTCTCTGATGACTGCTTTTGCTTTTGGCATCTTCAGGTTCGCAGCCTTCGCCGCTTCTAACAGATCATGGGTGGTGAAGTCCTCACGCTTTCCGGCGAGGGTCATCTGATGGCGATGCGTCCACGCGCCGCTTGGATTGTAGGCGTAAGTCAGATCGTAGGCCGGGGCGAGGTGCCAGCCGCCGCGACGGTCCATGTAGAAGGCGAGGTTCTTGGTGTGGTCGTCCTGGTTGCGCGAGAGGATGTTGAACACCGCGCGACGGTAGAGCTCGGTCAGGTCCGACTGTGGCAAGCCAAGCCTACGCGAGACCTCGAAGGCCTGCTCGTAAGAATAGGCGCCGGCCCGGTTGAAGTCGAAGTGGGCCATCGCGCAGAGGCTTTGGAGGTGGAGCTTGTCGCCCGCCGCCGTGCGATCAAAGCGACGGGTCATGAAGTGGGCTCGACCATTTTCCTCCAGCAGGCGGCAATCGCTCATCGTGATCCCGGCGGCGCGGGCCATCAGGTGGTAGGCATACTCAATACGACCGTATCCGAGCGGGTCGTTGAGCTCCTTGTCGCGGTTCGCGGACACGCCGTCGAACTTCAGCAGCCACGATTCAAAGCCCGGCTCCGGCTTGACTTGGCCGCTACGGATTTCTCCGGTCGTCGGGTTCCAGGCGATCACCGCTTTCGCCCGCGCTCCACCCGCGGAGGTGCCCACTCGTAGGATGGTGGCAAGGGCTTCGGGGGATTGCTGGAGATTGGCGTGGAGATCCTCACGTGAGGAAAGGGCGGCATTTGCGAGCTCCACCAGCGCGTCGAGATGGAGTTGCTCGGATGGGCCTTCCGATAATAGGGCGGGCCTGAATTCCAGCGCCCCCATCGCCCGGGTTCCGAGATAGCAAAGGCGCTCCACGGGATCAAATGATAAGGCCGAACGTCCTTGTCGGGCCAGCCATTGATCGATCAGCAGGTTGCCGAACTTGTCGGGCAGCGAATCCGCCAGCAGGCCGGGCAGCCCCTTGAAGGATTCACGCGGCAGCGCCGGAAAGCTGAACCGCTGAGGACCCAGTGGCAGATGAATCGGGGAAACCTGGATGCCGCTGCGTTGAAATTCGGGGTCATACTCGAACACCCCGATCTCCAGGACATCATTCCACGACACCGCGCCGATCAGCGTATCGTACAGATGGATGGAGGCGGTGGTCATGGGTGGAAGAGGTGAGTGGTGAATCGTCAATGGTGAGTGGTGAAGAGTGGGAGAAATTCGTCATTCGGATTTCCTCATTCGTCATTTTCTCCTCACTTCTCATCGCCCCATTTCCAGGCCGTGTTCGGCAGGGGCTTGCGTGGCTTCGCGGCATACTTGCGGGGCTCCTCCTGGAGGGTCAGCATCTCCATCGGGCTGATGCCCGGATCCGGGAGGAACTGCTCCAAGGTGTCCAGGGCGTTCAAGGCCCTCATCAGGGCGATCAGGGTGCTCAAGGTCGAGCCCTCGCCATGCTCGATCGCGGTGATCGTTCGGCGCGAAAGGCCACTGCGCTCGGCGATCTCCGTCTGGCTGATGTTCATGTCCAGCCGACGGCTCCTCAGGCGCTTGCCGAGCTCCTTCTCAATGTCGGGGTTGGTCAATAAGTTGATCATAATGAGTGGAATTCTGCTCAAAATATTCTCTTCACGGGTAAAATGAGTTAAAAAGCACTCAAGGTCAACTAGGTATTTCAACTATTGAGCAGAATCTTGCGCAAAATAGCTAAACTTGGCTTATTTTGA
>JANOKL010000023.1:0-1393 GCA_031419215.1 Luteolibacter sp. | reverse complement strand
GCAGCGCCAATGGTAGTGGGACGATAGGTCCTGTGAGAGTAGGTCGTCGCCAGGTATATGCCCGGCTCCCGTAACAGGGGGCCGGGCTCTTTTTTGTGCCCGAATATAGGGCATGCGTAAGGTGCGCCAAGAAGGGCGAGCTCAAATCGCCCCAGCATCTTGGAAAAGAGGAGCCTTAAGCGGGCTGATAGTTGGTAAACATACGTTTGGAGCGAATCCAACACGGTTCGGCTTCGAAAGGGAGTTGGCTCTCTTGAGATAGCAAGTCCTTTACCGAAGCAGCCATTGCCCAGATCTAAATCACGAAGCGTGGCGACTGGCTAAGGAACCGCTTTGGATTCTCAAACAAAACCCGCTCGATGGCCTCAGCGGAGTAATGGCGTTTCCGCATTTCCAGCCCGCATTTGACTACTGCGAGGGGATCAGAAACGCCCCAATCGCAGGCTGAATTCATCCAGAGCTGCTCATTCGCGTAGCACTCCAGCATGTCGATGGCCCGGTTCGGAGTGCATTTACTTTCCGGGTAAAGGGTCATGCCTGCCCAGTAGCCGGCGTCCAGTACCGAGCCGATAGTGTGCTCCTCAACGTGATCGATGATCACCTTCGACCGGTTCAATGTCGAAAACGAAGCGAGTGACTCCAAGATCAGCCGGGTTCCCTTGCGCTTGTCCTCAAGGTGCGGCGTGTGGATGAGAATCGGAAGGTTCCGATCAAGAGCGAGTTGGACGTGTTCCTCGAAGATTGCGAGCTCGCTGCGCGTGTTCTTGTTCAGTCCGATTTCTCCGATGCCAAGCACCGTTGGCTTGTCGAGAAACTCGGGAATGATCGACATGACCTCACGGGCAAATCCGGCGTCTTCCGCTTCCTTTGGATTGATGCAGAGCCAGCAGAAATGAGGAATTCCGTATTTGGCGGCCCGCTTCGGTTCGTAATCGGTGAGCTGACGATAGTAGTCGAAAAATCCGGCAGGCGAAGATCTGTCGAAACCCGCCCAGAAGGCGGGCTCGCAGATGGCGGCGCATCCCGCTAGAGCAAGTTTTTCGTAGTCATCCGTGGTGCGGCTGACCATGTGGGCATGCGGTTCGATGTATTTCATCCTGGAAAAATCAAAGGTTCAGCGAGGAGCTCCGAAGGCACCCTGAATGGTGGCGCGTTCGATCGGCTCCGTGGTGTCATCAGATAGTGCGTCGAGCACAGCCTTGGCGCGGGATGGCTGCTCGCTCAGCAGAATTGGAATGGCCTTCTTCAGTGCGGTGAATCGGAAGTCCACCTTGCCTTCATGGCGCTCGACACGATCAAGAAAGGCTGCGAGATCGATGAGTTTGCAACGGGCATCCATGAAATGGAGGTCGAGGATTTGCTGCTTCGTCGGCATGGGCTGAGCGTAAGGGTG
>JANOKL010000022.1:0-4407 GCA_031419215.1 Luteolibacter sp. | reverse complement strand
CGTCAGCGATGGCAAGCAGCGCCTGCCGCAGGCCGACCGCAACTGGCAGCTCACCTACCGCCGCAAGGCCGACCTGAAGGGTGACGTGATGTTCCCCTTCCCCACGCTCAAGTCCGGTGTCACGCCGACCGCGATCGAGTTCAAGCATTACCAGGATGCCGATCTCGTCACCGTCGATGCCGCGCAGGCTGCATCTGGCGTGAAGCTCGCCGGTCAGTTTGGAAACGGTCTCCGCAACACCGTGCTGTTCCTCCTTCTGATCGCCGCCATCGTCGCAGTGATCGTCGTGCTCAGCCGGAAGAAAGCCACCGGCACCGTCGCCAGTCTGGATCTAACCGCTCCTGCCGATCCCACCCCGTTCTCGACCGTCGCCTTCCTGCGTCGCATCCGTGCGACCCATGATCAGGCCATGTCCGACAGCGAGAAGGCCGCTCTAAACAAGCAGATCACCGAGATCGAAGCCGCCTGCTTCAGCCGCGAACCCGCGAAGAGCATGGACTTCCCCAGCCTCATCAAGAAGTGGCTGGAAGTGGCGCAGCGCCCGGTTGGCACGGCCTGACCGTAGCTGGAGCAGGATGCTCACAGCCACGGCAGATCAGCCGATCCAACCGCCTGCGTGACTGAAAGTCTCTCAAACCGAAGTCGTCAGCCGTCGGTTCCTTTCTCTTCGAGTTCCAAAAAATCAAGCATCCCGAAGCGCCATATCCAACTGTTACGGCGATCCAATTCATCAGGAAAGCCGGAATCATTTCGAAGGCTCGGGAAGGCTGGAGATCCCCGAAGCGACGCATTGACAACCAATCATTTCCAGAGATCATTTCCCCATCCTGAAGCCCACCAAGAAACTGTTAGATATCCAGCTCCGAGTGGGAGAATAAACACTGTTCGGCTAATAAAAGTATGTCCAAAATGAGTAAGAAACCAGGTATACGTCGCGCCATCGATGGATTGCGAACCGGGGCAATGTGGGGAATTCTAATCGGCGTGTTGGTTGGCGTATGGAGAATATTCGAGGGGGAATACCCATGGCCTTGGTATCTTGATTTTGCAGGGGGCGTTGTGGGCTTTGTTATTGGATCGGCGTTGGTATCTGCGATTGGTAAGGCCATTGCAAACAGCGTTTCCGGCGCGATGTATGGGGCTGTTGTAGGATTGATTCTCGCAATTAGGGCTTCTGTGTGGACAGTATATTGGGCTGTCGATTTGCTCGGTGCGCAGCATTGGGGAGTTGGAGCGCTTGTCATCGCTTTGGCCATATTTCCGTGTGCCTTAGGTGGCGCGACGATTGGAGCATTGATTCAACGGTGGAAGCAAACGAACTAGAAACCAAAATACCAAAGACTGCCGAACAAGGCGTCGCTCTCAACACCTGCCCCGCCGCGAGTTCAAAGCCGTCATGACCATTCAACCCTTACCCACAGTCGAAGCCTCGCTCTCGGGCAGGTGTGAGAGGACTTCGACGTTCTGCAAAATAATGAACTCTCCGTATCAGTTCCTCGCCCAAGCCAAGAAGAGCTTCGGGTTTCTCGTCGAGTTGGGCTTTCGCGTGAAGTCGGAGCACGAAGGCACATACGCGTCCTTCAAAGATGGTTTTGATTGCATCTATTCCTCGAAGAATTTGGACGTCAGAGTTGCATACTATGACATGGAGTTGGACATCGTCTTCATGAAGGGACGCATTGCGGCTCCTTATCTATTTCTCGACCACAACCTTTATGCGAACGCTTCTGGTCTGGCTGGATGCATGTTTCCATTTGAGAAGCTCGGACCAGTCATCGATCGCGTTGCGAAGGACATCGAGTTGCACTACGAAGATGTCCTACTTGGCGATTTCGCGATGTGGCAGAAGATCGAGAAGATCGTGCTGACTCCCACAGTAAGGAAGCGATTTCTACCATAATTGAAGAGGCTTGAGTTCAAGCGTGAAGTGCACCGCTAGAGACGGCTCTGGGTGTGAGTATTCCACACCAACCACCTCCGCTCACTCTCCCAACAGGCCCTTCAATCCACCAAAGAAGTTCCCGAGTTCCTCCTGCGAGGCCTCGGCTCCGAGGATTTCGTCGTAGGTGGTGTGGATGAGGTGCTCGTCACTGAGCTCGGTGATGAAGCTGCTGGACTGGCAGTGCGTGCGCTCGCCCCACTTGGTCCGATAGGCGCAGTAGGTCATGGTGAGCTGTTCGCGGGCACGGGTGATGCCAACGTAAAGAAGCCGACGTTCCTCATCGCGCGTGCCTTCAATGATGCTGCGCTTGTGGGGCAGGATGCCCTCCTCCAGGCCGACGAGATAGACGATGGGAAATTCGAGGCCCTTTGAAGCGTGGAGCGTGATCAGGGTCGCGCCCTGCTTTTTCTCGATGTCGTCGTCATCGCGGTCCGAGGCGAGCGCGCTGTTGTCGAGAAAGGCCTGGAGGCTCTTGCCTTTTTCGGCGTATTTCCGGAGCTGGTCGATGACCTCGGCGATGCCTTCGCCGCGCTGTTGGCGTTCCTGATCGGTCTTGCAGCCGCGCTCCATCCACGGGATGTAGTCCATGCCATCGAGCATCGACTTCACGACGTCGCCGGGGTTTTCACGGGCGATGTCGATCCGGGCCTTGGCGCTGCCGATCTTCGACACGAAGTCCTCGATGGCGGTTCTGGCCTTGGGCCCCATGCCGTCGGTGAAGGCCGGATCGCAGAGCGCCTCCCAGACGCTCTGGTTGTTGTAGCGGCTCCAGTCGGTGGCTAGGACAGCGGTGGTCTGGCCGATGCCGCGGTTGGGCGTATTCAGGATGCGCAGCAGGGAAACGTCCTGCTCGGGCGCGGCGAGGACCTGGCAGTAGGCGAGGACATCGCGGACCTCCTTGCGGTCGTAGAAACTCTGCGCGCCGACCATGCGATACGGGATCTTCCGTTCGCGCAGAGCCTCTTCGAGCTTCCGGCTCTGGCCGTTGGTGCGGAAGAGGATGGCGAAGTTCTCCCACTCGCACTTGGTGGTGCCTTTTTCCGCAAGCATTTCCTCGGCAATGAACTCCGCCTCCTCCTCGTCGCCCGGCATCGCCACGATGCGGACCGGTTGGCCGCCGTGCTTGGTGGCGCGCAGGAGCTTGTCGCGCCGACCGATGTTGTGGCGGATCAGGCTGTTCGCGGTGTGGATGACGGCGAGGGTGGAGCGGTAGTTTTCCTCCAGCCGGATGATGCGGGGATTCGGGAAAAAGCGCTCGAACTGAAGGATGTTCGCCACCTCCGCGCCGCGCCAGCCGTAGATCGACTGGTCGTCATCGCCGACGACGCAGACGTGATACGGCGCGCCGACGAGCTGCTGGAGGAGCTGCATCTGGAGCGAGTTGGTGTCCTGGAACTCGTCGACCGTGACGCGCTTGAACTGCTGCCGGAACATTTCACGGATGTCGGCGTGCTCACGCAGCAGCCTTTCGGCGAGAACGAGCAGGTCATCGAAGTCCACCACGTTCTGGGCGCGGAGTTCGTTCTGATAGGCGCGACCGAGGGAGGCAAAGAAATCGTTCTCCACTTCACCGGGGTCGATGCCCTGGTTCTTGGCCTTGGAGATTTCCGAAAGCACGGCCTCGGGCTTGATCTTCTCCTCGGCTCCGCCCTGACGGATGATGAGCTGCTTCATCAGGCCGGTCTGGTCGCTGCCGGAGAAGATCGCGAAGTTCTTCTTGTAGCCGAGCTTGTCGATGCCGCCGCGCAGGATCCTCACGCAGAGTGAATGGAAGGTACAGACGGTCATTTCCTCGGCCGCCTTCTTCGAAACCATGCCAGCGATACGCTCGCGCATTTCGGCGGCACCCTTGTTGGTGAAGGTGACCGCGAGAATGTTTTTTGCCGGGATCCCCTTCTCCAGCATGTGGGCGATGCGACAGGTGACGGTGCGAGTTTTCCCGGTGCCCGCTCCGGCGAGGATCAGCACGGGACCATCGAGAGCGCCGACGGCTTCACGCTGGGCGTGGTTCAGGGAATCGAAGGAAAAGGCGTGGGCCATCGGCAGGGCTGAGAAAACGCGAGGCCGGACCTGGGATCAAGTCCGGCCTCGAAAATGAAGGCTGCTCTGGGAAATATAAGCTCAATCCCGGCGATTTCCGCTGATCATGGAAATGTAATAGATCAGCGTCGCCAGCGAGCCCAAGGCGGCGACCACGTAGGTCATGGCGGCCCAGAACAGGGCGTTTTTCGCCTTTTCATGCTCCATCCGGGCTCCGAGTCCACTGCGGTCGATCCAGGCCAGGGCGCGACGGCTCGCATCGAACTCCACGGGCAGGGTGATGAAGGCAAAGAGCGTGGTCACTGCAAACAGGGCGATCGCGATTTTCAGGACGAGCAAACTGCCCGTGGAGTTCGATGCGAGCCGTCGCGCCCTGGCCTGGATCGACCGCAGTGGACTCGGAGCCCGGATGGAGCATGAAATGG
>JANOKL010000021.1:0-30306 GCA_031419215.1 Luteolibacter sp. | reverse complement strand
CCGCCGGACCGCCCGGAGGTCGAGTCCCTGCCTTGGGCAGGTAGGCAGGGACCTTTCTCCGGGCGGTCCGCTGGGGTGCGGCTTCTTTGGTTGATTGGCAGTCGAAAGGTTATTGCAGCTCACCCCCGCCGGACCGCCCGGAATGCAGCAAGCCGTGGTCACGGCGATCCAGAATGCCGCAGGCCAGATCGGCATGGCGTGAGCGCAAGTCGAGTCCCTGCCTTGCGCTCGTTCGACCACCGCTGCTAGCCTCGTCGCATGTCGATAGGAGATTTCCCAAACGATTTCATGTGGGGCGCGGCCACCGCTGCTGCACAGATCGAAGGCGCGGCGGCGGTGGATGGGAAAGGGGAGTCTGTGTGGGATGTGTTCGCACGGGAGCCCGGAAAGATTTTCGGTGGACACACGCCGGAGACGGCTTGCGATTTCTACCACCGCTGGCGCGATGACGTTGCGTTGATGAAGGCGGCGGGACTGCCGGCGTTCAGGCTTTCGGTTTCCTGGCCGCGCGTGATGCCGGAGGGCACGGGCCATGTGAATGCAAAGGGCCTGGCGTTTTATGACGAACTGATCGACGGCTTGCTGGAAGCGGGCATCCGGCCCTTCGTGACGCTGTTCCACTGGGACCTGCCGCAGGCGATCCAGGAGCGCGGCGGGTGGATGGAGCGCGACATCGCCGACTGGTTCGCCGACTACACGCGGGTGGTGACGACGAAACTCGGCGACCGCGTGAAGGACTGGATCACCTTCAACGAACCGGCGATCTTTCTCGGTCACGGCCATCGCGCCGGAGTGCATGCGCCGGGGCTGACTCTAACAGAAGCGGAGGTGCTGCGCTGCGTGCATCACGTGAACCTTACCCACGGTCGCGCCACCTCGGTGATCCGCGAAATGGTGGCGGACTCACAGGTCGGCATGGCGCATGTGGCCTACATCGCGATCCCGGCGGACCCGGAAAATGGAGCGAGCGTGGAAGCGGCTCGGAAAGCGACGATGGAACCGGAGTGGACCGGAGATAGTCGCGTGTTTCTCAGTCACACCTGGTGGATGGACCCGGTCTTCAAGGGGCGTTATCCAGAGTCACTGGCGCAGCGGCATCCGCAGGTGATCGACGAGGTGATCCGCGATGGTGATATGGAGGAAATTTCCCAACCGGTGGACTTCAACGGCTTCAACTATTACTTCGGCCGTGAGATCGCGGCGGATGGAAACGTGGTCGAGGGAGCGCCCGGAGAACCGCGCACGGCCTTCGGTTGGCCGGTGCATCCGGTGGGTCTCTACTGGGCCGCGCGCTTCTTCCACGAGGTTTATGGGTTGCCGCAGTATGTTTTTGAAAACGGGTTGTCGTCGATGGACTGGGTGGCGCTCGATGGAAAGGTTCACGACACACTCCGGATCGACTTCCTGACGCGTTACTTGAGAGAGCTGCATCGCGCGATCCACGAAGGCATCCCGATGAAAGGCTGGTTCCACTGGTCCTGGATGGACAACTTCGAATGGGCGGATGGGTATAAGGAGCGCTTCGGCCTGGTGCATGTGGATTACAAGACTCAGGTGCGGACGCCGAAGGAGTCGTTGGGGTGGATGGGGGAGAGGTGGAACGTTGAACATTGAACGTCCAACATCGAACATTGAAGGGAAGAGTTGGAAATCCATTCGTCAAAAGTCATTGGGCTCGCCACCGTTTCTGAAGAACGCATTCTCCTTTGTTCAAGATTATGAATCCCTATGAACCGCCGAAGTCTGCTGGATCGCATTGGGGGACTTCTGCTGGCCGCTGGTTGATGAGGGATTACCGACTTTCGCGATTGCCATTTGCCGTGATCTCATTCGCTCATAATTTTTGGTTCATGGCGATGCTGGGTTCAGGAGACTGGAGAAAAGTTTTATGGGCTCTTCTGTCCATGCCGTTGGTTCTCGTTCTTGTCGTTCTGCCGCGTCTAAGGGATTGTGATTGGCCTCGCTGGGTTGCAGTTCTCACATTGGTTCCTTATTTGGGAGTCATCACGGGTCTGGGGCTTTTGCTTGCGCCCTCGAAGTCTATCAAACGCAAGAACGATGACGGCAGTTCTGAGACTCAACCCAATGAGTAGGCTTGATCCTCGCGGATTCTCATCCGAGGTCCGAGGACTCAGAAGCGGATTGAAAACCCGCGTTTCTGTTTGAAGGCGTGAGCCCTTGGACTGCGTGCAGCCTTGCTGCCGCTTTTCGGAGGTAGCCTGCTGCCGTCGGGCGCTCTTGCGGGGTCGATGAATCGGGGGATTTCCGGAGAGTGTTCTTCGTCGCGTCGCGACTGGATGATGGTAGCCGTGGGTTTCAACCCACGGACAGGGCGTCGACAAATGAACGGAGTCGCGTCGCGACGAATGAATCGGTGGACTATGGCATTCGGTAGTGGGACTTCCGAAGCGGCTTGAAGAACCTGCCCGGCGTTCAAGCATCGCGACGCGACGCATTTCTTTCGAGCCATGGAACCGTGGGTTGAAACCCACGCTTACGTTCGATTGTCACGACGTGAGAGATTCACTGGGGATGGCTGTTGAGTGGAAGGGGGTCGTTTGGCCTGAACCGCCAGCAGGCTGGCTGGCGGAAAGCGGCAGCAGGGCTGCACGCAGTCCAAGGGGCAGGGCCCGGTGGCTATTCCTTGGGGCGAACGGAGTCGGTTCCGCCTGCTTGCCAGAGTTCGATTTGGTTGCCTTCGGGATCGGTTAGATGGGCGAATCGGCCATTCGGATAGATCGTTGATTCCACGTTCACGACGATTCCGGCCGCGCAGAGTTGGGAAACCATGGCATCGAGATCGTTGACCCGGAAATTGATCCGCCAGCTTTGCTCAGGACGTCCGAAGATTGTTGAGTCGGGTTCGGCTCCGAACACGGTGGGGCCTTCGTCCTGCCACCACGAGCCGTCTTCATATTCCTGCGGACATTGGCGAATCCCAAGATTCCGCTCGTACCAATCATTGAGCTCGTTGGGATTTTTGCTGCGGAAGAAGAATCCGCCAATGCCGGTGACTTTCTCCATGGGCTGTATACGCAGAGCGGTCCTATGGAAGCGTGATTTCCAGAACGTTCGGGCCTGGGGTGAGGAGGCTATTGAAGGCGGAAACGTCGAGTGAGCGGCCTGTCGTGCGGTAGGGGTTTTCCGTGCAGGGGGTGCTTTCGAGGGTCGTTCCGTTCAGGATGATCGTGGTTTCCGAGCTGGGGGCGTCGTGGCGGAAGATGACTTTGAGGTTGTGGCCTTCCCAGAGGATCGAGGCGGTCATTTCCGGCAGGCTGGAGGGGAGGATGGGATCGAGGATGAGGCGATCGTAGCGTCGGCGGATGCCGAGAATGCGGCTTCTCACGAGGTAGCAGAAGATGCCGGGGCCGCTGGAGTAGAGACGCCAGCCGCCGGCGACGGGGACCTTGCCCTCGACGATTTCAGGGTAGCGCTCGGCGGCTTCGTAGCGGTCGTGGACTTGGGCATCCGAGCTGCTGAAATACAGGTTCGCTTGGCGTGGCAGGGCGTGAGGCACTGCCTCGGTGACGCCGACGGGGTTGATCTGCTGGAGTCCTTTCCAAAGAGCATCCGCCTCTCCGAGGATGGAGAGCATTTCCAGGTAACGGAGGTGGGCGTGGGTGTAGAAGACGCCGATCTCGCGGGAGAAGGCGGCGGAGCTTTCGGCGCGCTCGAAGATGTCGCGCGGACCACCGCGATACTGCGTGGGTCGATCCATGAGACGGGCTCCATCGGCGGCGAGCAGGTGCTGGCGGATGATGGCGAGGTGCTTCACGGCTTCTTCTTTCGTGAAGAGGCCTGAAATGATGGCACGCTTCATTGGCAGGAGGCGATGGTGGATGCCGGTCTCGGTGTCGGCCGGATGGAGAAGCGGTCGGCCGGATTTTCCATCGTCATCGAAGACGAAGAATCCGCAGGCGATGCCATCGGGCAGGAGCCAACGGTGGAAGTCCTCTTTCACGGCGTCCGCGAATCCTGCGACGCCGGGGATGGTTTTTCCGGACTGCTTTTCCAAGGTCTCCAGTCGGCGCAGGACCTGATAGGAAAGCGCGACGGTCCAGGCGCTGACCATGCGCTCGCGGAGTTCGGGCCGGGCGGGTTGGAGGGAGTCGTCCCAATCGCCTTCGCCATATCTCAGCAACGCGGTGCCGGGGAAACATTGCTGGCGCATCCACGCGACGGCGGCGGCAGCGTGATCGAGAATCGACGAGGGCTTTCCAATCGGACGGGCGGTGTTGGCATCGGTCCAGTCGATGGACTTGTCGAGGAAGGCAAAATCCGAGGTGGCTTCGAGGTAGTCGCAGAGCGCCTTGAGCGGCCAAAGCGGGATGTCGCCATGGCTGTGGCGCTGCTGGATCCAGCCGAAGGGCGCGAGCATGTACCACTGCGGCCAATCGCCGCTGCCATCGTATTGGTGGAGGAAGACATCGGCAACGGTGGCACGGACGATGTCGGGGCGGTCGATGGATAGGAGCAACTCCACCGAACCCTGAGTGACATCGCGCACGCCCCAGGCTCCGCCGTTCCATTGCTCAAGGCCGTGGGGGACGCTGTAGTGGATGATGCCGTTGTGGATGAACCAGGGCAGGATCGAGTCGAGGTGATCGACGGTCGCTTCACCTGCAGCGGAAACACGAAGCGCGGAGGTGGCCGCAGACCAGACCGGCTTTCCAACTACGTCAGTCAGGGGGCGCGTGGAGCCGGAAAGCTTCAGCGCGAGGCCGATGGCGGGCTTGGTTTCATAAACGAGGTGCGTAGTCGCAGCATGCTCGAAACCGAGCAGCTCCGAGCCGCCGACTCGGGCGATGAGCGAGGGATCGGTGGGCTCGACGGTGAAGCGGGCCTCGGGGAAATGCTTTTTCGCGAGCGAGTCGGGACCGGCTTCGATCGTGGCGCGGGTGCCATCGAAGGTGAGTGTGGCGTCTTCCTCGCCCTCGCGTTCCCCGCCGACGAGGCCGTGGCTGATGACGAACTCCAGCGGCTCACCTTCGATCAGGCGGATGGTGGTGGTGGCTTCCGGCGACTCGGTGGAAACGCGAGTGATGACCTTGATGATGTGGTTCTCCAGGCGATAGATCCAACGGCAGGCTGTTAGAGACATCGCGAAGGTCGAGGGGATGCCGAGCCAGGTGATGCCTTCCGATGTGCGGAAGCCGATGCGCTGGCCCGAAGCCCCGAGCAGGCCGAGTCGTTCCCGCACCGGGCTGAGCAGGCGGTGGAAGCTGGGGTGGCCGACCGACATCAGGCTCTGGAACACGCCGTTCATGTGGCAGGTGGTGTCGAGCACGTCGCCCGCTCCATCGACCGCCGAGCCGCTGCGCAGGATGAGCGCGTGAGGTCGGGCGAGGTGGGCTTCCTTGGATTTCGAGACGACATGCTCGCGGTCCGGTCCGTGGAAGAAACACGCGATACTGCCGCCAAGATGTTCGACGGCGGTCCACTCGCTCTGGAACCAGGCGCGGAGCTCGGGCTCGGTCGGGGACTTGCCGTGGACGATGTTGGTGGCGGCCGGGCTGGGGTGGGCGTCGGCTGTCGGAGCGATGGCGGGAGAGAGGGCCTTGATCGCGGTGTGGAGGATTTCCACATCGGCGGCGTGGCTGGCCTCCGGGTGGTGATCGCGGAAGACGGCGATGTAGGTGCGGCTGCCGGTGGCGCCGGGTGCGAGTTCGAGCGGAGTGGAAAAGAGTGCGACGTAGGCGGACTCGTCCTGAAGCACTCGACCGGGGTACGGTGGATCCAGTAGCGCGACGGGTCCGTTCTCGCGTTCGAGCGGTCGGCCGAAGAACTCGCTGCCATCGGTGGTGAAGCCGTCGGTGCCTTCGATCCATGACTGGATCAGCCAGGGGTGTTTTCCATCGACCGGGAGGTTCTGTCGCGAGGCCACGGCGCGCAGCAGGGTTTCATCCGGCAGGTCGCGGTGGTCGATGTACTGGCTGGCGTAGGACTCGTTCAGCCGCGCGGCGAACTGGGTGGTGAGGCTGAGATCGAGCCCGTGGACGGCCTCGATGCTGAGGGGCTTGAGGCCGGTGTTGGTGAGGGAAATTTCGACCGACCAGCCGCCATCGAAGGGCTGGAGGATGGCGCGGGCTTTCAGTGCAGCGGAGTCGAGATCCCAACAGGCGGAGGTGGCATCGGCGGAAAATTTCGCCTCGCTGCCGGGGCCTGCGAGGAGGATCGGGCGGTGCGTGGTGCCGTCGAACACCGAGAGCGCGATCCGGTGCAACGATCCGCCGACCGGGCAGCCGAGGATGAGATTGAGAAGGATGTTGTTCGCGCGAACGGCGTGGAGCGTGCCGTTAGGCAGGAACTCGAACACGGGCGAGGTGCCGGTGCGGATCAGCGGCAGTTGTGAATGGCGGAGGAGCGGTCGCGGGGAGGACATCACCGGGATTCCAGCATCGCGGGCGGCGCTCGTCACGCTTTGCCGTCAGGGCTTGGGCGCTTTCTTGGCCGCGGGCCAGACGGGCGGGCCGTAGCCGATGAGGCGTTTGGGGGAATCCGCCTTCGGAATGCGGAAATCCACGAGGCCGAAGCCGTTCTTTTTCACGCCGCGATAGGAGCGTCCGTCGCTGGCTCCGGCCATGATCGGGTGGTGGCCTTTTTCCTCGAATCCGAGGAAGAGCTGCACGTGGCTGATGCGGGCGTCCTCGCCGGTGGGAGCCCAAAAAAGCAGGTCGCCGGGCTTCAGTTTGGCAAAGGCTGGGTGGTCGAGGGTCAGTGCGTCGTCGGGCACACGGGTCAGATTTCCCGAGTCCAGCACCCAGCGAAACTGGCTTTCAGCCGACCTTGGCGGGTCAATACCGACTTTTCCCAGCAGATAGAAGACAGCGCCCGAGCAGTCCATCCCTCCGTCCTCAGGGGAGGCTCCGGCGAACTTATAGGGCAGGCCGGGGTGGGCTTCGGATTCCTTCAGGGAGACTTCGACGAGCGCGCGGCGCTTTTCATCAAGGTCCTCCGGCAGTTTCATGGCCGGGGATTCGGCTCTGGCAGCAAGGAGCATTGCTAGAAGAGCAAGAAGGGGGCCACGCAGCATGTTCGGAACTTATCACGCTTGCCGGAGAGGCGCTAGAAATTGGCAAGCGGCTGGAAATAGGGCGCTTTTGGGGAATTTCGGGCCGAACGGGCTTTGACCTTGGGGAAAGTTCCCGCTATCCCGGCGTTCCGTTTTTCCCATGAAGGAGCAAATCGATTCCATCCAGTCCGAGGCCTTGGCCGCGATCGCCGCCGCCGACAACGAACGCGCGCTCGATGATGCGCGCGTCGCCGTGCTCGGAAAAAAAGGCACCCTCACGCTGGCCTCGGCCGGCATCAAGGACGTGCCGAAGGAGGACAAGGCCGCCGTCGGCCAGCTCCTGAATGCCGCACGCAGCGCGATTACCTCCGCGCTTGAGGAAAAGCAGGCCGTTCTTCGCAACATCGCCGACCAAGCCGCGCTCGCCGGGATCGACCTCACGCTTCCCTCGCGTTCCGTTCCAACCGGCTCACTGCACCCGCTGACGATCCTCCGCGATCAGGCGATCGGGATTCTCCGCCGGATGGGCTTCGCGCTCGCCGAGGGACCCGAGATCGAGGACGAGTTCCATTGCTTCGATGCCCTCAACACGCCCGCCGACCACCCGGCGCGGAATGAAAAGGACACCTTCTATTTCGACTCCGGGAAACTCCTCCGCACCCACACCTCGACCGTGCAGGTCCGGACGATGGAAACCCAGAAGCCGCCGATCCGGATCATCGCGCCGGGCTCGGCGTATCGTCGCGACGAGATCGACGCCACCCACCTTTCGGTCTTCAACCAGCTCGAGGGCCTCTACGTCGCCGAGGATGTCTCGCTGCCGGATCTCAAGGGCACGCTGGAGTATTTCTTCCGTGAACTCTTCGGCTCCGACACCGAGCTGCGTTTCCGCCCGCACTTCTTCCCATTCACCGAGCCGAGCTTCGAGATCGACGTGAAACTCAAGGTCAAGGGCCACGAGCCGCGTTGGATCGAGGTCGCCGGCTGCGGCATGGTCGATCCGGCCGTCTTCGAGGCCATCAATAAGTCCCGCAAGGACGACCTTTTCGATCCGGAAAAGGTCACCGGCTTCGCCTTCGGTATGGGCCTCGACCGTCTTTCCATGATCCGCTGGGGCATCAAGGACATCCGCTTGCTCATTGAGAATGACGCGCGCTTTCTCAAGCAGTTCGCTTGAGAAAGCGATCGGGGATAGGAGATCGTAGATGGAAGAAGATGGATTCAGACTCCCTAGGTTACAAAAAGCTGAGAATCTGGATACTGGCCCGGGAGCTGGTGATCGAGATTCATCGCATGACCATGGTTTCGTTGCCGAAGCACGAGCTCTATGAGGAGGGCAGCCAGATCCGACGGAGCATGAAGTCCGTGAAATCCAATATCGTCGAGGGCTACGGTCGCCGTCGTCACAAGCCGGAATACATCCGATTTCTGGACTATGCCTACGGGTCGACGCTTGAAACAATCGATCATCTGGAAACCCTTTTCGAAACTGAATCCTTCCAAGACGAAGAGCTTTTTCACTCTCTTCATGAACGCCTGAACCAGCTCTCGAAATCCATCTATCTCTTCACCCGTGGTGTGGAAACCCACCACAACGAGGATCGCTGACTGCAACTTCTTCCTCATTTATCCCCGATCTCCAATCTCCGATCCCCAATCCTCTTCCCATGAACGTCTCTCTCAACTGGCTGGCTACGCACCTTGATCTTGCCGGCAAATCGATCCAGGAAATCGACAATCTTTTCACCTTCGCGGGCGTCGAAGTGGAAGGCATCCAGGTCAAGGGGATCGCTTCCGACAAGATCGTGGTCGCGCAGATCATGGAGGCCGTGCAGCACCCGAATGCGGACCGATTGAAGGTCACGCAGGTCGATGCCGGTGAAGGCTCGCTGCGCCAGATCGTTTGCGGCGCGAAGAACTACAAGGTTGGGGACAAGGTGCCATGCGCCCTGCCTGGGGCCGAACTGCCAGGTGGATTCACGATCGGGGAGACCAAGATGCGCAGTGTGGAATCGAAGGGCATGCTTTGTTCGTCCACCGAGATCGGCCTGCCGCCCGGTGAGGATGGCCTGCTGATTCTCCCGGAAGATTCCCCGATCGGTCGCCCGGTGAAGGAGCTGTTCGAATCGGATGTGCTGCTTGAACTCGAAGTCACTCCAAACCGTCCGGACCTTCTCAGCCATCGAGGCATGGGCCGTGAGCTCGCGACTCTTCTGAAGACGCCATTCCTCCCGTTGGAAATCCCCTCAAGGAGTGTCGGCGTCTCGCCCACGAGTCAGATCCGCCTTGATGCGCCAGAAGCCTGCCCGCTCTACACCGCTGTTCGAATCTCCGGAGTCACTGTCAAGGAATCCCCTGCATGGCTCAAGCAGCGGCTCGAATCCATCGGCCTGCGTCCGATCAACAACATCGTCGACGTCACCAACTACGTCCTCCACGAACTCGGCCAGCCGCTTCACGCCTTCGATGCCGCGAAGCTCAGCGGTGGTATTGTGGTGCGCACGGCCGCTGAAGGAGAAACCTTCGTCGCACTCGATGAATCCGAGCATGTTCTCGTTGTCGACGACCTCGTCATTTCCGATGCCTCCGGAGCTGCGCTCGCACTCGCCGGCGTCATGGGTGGCCAGACCAGCGGCGTCACGGAAAGCACCACCGACATTCTACTGGAATCGGCGTACTTCACGCCGCAAGGCATCCGCCGCACCTCACGGCGCACGGCCTTGTCCTCGGACTCCTCCTATCGCTTCGAGCGCGGGGTCGATCCCGCTGGAGTCCTTCCTGCTTCCGCTTTCGCGGTGAAGCTCATCCTTGAACTTGCCGGAGGCTCCGCTGAGGCCAGCACCCTGGCCGCAGGTGAGGCGCCCGTCCTCACTCAGCCCGTCGTTCTCGACGCCAGGAAGCTCGACCAGCTCATGGGCGGCTCGATTTCTCTAACAGCCGCCGAGGAAATCCTCAGCCGTCTCGGGCTTTCGAAGCTCGCCGATGGCAAATGGGACGTGCCCTCGTTCCGCGCCGATCTCCAGCGCCACATCGACCTCGTTGAGGAAATCGCCCGAGTGCACGGGCTCGACCAGGTCCCCTCGCGCTTCAGCGGCACCTTCGTTCCGACCTCACCGGTCGATTCCGCCTACGATGCCGACATGGCGATCCGCCGCAGCCTGGCGTCGCTCGGCTTCCACGAGTCCCAGACGATCAAGCTCATCTCGGACGCCCAGTTGGCCGATGCGCTCACCCTCCGTCCGATGCAGGAAGGCGATGTCATCCGCGTGAAGCTTCCGCTCAGCGAGGACCACGCCGTCATGCGCCCGAGCATCGTGCCGGGGCTCGTCGCCACTGCGGCGCGCAACATCCGTCTCGGCACCAAGTCGCTGCGATTCTTCGAACTCGGTCGAGTCTTCCGCAATCAAGGCGGCGGCAAGGCGAAGGACCTTGAAAGCGACTCGCTCGCGCTCGTGCTTTCCGGCCCTGTCACGGCGGCGGGTTGGTCGCAAACCGATCGCGTGGCGGACCTTTACGACCTCAAAGCCATCATCGCCGCGTTGCTGCCATCTTCAAAAATCCAGTTGGTTCCCAAGGATCGTCCCGGTTTCGCCCTCGGAGCTGAAATCCAGGCAGACGGGCAGGGGATAGGCGTCTTCGCCCGGCTCATGCCGTCCCGCGAGCGTGAACTCGACCTCGGTGGCGCGGTGTTTGTGGCCGAGCTTGATCTCTCGAAACTCCGCAAGCTGCGCAGTGGAATCGCCCATGCCGAGCCGTTGCCGCAGTTCCCTGGTTCCTCGCGCGACGCCGCGATGGACCTCCCTGCCATCACGGCCAATCTTGAGATCGAGAAAGCGGTCGCAGCCGTCCAGCAGCCGCTACTGGTCTCCTTCGATTGCTTCGACCTCTTCATCGATCCGACTGGCGAGAAGCTGCCCGCTGACCGCAAGTCCGTGGCCTACCGCTTCGTCTACCGCGCTGAGGATCGCACGCTGAAGGCCGAGGAGGTCGACGCCGCGCATCAAGGCGTGCTGGAAGCCCTGACGAAGGCCTTGCCGCTGAAGTTCCGCTAAGGCCGATCGCTGGAAAAGAACGAGGCGCAGACCTGACGAACAGATCCGCGCCTCAATACTATCCCCCCAGATAAACGGTAGAGGTCAACCACCATCAGATCTCCCCCCGGACACCTGCTGATGAACCTTCCCCGCTACGAGGATGCGAAAGAAATAAGGGGGAAATACGAATCTGGCAATCGTAAAGTTTTCCAAATTATCAAGGGTTTCGGTCATTCATCCTTGAAGTAAATCTGGATCATCAGCCACGTGGATCCGATCACGCCGATGAGAAAAAACACCATCGCCAGTCCGGGGTAACCGAGAATCCTGAAGCTCGTTTCGACCCGGGCCAGCATGGACGAACCCATGATGAACGCCGCCAGGATCAGGCCCGTGGTCACCCGGTTGGCGACCTTTTGCAGGCCTTGGATAAGCTTGTGCTCATCGATGGAATCCACCTTTACGCGGATCTTGTTGTCCGCGAACATTTCAAGGATCCGGTTCATGCGGGAGGGAAGCTGTCCGATGAAATCTTTCGCTTCACTGAGGGCACCCAGGATGTTGGCGGAGGTCAGGGAGTCCCTCACACGCGCCTGGGTGATCTGGGTCATCTGACGGCGGATGCATTCATTTGGATCAAAGTTGGGAGCGAGTGCGATTCCCACGCGGTCGAGATTCAGTAGGGTTTTTCCGAGCAGGCTGATCTCCGATGGAATTCGGATTCCTGCGGTAGCACAGGCCTGCATCACCAGCATCACCACGGCACCGACTTGAAGTTCGCTGATGCTCTGGCTCTTGGCGGAGCCCACGATTTCCTCGATGGCATTGATGAAGAGAGGCCGATCAATTTCCAGCTCGCGAGGTGAGCCGATCCTCATCGCAGCTTCCGCCGTCTGGAGTCCGTCGCCACTGCTGATGCCTGCCAGAAGGTGGACGAGTTGGTCGCGGATTCTCTGGTTCAAGCGGCCGATCATGCCGAGATCGAGGATTGCGATATCACGTTCCGGCGTGAGCAGCAGATTGCCGGGATGAGGGTCGGCATGAAAAAAGCCATCCACCAGGATTTGCTTCAGGTAGGCGCGGAATAGTTCTTCGGCCAGGGCGTCGCCATCGAGTTCCACGATCACCGCTCCGGAAAGCGAGGTGATCTTCGTGCCTGCGAGGTAGTCCATCGTCAGCATCTGCGAGGTCGAATAATCCGGAACCACCTCGGGGATGTGGAGCCGTTTGAACTCCTTGAGATTGTCGCGCAGTTCGCGGAGATGCAGGGCCTCCTTCTGGTAATCCAACTCCCGCATCAGGCTGGTGCGGAACTGCTCGAGAATGCGGGAAATTTCATACCGCCTCCCTAAATCGGTATGGGCATCGAGGAACTCCGCGATCTCCGCGAGGCTGTTCAGATCGTCAACGATCTGCTGTCGGATGCCGGGGCGCTGCACCTTGACCGCAACCACTCGTCCTCCCCGCAAGGTGGCGAGATGAACCTGGCCGAGGGACGCTGCGCCCAGGGGCGTTTTCTCGAAATTCTCAAAGGCCTTGGAGATCCTGACGCCGAGCTGTTCCTGGACGATTTTCTCGATTTCCTCGTAGGGAACCGGCTCCACCTTGTCCTGCAGGCGGCTCAGCGCTTCCAAATAGATGGGCGGAAGCAAATCAGACCGGGTGGACAACAGTTGGCCGATCTTGATGAAAGTGGGGCCGAGTTTTTCAAGGTCGCGGGCGAGGTCGGAGGCTTCCTCTTTTTGCTCCGGTGTCGCATCGCCCATTCCTTCGCTGAACCCGCCTTGTTGGATGATATCTGCGTTCGCATACTTGTAGAAAAGGAGGGCGACGTCCTTGTAACGCTTCAAATGGGTGGGAGAGAGCTTCATGGGTTGGAGGGCTGAACTACTTTTGCACCTCATGTGCCAGTTGTTAGGCCCCCGCCAACCCTTCTGTTCCGGGGCTTCCCTCAAGGCAGCCACAGGCGTGACTGTTGCAAATAGCACCCCTGTATTCCGCAGCTGTGCAAATCACACGGCCTGCCATACACCCGAGCTTTGCGTCCTCGGAAAGGTGTCGCGCTCAGAGCTGGATGCCGAAGAAGTCGCGCATCACCTGCCGATAGACGTCGCGTTTGAAAACTGGCAGCCAGTCGAGATCGAACTCCGTCGGCTCGATCCAGCGGTAAGCGGAAAATTCGCGTGGCCGTTGGTTGACGTTCACTTCAGGTGCGTTGGGCTTCAGTTGGCAGAGGTAGTAGGTCTGGGCCTGGCCGTGGAAGCCGTGCTTGCGGATCTTTTTCGCCCGCACCTCTTCCGGATACAAATAGCGGTAGCCATCGACTTTTTTTAGGACGTCGTAGTGCTCCGCCAGAAGCCCAACCTCCTCACGCACCTCGCGGAACAAGGCCTCCTCCAGCGACTCGCCGAAGTCGACGCCACCTTGGGGGAATTGCCACGAGCCCTTGACCGTCGAGCGCTCGCAGATCAACAGACGACCATCCGAGCGGGTCATGAGGGCCGCCACATTGGGACGGAATTGCACCATGCGAAAAGCATGTGGCTTTGTTTCGCAGGACTCAATACTCAAGTTTTCCAAAGCATGATTCGCAGTTCTGGCCAAAACCATTCGGCTGTGTCAGGGTTTGCATCACGATGAAAGCCCTCGCACCACTTGCCGCCTTGTTCGTCCTGACCCTTTCACCGCTCGGAGCGCAGACTCCGGCGACTGATCCCAATGCTGCGCAACAGAATTCCGGAGAGAGCGATGGTCCGCGCCGCTTCTGGCAGGCGAGCGTCCCGGGCGGTCACTACATGGTGGCTATTGACCGCATTTCCTCGATCAGCGTGCAGACCTACATGCTCGACGCCGCCTTGGTGGTGCACGAGGTGACGGTCGATACCTCCGGACAGGCACTGGCGCGCTTTTACTACATCGAGCCCCCGAGCGCCCCGGGCACTGGCGTGGGTCAGGTGCTGGAACGCGGCAAGCAAGTCGTCGAACAAGTCGGCAAGCGGACCGGAAATGATTCGGCCAACATGGTGGTGAAGAAGTATCCGGAGACGACCCACGCGAAGACCGTGGAATTCCGTCTCCAAAGCCAGGCCGAGCTCGACGCGCTTTACAAGAGCCTGAGGGACACCTGGGAAAGCGGTCGCGGTCGGAAGTTCACGGTGAAGTGAGCCTCAGGCCTCATCCTCCGCCTTGGGCAGCATCAGCGCGAAGATCGCGGCCGGAATGAAGAGATAGGAGGCGGTGAGGAGGACGCTGGCGAAGTCGCCCTGGACCTTGTTGTAGATTCCGAAGAACACCACGCCCGCCGCCGAGAGGATGCGGCCGATGTTGTAGCAGAAACCCGCGCCGGTGCTTCTCAGTAGCACGGGAAACAGCGGTGGCAGGCACATCGTGAACAGGCCGAAACAGCCCTGCGTGACGCCGATGAGGGCGAAAAGGACATAAGTCACGGACAGGCTGTGGACGCTGGAAAAGGTGATCCACATCGATACGAAATAGAGCGCGAGCAGGAGCGAGATGGCCTTGCCGTAGCCCATGAGTTTCGCGAGTCCACCTGCGATGAAATTTCCGAGTAACGAGCCGACCATGACCCAAAGCAGCGCCATCACGGTGGCGTGGTCCTTGTCGGC
The DNA here is from genome assembly GCA_031419215.1 of Luteolibacter sp. Lineage (GTDB taxonomy): Bacteria > Verrucomicrobiota > Verrucomicrobiia > Verrucomicrobiales > Akkermansiaceae > Luteolibacter. The sequence continues at coordinate 15,634 of JANOKL010000021.1, read as the reverse complement.
CTTCAGCGTGCCCACTTCGTCGAGGCCACGAATGTAGCTCTGCTGCCAGAACATGAAGCTCCAGTGCGCGGTAAGCGACACGGCGCAGATGAGCATGACCTTCAGCGTGATGCTCCGCACGCCGGGGCCGAACAGCTCACGAATTTTTGGCGCGGGCTGACCCTTTCTGGCCTCGGTCCATTCCTCGGTCTCCGGCACGGCGCGTCGAATCCAGAGCGTGATGAAGGCCGGCAGCACCCCGACGAGGAAGATCCACTGCGGCGGCTGACCTTTCAACAGGGCGCCGGAAAGGCAGGCGAGAAGGACGCCGCAGTTGACCGCGCTTTGCAGGGTCGCCGCGATCCAGGGTCGCCATTTCTTCGGCCAGGTTTCTGAAAGCAGCGAGGCACCCACCGCCCATTCACCTCCGATGCCCAGTGCGGCGAGGAAACGGAACGCCAGCAGGTGCCACCATTCGGTCGCGAAGAAGGACAGCCCGGTGAAACAGGCATAGGTCAGGATGGTGAGCACCAGCGCCCGGCTGCGGCCGATCAGATCCGCCACGCGTCCGAAGAATGCACCGCCAACCGCCCAGCCGACGAGGAAGGCCGCTTGGATGATCGAGGCCTTTTGTGCGACATCCGAATCACCCTCCTCCTTCATCAGGAGCTGCGCGACGAAGGCCGTGGCGACCAGCGTGTAGAGATGCATGTCCAATCCGTCGAACAGCCAGCCCAGCCAAGCGGCGGCCCCGGAGCGGACTTGTTGCGGGGAAAGATCGCGCAGACGACGGATTTCCGGCTGCGGGGAAGATGTGGAGCTCATGGGTTATCTGAGGCGGCAGAGCTTCGGATCATTCCCATCAGCTTGGATTCGTAAAGGATTCAGTCAGCGCCGGATTCACTTCGGCGGAAGCTGGTCCTGCGGCACCTGCACAGGTGGCACCGGCGGCACCGGCGGGGGCTTGACCGGCGCGCGTCCGAAAAAGCCATCGATCACTCCGGTGACGCCCTCGACCACATCGCCAGCCTTGTCGATCACCTCAATGCCCTTGCCGAGAACGTCGACGCCTTTTCCGATGGCCTCATTCGGCGTCTCTCCGAGCACCGAGCGGGTGAACTTCAGCACCTTCTCACCGGTTTCCGGCAGGACATCGAACATGCGCAGCCCGGCCGCCGCGATCAGGCGGTCTGTTAGATCCTCCTTCGGGTCCTTGAGCGTGCCGGTGATGCGCAGCGGCGACCACAGCAGGCCTTTTTCTCCGGGGAGGAAAACATCGGTCTCCGCGCCGGGAATGTTGGCCAGCGTGCCGGGTGCCAGGCCGAGGCGGAAACTGCCATCGAGCTCGCCGTTTTTCCCGATGACCAGCAGACCCTCCAGACGGATCAGGCCCTCGGTGGCGAGGATCAGATGGCTGAGCGTGATGATGCCGTTTTCCCATTTCCAGTCGGTCTCCGCCTCGCTGAGCGAAAGCACGCGGAAGCGTCGGGTGTCTGCGTAGGCTGCCAATGAATCGAGCACCGGCAGGGCTGTTAGAACACCATCCTTGATGGTGAGCCGACCCTCAAGGTTGGGGCCGCTGCCACGGCTGGTGACGGTGAAGGTGGAGTCGACTTTTCCAGTGAGACGCTTGGCCCAGTCGTCGTTCAGCAGGTCGGCGCAGGGGACGTCGCTCAGGGTGCCTTGCAGCGTGTAGCTGCCGCTGGACTTGGTCCATTCGCCATCGGCTTGCAGGCGACCACTGCCTGCGATGCTGGCCGTGGCGTCGGTAATGAAGACCTGGTCGTCCTGATAGCGGAGTTTCACGCGGTCCAGTTCCACTGCCGGAACCATCTTCCAAGGCAGCGCCACTCGACCGCCGTCAACTGTCGCGCGATAGGCGTTCCTGGTTTCCGCCTGATTGACCTGCACCCGCATGTTGGAGATCGAGGCGGTGCCGCTGTTCATCAGCGCGCGGACGGTCATCGACTGGATCGTCAGACCGTCGAGATCGACCTCGGAGGGCAGCCAGCCGTTTTTCTTCGCCTCGGAATTCGGGCCGGGCGCAGTCGGGACCGAGGGTGGGAGTTCGTTCGCGCCGCTGCGGGCATCGAGGGTCGCCTCGATGCGACCGACGTTCGAGCCCCGGAGCTGCCAAGTCCCGCGGGTCACCTTTGAGAGGCCGATTTCGGTGTGGAGGTTGTCGGCGCTGATGGACTGGATCTTTCCGTCGCCGCTGGCCTCGAAGGACGGCGTATCGACCTGGAGACCGTCCCAGCGGAACGAGGAAAAGGTGCCGGAGATCCCGAGCGTGCGGCTGGCTTCCTCGGACAGCAGGCGACGGAAGCCCTCGCTGTGCAGGTATTTCCGGACGCCCACGTAGCCCGCCACCAGCAGGACGAAGACGCCGATCGCGATCACGGCGGCGACCCGGCCGAGCCATTGACGGCTGCGGGTGCCCTGGCGTTTTTTGGATCTGCGGCTGCTCATTCGGGAAATCTAGCGAAACTCCGCGACGCGGCAAGCACTCGAAAAAGATCGCAGCCACCTGATTTCGTGGCTTCCCTCTGCCAACGCCGACTGTCCGAACCATGCTCGCCTTCTCCACCTGCTGGAACAACAGCCGCCACGGCGATGGCGAGCCGATGATTGAGGAAATCGTGAACCTAGGTTTCACGAACATCGAGCTCTCGCACGGTATGACCATCGCGAAGCTGCCCGGCATCCGGAAAGCGTATGCACGCGGGCTCTTCACCTGCTCCGGAGTGCACAACTATTTCCCCGCTCCCGTCGAGGTGATGATCGATGCGCCGGACGCCTACGAGTTCACCTCCCACCGCCCGGGAGACCGCCAGCGGGCGATGGAGATGACGCTGAAGACCCTCGAAATTGCGGCGGAATTCCAGGCCCGCTACCTGGTCCTGCACATGGGCTCGGTGCCGATGAGATCCTCGAAATGGACCAAGCCGCTCACCTCGCGGGTGGCTTCCGGAGGTCGCCTCGGCGTGGAGCACGCGAAGGATAAGATCGCCTTCGTGAAGGCGCGGGAAAAGATCGCGCCGCTGTATTTCCACCGGGCGATGGAGGCTCTGGAAACGATCGCGGAAAAGGCAACCGAACTCGGCGTGAAGCTCGCGGTGGAATCAAGGTCGCGCTTCGAGGACATGCCGACCGAGCGGGAAATGGTGAAGCTCCAGGCGCATTTCAAGGACCACCCGGCGGTCGGCTATTGGCATGACTTCGGCCACGTCCAGCTCAAGCACAACCTCGGCCTCCTCGATCACGGGCAGTGGCTGGAAACGATTTCCCCACACCTCATTGGCGGCCATGTCCACGATGTCCAATGGCCTGCCAGAGATCACCGCACGCCTTTCACCGGCGAGCTGGATTACACCGAGCTGCTGAAACATTTCCCTGCCACCTGCCCGCTCGTCTGGGAACTCAGCCCCACCCGCGAGGAGGCGGAGATCAGGGAGTCGCTGAAGGTCTGGAAGGGGATGTTTTCGGAACGGAGTTGATGGGGAGCGTGACCGACTCGGTTACTCAACAGAAGAGCGGTATTGCCTTCCTAACGGAGGGCAGAGAGCACTGGAAAATTCAGCCAACTTTCCACCGGGTGATTTTACGCAGATCGATATCATTCGCTCGTCATGAATCCTCTTCCAAACCAGACGCCCGCCGAGAACAGCATGCTGGCCATGCGTCGCAGCATCACGACCTTGGCGGATCTGCCCGAATCCTCCTCTTCGGTGATCAGCGCCTACTTCGATCTCCGTCAGCCGAAATTGGACCTCATCTCGTCATTCTGCCTCTGGGCCGCTGCGGCTCGTGGCACCTTGCTCCGCGATGAACGACAGAGCTTTGATGCGTCGCGTCAGGAAGTGCTCACTGCCCTGGATCGAGCCAAGCCCGACCTCCAGGGGCTCGCGGTCTTCAGCCGTTGCGGGAAACATCCCTTCTCGCTGGATCATCCCTTGTCCATCCCGATCGACACCCATTTCGAGGTTTCCAAGCTCCCCGCCATTTTCCCCCTGATCCAGATGAAGGACCGCTTTCATCGCTTCGTGCTGGTGATCTGTGGTGAGGATCATGGTCGCATCATCGAGATGACACTTGGCTCGGTCAGTCAGGAGATCCTGACGAATCGTCCAATATCCGATGCCCACCTCGGGGGCCAGTTCAGCCGTGAGCACTATCATCAGCGCCGCCTGGAGGATCATCAGAGTTTCATCACGGAAAAGGTCAGGATCATCAGTAATCTCGTGGCCAGACGTGGCCTGAACCATCTAATTCTGGCGGGCCATCCGCGCCAGATCAGTGCCTTGCGCGATCAGTTGCCTGACCATTTGCAATCACGTGTGGCGGCCTCGATTTTCCAGGTTCCCAATCAGCTCGATCATTCTCCGCTGCTGGAGGCGGCCCTGCAGAAATTCATCCAGTTCGAGCAGCAGGAAAGCCGGAACACGGTGCAGCGCCTGCATGATCAAGTGCGCCGCCGTGGACTGGCCGTCGTGGGCATTCATCCCTGCCGCCGCGCGCTCGAGACCGGAGCGGCGGCGGAGCTGGTGATCTCCGAGGAACTCCACACCGCGGATCGCGAAGAACTCGTCCGACTCGCCGCCGCGCGGGATCTGCCGATTGAAGTCTGCGAGGGAGATGAGCTCCTTCAGGAACATGGCGGAGTGGGATGCCTGTTGCGACATCACATGGAGTAGATCGTCAGGGCATCGGCCTTTGCGATCAGGCCCTCAGTTGTTTCCTTTCGTGACTGACTGGTTCGGGTGGACTCGGACATTTTGTCTGTCCTCATGAGTTTACCAATCATTCACATGATCTCCAATGGCGATAAATTTGGAGAGACGCAGAAAGAAATAGTGCAAAACCGCCTATAAGAAATGCTAGATAAGCTACGCATCCTAGAAGATGATACACACCCTGGAATTCTTGAGAATTCTTTATCGATGAATAGTGGTGAAAAAAACAGACGCCGGATATCAACGATATCAGAGCACCCAAACCAATTAGAGTCCTACAAACCAAAGGTTTAGACAAAAATCTTCTCGCTAAAGAACAACCAATAAAAAAGCCTAGAGGTGCGCCACATGCGGTAGGAGAATCTTCTCCAAAAGGTAGATTGCGAAGAATTGGCAAGAACCAAATTACGGTAAATACTACAGAAAAGAATACGCCAAACAAGATGGTGCTCAATTTGCCTACAGTTTGAGTTGTTTTGTCTGTCCTCATGAGTTCTGGCCGTTTGAATCCGCCGAGTGAACCCATTTATTGATCTAACATTTTCAGCCAAGTATCAATAACACCTTGTTTTTTAAGATTCTTAAATGATTGCAGCGCCTCTGGATGTTTATTTCTAACCGCAATTATTAACCACTCAAGCCCTTCTGCTCCAGTTTTTGTTGTGGACATATAATACAAAAAAATTCTATTTGCTGCAGCCCCATCACCTGAGATCGCCCTAGTCCGCATTTCCTTTAGCTCTTCTTCGCTGAAATCAGTAATTCGGTTTTCCTTAACAGGGGAATCAATGACAGGCTCTCCCCATACCAAGGGAGAGGACATTAATAGAAATGATACCAAAATAAGGAACTCGCATTTGTGTTTAATTTTATTCATTTTATTGAAAGGTGCTAGGCCTTACATGGTAACATTTTTGTCCGATTTGCCCGTCCGGACACAAGAGTGATAGCGGTAGCCGTAGTATTTTACTCCCCTGAAACCAGCGCCCCGAGATGGTCGGAGATGGCGTTTGTGAAGGCCATTCGGTAAGCACAGCAGCGGACAGGGAGATGGTGAGGATGGCCGCATGATCCATTCATCGCAGACGCGAGGTGGGGCGTCAATGGAGGGCTTTTCGGAGCGAGGACATTCGCGTCCCAAGCTACGTGCGGGGTTATGGCGACAGAAATGTCGCCACTCCAGGCACCCACTCAAGTCCCACCTTGACCGAACGCGCTGATCTCCGTTGTCTGATGGCGTGAAAATCCTTTCCGCCTGCTGTCTGATTGCGTGTTCCGTCCACTTGCATGCGGAGGAGCTCAGCGCGGAGAAATTGCTCGATCAGGTCATTTCCCGGCCGGGGTCGTATTCGCAGGTTTGTGACGTGATGACCGCGCCTTCGGACATTCCTTATCAGCTTTTCCAGATCACGGATTTCGCGGGAGCGAGTCTTTCGAAGTCGAATCAGGCGCTGGTGGACAAGAATCGTGACGGGTTGATCAAGGCACTCCGCAGCCGCTTGTTAGCGATCGATTTCTCAAGGAAGGCCGCGCCGGGTATCGAAGATCCGAAGCCGGAGGAAAATTTCGATGGTGATGCCTTCGGCTGCGATCCGAAGGCGCTGAGCCCGATGATGCTGACCTTGCTGCAACAGCTCCACGGGATCGAGGCGCTGCCGGAGCTGCTGGTGGTCGAGCAGAAGCTGGTGGAGGGGATCGCGAAGGCGAAGGAGGACTACGCCAAGGGAATGCCACCCGAGGTGGCGGGTTGGTTCGTAGGCGAGATGCGAGACGATTACGATGAGAACGAGCCGGAAGCGAAACGGGATCGGCGCACGAAGTTGTTCCAAGCCCGGGTGGCGCAGCGCGATCTGGTGATGACGATGGCGGTGCTGATGCGGGAAAAGTCCTACAAGCCGTATCTGGAGACGACGCTGGAGGCCGCTTATGTGAAGGGCTTGAAGGCGGAAGCGAAGAAGCAGGGTTACGACAAGATCAAGGTCGGTGCGGAGCCGCCGAAGGAAATCAAGGGCATGGACGTGGTGGTGGATCCGGTGACGATGATCATCCGGCCGGACTACTTTTCCGTGAAGCTGCCCTACACCCGGGAGTCGCGTGATGAGATCCGCGCCGCCGCTGCGAAATGGATCGCCGAACATCCATGAAGTGCCTCGTCATCGCGTTTGCGCTGCTCCTTTCCGTCCAAGGTGCGGAGACGAAAGACGGGGCGAATCAGCACAAGCTGATCCGGGTTCCGGCGGGCAGCTACGCACTGGGCGATTCCACCCACAAGCTGAACAAGCCGCACGCCTTCAAGACGGCGGGCTTTTTCATTTCAGACGCGGAGACGACGAACGAGCAGTTCGCGGCCTTTGTGGCGGCCACCGGTTACAAGACCTGGGCGGAGCGAAATGGCTGGAGCCTGGTCGGAGGGGAGGGGAGCGCCGAGTGGGAATGGAAGCACATGGACGGGGCTAACTGGCGGCATCCCTTCGGCCCCGGCGGTTCCGAGGCGGACAAGCTGCCGCAGCATCCGGTCACGCAGATCAGCGGAGAGGACGCGCGGGCGTATTGCAAGTGGGTTCGCGGGCGCTTGCCGACGATCAACGAGTGGGAAACGGCGGCACGGGCCGGGGCGAAAACGACCTTTCCCTGGGGCGAGGCCTTCGAACTGAAGAAGGCCAACACCTGGAACGGCGAGGATCACCGAAAGAACACGCGGGAGGATGGATTCGTCCTCACCGCCCCGGTGCGCAGCTTTCCGCCGAATGCCTGGGGGCTCCACGATGTGATCGGGAACGTCTTTGAATATTGTGAAGGTCATCCGCCGTGGATGACGGCCGACGATGCCCAGCGGAAAATCTGCGGGCGCGGGGGTTCGTGGTGGTGCTCCAGCCATTGCTGCAATTTCCACAACCTTCTCGACGTCGGCATTATGTTCAAAACCGCATCGCTGCCGAACCAAGGCTTCCGGGTGGCCTTTGACTGAATCCAGCCCGTCACTCGCGGGTTGCACGTTGTCGATTTCCCGCTAGCGTGCTCGGATGTTTTCCAAAGCCGTTCTTACTTGTGCCGCCTTCCTGACGGTGGCTTCCGCGTCCGCTCGTATTGGAGTCGAGAAACTCGGCGAGAAATTCGAGCGTCCGGTGTGGGTGGGTCAGCCCGCCGGGATCAATGACAAGCTCTGGGTGATCGAGCAGGTCGGGAAAGTCTGGATCATCGACGCGAAAACCGGAGCTCGTTCGGAAAAGCCGTTCCTCGACATCACCTCCGATGTCAGCCGCAAGGGCAATGAAATGGGACTGCTGGGAATGGCCTTCGCTCCGGACTTCAAGACCAGCGGCCGCTTTTACGTGAACTTCACCGATGGCTCGATCAAGACCCGCATCGTCCGCTTCACGGCCAACAAGTCGAACCTAACGGAAACCGATCCGTCCTCCGCCGAAGTCCTTTTCACCTTCGATCAGCCCTATCAGAACCACAACGGTGGCTGGATCGACTTCGGGCCCGATGGCTTCCTCTACATTTCCGCAGGCGACGGCGGCGCGGGCGATGACCCTCAGAACCGCGCCCAGGATCTGAAGACGCATCTTGGAAAAATCCTGCGCGTCGATGTTTCCTCGACCAAGGGCTACCAAGTACCGAAGGACAATCCCTTTGTCGGGAAGTCCGATGCGAAACCGGAAATCTACTGCTACGGAGTCCGAAACGCCTGGCGCTGCTCGTTCGACCGCAAGACCGGAGATTTCTGGATGGGCGACGTCGGACAGAACAAGTGGGAGGAAATCGACGTCATGGCGAAAGGAAAGGCGAAGGGGGTGAACTTCGGCTGGCGTTTGCGCGAGGGTGATGTGCCGAATCCGAACGGGAAGATCGCTGGCGACAATCCTCCGGGCGCGATTGACCCCGTCTATGTCTACAAGCACGGCGGCGGAAAGACCGAGGGGAATTCCGTGACCGGCGGCTACGTTTATCGCGGGCCGATCAAGGAACTGGAAGGCCGTTACGTGTTCGGCGATTACCAGAATCCACGCATCTGGTCCTTCGAACTGAAGGGTGGGAAAGCCAGCGGATTCAAGGATCTGACTGACGAACTCAAGCCAGAAGGGGGCCGCATCAACCTCATCGGATCCTTCGGCGAGGACAACGTAGGGAACCTCTATGTGGTCGATCACAGCGGCCCGATTTACAAGGTCGTGGAGAAGTAATTCGGCAATGATTGGCGCTCCGGGCTGATCGGGGGTGGCGGAATGGGTCTCAAATCGGGGATTTTTCTCGGTAGCGCCTCCCTTCGTGAGTCGATTTGGCGATAAAATGCCAATTTTCAAATTGCCTTTGCTTCGAAAGCGGGCAACTTGCGCTCGGAATCCCAATTCTCATGAGCAAGGACAAACTCGACGGCGCACAAGCCCTCATCAAAACACTCGACGATCTCGGCATCGAGTACATTTTCGGCTACTCCGGCGGAGCGGCCATCCCCATCTTCGACGCGCTTGAGACGGTCAAAACGAAGATGAAGTTCATCCTCGTCCGCCACGAACAGGGAGCCGTCCACATGGCCGATGGCTATGCGCGTGCCACCGGTCGCCCCGCAGCCGTGCTCGTGACCTCCGGTCCCGGAGCTGGAAACACCGTCACCGGCCTGATGACCGCCATGATGGACTCCGTGCCGATGCTGGTGATTTCCGGCCAGACGGTGACCTGGATGCTCGGCAAGGACGCTTTCCAGGAGGCTGACATCTTCGGCATCACGATCCCGGTCGTGAAGCACAACTACCTCGTGAAGGACACCAACTCCCTTCCGCGAATCGCCCGCGAGGCCTACCACATCGCCACCACCGGTCGTCCCGGTCCGGTGCTGATCGACGTGCCGAAGGACATTTCCCAAGGCCCCTTCAGCGGCGACATGAACCCGACGATCAACCTTCCCGGCTACGATCCGAGCGGCGATTTCAGCATCGACCACGCCGCCATCAAGGAAGCCGCCGCGTTGATCGCGAAAGCCAAGCGTCCGGTGATCCTTGCCGGTCAGGGCTGCATGATCGCCCGTGCCGACAAGGAGCTGATGTATCTGGCGGAAACGCTGAATTGCCCCGTGACCTCGACCCTGCTCGGCAAGGGAGTGTTTCCGGAAACCCACCGTCTTTCCCTCGGCATGCTCGGCATGCACGGCACCGCTTACGCCAACAAGGCGATGATCGAGTGCGACCTTCTGATCAACGTCGGCTCCCGCTTCGACGACCGCATCATCGGTCAGCCCGCCAAGTTCTGCAAGGATGCCAAGATCATCCACATCGACATCGACCCCGCCGAGGCTGGGAAGATGGTAAAGGCCGACGTCATGATCGTGGGCGACGCCAAGGCTGCGCTCACCGAGATCAACGAAAAGATCGGGCCGCTCGAAACCACCGAGTGGAATGCCAAGCTCGATGGCTACAGGAAGAAGTTCCCGCTCGGCTATAAAAAGCAGGGTGGTCTCCGCATGCAGCATGTCATCGACGAACTTTACCACCTCACGGAGGGCAAGGCCATCGTCTCCACCGACGTGGGCCAGCACCAGATGTGGGCGGCGCAGTTTTACAAGAATCACGAGTCCTACCACTGGCTTTCCTCCGGTGGGGCCGGCACCATGGGCTTCGGTTTCCCGGCCGCGATTGGCGCGCAGCTCGCTTGTCCGAACAAGACGGTCATTTCGATCTCCGGCGACGGTGGCTTCCAGATGACCCTGTTCGAACTCGCCACCGCGCAGATCCACAAGCTGCCGATCAAGATCGTGGTGCTCAACAACCACTATCTCGGCATGGTCCGCCAGTGGCAGGAGCTCTTCTACGAGGATCGCACTTCCGGCGTGGACCTCATCGGAAACCCCGATTTCTGCAAGCTCGCCGGGGCCTACGGCATCCCCTCCGTGCACATCAAGCGCCCGGCCGATGTCACCCGCATGCTCAAGAAGGCCATGGCCTACAACGACGGCCCGATCCTCATCCACGCCGAGTGCGTGAAGACCGAGAACGTCTTCCCGATGATTCCCGCAGGCGCCGCTCTCGAGGACATGATCACCGAGGCTCCAAAGACCAAGATGGCCAAGCCCGTCGGGTCGACGTGAGGAGAAGTTTCTAGGGTTCAGTGTTCAGTTTCAAGGTGCAGAGCCTCGGACTGGACGCTGGATCGCCCCTCTTCTCTTCCTGAACACTTCAAACTGAAAACTGAACACTCTCCGTGAATTCGATCATCACCACCGACACCCCGATCCAGGCACCCATCGTGTCGCGCGGCCCCACGCACACGCTTTCGATCCTCGTCAACAACGAGCCGGGCGTCCTGATGCGCATCTGTCAGGTCTTCTCGCGCCGTGGCTTCAACATCGACTCGCTGGTCGTTTCCGAAGGCCGGAACAAGAATTTCTCCCGCATGACCATCGGCATCTCTGGCGACCCCAAGGGCCTGGAGCAGATCATCATGCAGGTGAACAAGCTCATCGACGTCATCCACTGCTCGGAGCACGACATCGAGGATGCCGTCGTGAAGGAGCTCATCATGGTGAAATTCCTCGCCGATGACACCCAGCGCACCCAGGCCCTTCAAATCATCGAGCACTTCGGCGGAAAAACGGTCGACCTGACCCCGAGGTCGATGATCGCCCTCGTTTCCGGCAACTCGACCAAGATCGACGCCGCCATTTCAATGTTCTCGCAGTTTGAGATCATCGAGACCGTCCGCACCGGCAAGGTCGTAATGGCCCGGGGCGAGCAGCCGACGTGATTCGGAATTGCTGATTTTCTTCCTCACGCAGCAGAAGTTCACGCTTCTGCGGCGTTTTTGCGCCAAAATGGCTGATTTTTGTGCACGGTTCTCATTTCGGATCGCGTGCGCCATTAATCATTTTCATGGGATGTTTTTCCGTGAGAAAGGCGATGGCCGGGGAAGTGCTTTTTTGCCGCAGACTACTGAAGACGTTTGCAACCAACTTCCTATGAAAACCAAATTATTCTTTCTTGGACTTGTATCTGCACTGATCACGCTTGAGCAAGCCGAGGCGGTGACGCTGATTTGGTCTTTTACGGGCGCGACAACAGGTGTCGCCACTAGTGGAACCCCGAGCAACTTTTCTGTGACCTCTTTCACCATAGGAAATGCCAATGGCACGGTTTCTGCGCCAATTGCTGCCAGTAGCGTAAGTAGCGGCTACACTGGTGCAACGGGGGGCAACAATATCGGCAACGCTTTTCGAATTGGAGCCCTAAGCACAGGTTCATCAGGAAGTGGTTACTACGAGGTCACATTTGATCCGGATGCAGGTTATACACTCGACCTCACAGACCTCGATTTCGGAACTCGAAGCACTGGAACTGGACCGCAGTCCTATTCCTTGCGAAGCAGTCTTGATTCATACGCGACAAGCATTACGACGGGAACAGTCGCGAACAACTCCGCATGGGCTTACAAAAACAACACGTTCTCGACTTTCAGCACCGCGACAGATGGGGACCCCATTACGCTTCGGATTTACATGTTTGGTGGGGCAGGAACTACGACTGCTGGTACTATAAACGGTCGACTCGATGATATTTCGATCACTATTTCTGCGATTCCAGTTCCCGAACCAACAGCGGCTTTGATGCTTGGTAGCTTCGGTGTTCTTTGTGTCCTCCGCAGGCGTCGCCGCTGATCTGCAGATCTGGAGGGATTTTTGCAAAGCCCGTCGGTCTTCGGATCGACGGGTTTGTTGCGTCTATCGAATCAGTTCGTTCTGAAATTCACGGCTTTTCACCACCCGCCAAGGCTTAACCTTCTCTCAAAACAAATACGCCGAGGCGGATCCTGTTTTCAGCTCCATGAGATGGAACTCGCCGAGGGAATCGCGGCCGTTTTCGACGATCATCCAGCCTTCCTTGAGGTAAAATGCGCGGGCAGGCTTATTGCGGATGAGGCATTTCAGACGGGCCTTGCCGCCCTTGCAGTGGCGGAGGCCTCGGGCGAGGAGGAGCGAGCCGACACCCTGCCGCTGGTAATCGCGGTGGACGTAGAGGTGGTGGATGAAGTCGTCCACCTCCCAGACCGAGACGAAGCCGACGACCTTGGCGCGATCACAGGCGACGTTGACGATTTCGCCCTTCGTTTCGCGGGCGAAGTCCTCTTCCTGGAACGACGTGGGCTCACACCACGTGAAAGTCTCCCGCCGGGATTCGGTGTAGAGAACGGAAAGGTCCTTCTCATCGGAAGGCAGTGCGGCGCGGAGGGTGATGATCACGAGGGGTCGACAGTAAGGCCGGACCTCCGACGGGAAAGAAGAAACGAAGAACAAATCAGCCGACCCGGTTGCGGCGGTAGTCGAGCGGCGTGAGGCCCATGACGTCCTTGAAGGCGCGGCCGAGGGTGGCCTGGTCGCGGAAATGAAGGGATTCCGCGATTTCCCCGATGCTGATGTCGGTCTCCAGCAGCATGTCGCAGACGGCGCGGATACGGAGCTTCTGGAGGATGTCCTTCGGCGTGGCGCGGAAGGCGGTCATGAACTTGCGGTGGAGCTGGCGCAGGGAAATACCGGTGGTTTCCGCGACTTCCTGGACGGTCGGATTTTTCCGGTAGTTCTGCTGGATGAAGCGCAGGGCCTTCTCGACCGCGCGATCAGGGTGGTGGGTGTCCTTGCTGCTGTTGTAGGGCCGGGTGGTGCCCATGAGGCCGATGATCTCGCCCTCCTTGTCAAAGAGCGGCATCTTGTTGGTGAGATACCAGTCCGGGATGCCAAAGTCGCTGAGGAAGACCTCGACGATGTTGAGCTTCGGCAGTCGGGTCCTCATGACCTCCAGATCATCCGCCATGAAGTGCTCGACGAGGTAGGCGGGTGCGAGTTCGTGGTCGGTCTTTCCAATGATGTCCTGCTCACGATCGTACCCGAAGCGGCGGTAAAAGTTCGCGCAGCACGCGATGATCCTGAGGTGGCGGTCCTTGGCGAAGAAGGCCAGGCCGCGCAGGTGGTCGAAGGCGTGATGGAACTGGCTCTGAACGGAAAGAGCGGCGAGAAATCGGCCCTGATCGGCAGGCTCGGTCGGAGTGATCATGGGGATCCGCGTTCGTGAATGATCGGTCCGTTGGTGGGCCTAGGGGCGGCTGTCCGATCCGGGTGGGAATGGTTGCTCGGAGATGATCCAGCCCTTGTTCTTGTCGGAGAAGGTTTTCAGGGTCCACTCACTGGGAATCAGCGCGACAAGGTGGCCGTGGATATCGCGGGAGAGGGTGACGCCCATGGAAAGCGCGGGCAGGGCCTTGGGATCGCCGGACTCCGGCTTCATCCAGCGGGCATACGACCACGGCGCGGATTCGAGCCGGGTCTCCGCGCCGTATTCGTTCTCCAAACGATGCTGGAGCACCTCGAACTGCAACGGGCCGACCGCGCCTAACAGCGGGATGTAGCTGCCGGTGGATTCGAGCAGCGTAAACTCGGTGACAACGCCCTCCTTGAGCATCTGTTCGAGGCCGGAACGGAAGCGCTTGAACTTCGCGGTGCTGCGGTTGTGCAAATAGGAGAAGCACTCGGGTGCGAAGCGCGGGATGACGTCGAAGGAAATCGAAGGGTCGGTGGAAAGCGTGTCGCCGATCAGGAAATCGTGGTTGCCGACCAATCCGGCAACGTCGCCTGCGAAGGCATCGTCGACCGTTTCGCGCTCCTGGGCGAAGAGGCGCTGCGAGTTCGAAAGCCGGACTTTTTCCCCGGTGCGGGTGTGGGTTACGGTCATGTCGCGCTCGAATTTTCCGGAGACAATGCGGATGAACGAGACGCGGTCGCGGTGCTTCGGGTTCATGTTCGCCTGGATCTTGAAGACGAAGGCGGAGAACTCGGGAGAGGTGGGCTTGATGGTGCGGTCGCCGCTGATGCGCGCGGCCGGAGGAGGGGAGAGTTCCAGGAAACGGTCGAGCAGGAGCTGCACGCCGAAGTTGTTCGCGGCGGAACCGAAGAAGACCGGGCTGAGTTCACCGGCGGAAACGGCGGCGAGGTCGAACTCCGCCCCGGCTCCTTCGAGCAGCTCCAGCTCGTCGCAGACCTGCTTGTAGGTGCCCTCGTCCATCGCGCTCTTCACGGTGGGATCGTGGATGTCCTTCACTGCGACCGGGGCGCGGAAGCTGCCGCCGGGGGTGCGCTCGAAGAGATGGACCTGGCCCTTTTCGCGATCGAAGACGCCCTTGAATCGAGGCCCGTCGCCGAGCGGCCAGTTCAGCGGATAGGCGGCGATGCCCAGCACGGACTCAAGTTCATCGAGCAGCTCCAAAGGCGGACGCGCCGGGCGGTCGAGCTTGTTCATGAACGTGAAGATCGGCACGCCACGGCGGCGGCAGACCTCGAAGAGTTTGCGCGTCTGGCTCTCGATGCCCTTGCCGGCGTCCACCACCATCACGGCGGCGTCCACGGCGGTAAGCACGCGATAGGTGTCTTCCGAGAAATCCTTGTGCCCCGGAGTGTCCAGGATGTTGACCATGCAGCCCTTGTATTCGAACTGAAGGACGGTGGAGCTGATCGAAATGCCACGCTGCTTTTCCAGCTCCATCCAGTCCGAGGTGGTGGCGCGTTGGTCCTTGCGGGCGGTGACGCTGCCGGCGAGGTTGAGGGCACCACCATAGAGCAGGAATTTCTCGGTCAGCGTGGTCTTTCCCGCATCGGGGTGGGAAATGATCGCGAACGAGCGGCGGCGGGCCACTTCGCGGACGAGCACAGGATTGGAGACTTCAGGAGCGGACATGATGCGGGAATCGCCGGAAAGCGACGCCCCAAGTAGGCGGCGGCGGACCATTCATCAAGACAAACGCCGTGCTCAGGGATGGCGCAGGGACTTCCAGGGCTCCTCAGTGCTAACATCGACCAGAAACGGCCCAACTGCCGCGGCTGGGGAAAGGATGGCCAGGATCACGGCATCCTCGGCGCTGGAGTTGAAGGTGGCATGCACCACGTC
>JANOKL010000020.1:0-8272 GCA_031419215.1 Luteolibacter sp. | reverse complement strand
CACCCAGTTCTACAACACCGGACGCTGCTGCCCCACCCGTGCCGCGCTTCTAACAGGCCTCTATTCCCACCAGGCCGGCGTGGGCTGGATGATGCAGGACGCAGGCTCCGATGGCTATCGCGGCGATCTCAACAACAAGTGCGTCACCCTCCCTGAAGTGCTCCGCACCGCCGGCTACTCCACCTACATGACCGGCAAGTGGCATGTCACCAAATCGGTTGGCCCGAACGTCCCTGAGGAGAAAAAGTTCAACTGGCCGCTCCAGCGCGGCTTCGACCACTACTTCGGCATCATTGATGGAAAGGCCGACTACTTTCATCCCGCGTCGCTCACCCGCGACAGCACCCAGCTCCCGCCGCCAAAGGACCATTTCTACACCACCGAAGCCTTCGTCGACAACGCCATCCAGTTCATCGCCGACGGTCCGAAGGAGAAGCCCTTCTTTCTCTATCTCGCGTTCAACGCCCCGCACTTCCCATTGATGGCTCCAGCCGAAGACATCGCGAAGTATCGCGGCAAATACAAGGGAGGCTGGGACAAGCTCCGGGATGAACGCCATGCGAAACAACTCAGCCTCGGCCTGCTCGACAAAGCCTGCCCACTCACCCCACGAGCTCCGGATGTGAAGGCTTGGGATGCTCTAACAGCCGAGGAGATGGACCGCTTCGACCACCTCATGGCCATCTACGCGGCCTGCGTCGACCGCATGGACCAGGCCCTCGGAAAACTCATCGCCACCCTGAAGTCGCGCGGGGAATTCGACAACACTCTCATCCTTTTCATGAGTGACAACGGCGGCAATGCGGAGGCGGGACCCAGCGGTCGGTCAACCGGCCCAGGCGAGCTGGGTTCCAGCGAGTCGGATGTCTTCTGCGGTGAATCCTGGGCCAACCTCCAGAACACCCCCTTCCGACTCTACAAGCACTTCAACCACGAGGGCGGCATCTCCACCCCGCTCATCGCCCACTGGCCTGCGGGCATTTCCGCAAAAGGAGAATTCCGCAAACAGCCGGGTCACCTGATCGACATCATGGCCACCTGTGTCGCCATTTCCGGAGCGAAGTATCCGACCGAGTTCAAGGGCCACTCGATCACACCGATGGAAGGGAAAAGCCTCCTGCCCGCCTTCGCCAACCAGGCCTTGGATCGCGATGCCATCTTCTGGGAACACGAAGGCAACGCTGCCGTCCGCGCCGGCGACATGAAACTCGTCCGCAAGGGCCGCAATGGTGCGTGGGAACTTTATGACATGAAGACCGACCGCTCGGAGCTTCACGACCTCACCTCGCAGAAGCCCGGTGAAGCGAAGCAACTCGCCGCGAAATGGGACGCCTGGGCCACCCGCGCGAACATCCTCCCCTACCCAAAAACTGGAGCCGGTAAGAAGGCTGGCAAGACACGCCCATCTGGAGAATGAAACGTCATCTTATCGCCATTTCGCTCGCCGTCCTGGGTTCGGTCTCCGTCATTACCGCCGCCGCTTCAAAGCCGAACCTGCTCTTCATCCTCACTGAAGATCAGGGTGCGCATCTCAGCTTTCTCGGGACTCCTGGATTGCAGACGCCTCACATGGATTCGCTGGCGAAATCCGGCGTCTATTTCCGCAATGCCTTCGTCGCCTACCCGGTCTGCTCTCCCTCGAAGGCCGCGATCTACACCGGCCTTCCGAACCACCTCAACGGCATCCTCAACAACACCCCGAACTTCCACAAACCCGCCGAAAAGTTGACCCCGGCGGAGATGAAGAACCCGCTCTATCTTCGCAACCGCATCGCCGCCGGGATTCCCACACTGGTCGAACGACTCAGGGACGCGGGTTACCATCAGGGTGTCACCCACAAGCTCCATGTCTCGCCGAACGAGAAGTTTCCTTACGATGAATTCATCGAGGGCAACAACGGAGCAGTCGTCGCGGGTTTTCTTGATCGCGCCGCGAAAACCGGCAAGCCCTGGCACCTTTTCCTGAATATCGGTCAGTCCCATCGACCCTATCCGGACAGCGACAAGGTGAAGATCCGCGTGAAACCCGATGAGGTGAAACTGCCCGCGTTTCTCCCCGACACTCCAGTCGTCCGGCAAGACTGGGCCGAATACCTCGCTGCCGTCGAAAGCGCTGACGGTCTCATTGGCGAGGCTCTCAACGCGCTCCGCAAAACTGGTCAGGACCGGAGCACGATCATCATCTGCCTCGGCGGCGATCACGGGCCACCGTTTCCCCATGGTAAAATGACGCTCTACGATCTCGGACTGCGCGTCACCCTGAGCATCAACGGCCCCGGTCTAGGGAAGGGCGTGAAAAGCGAGGCACTTGTCAGCGAGTTCGATCTCGCCCCGACGGTGCTGGATCTGTTAGGGCTCCCGCCGTTTCCAAATTCCAGGGGCCTTTCCTTGCGTCCTATCCTCGAAGGAGAGTCTGGCGCGAAAGGCCATGACTTCGTCGCTGCGGAAATCTCCAACCTCGGCCCCCTGCCGAACAAGGGAATGCAGGAACGCAGCCTTTGCGACGGCCGCTGGCATCTCATCCACCGCAGCACCGTCACCCCGGCGTGGCGGCAGGTGCAGGCCGACAGCAAGGATCCAAAGCCGTGGGGAAACCGCTCCTATTCCGAAACCCTGCGTGTGAAGGACCGCTTTCCCGAGGCCTATCGAGTTCTAGCTGAAATGGATCCGCAGTCGCTCGGTGGCACGCCTCCCACCCTCGAACTTTATGACCTTCTGAACGATCCCGACGAGATGAGGAACCTCGCGACCGATCCAGCCCATCAGCAGGAACTCGCACGAATGTTCTCCGCCCTCTCAACCTGGTGCGCGGAGACCAAGGACACCTCCGCCAAACTTCCCGCCAGCCTGCCAAGACCATGAAAACGCTCCTCATTTCCCTGCTGCTGGCACTGCCCGGCCTCACCGTCGCCGCACCTGCTGGAAAGACTGTCGTCAGCATCGTCGGTGGGGATTTCCAGATCAACGGCAAGCCGACCTATGCCGGACGGATCTGGAACGGCCACCGCATCGAGGGCCTGCTGATGAACTCGCGGATGGTGCAGGCCACCTTTGACGATCTGAATCCGGACACCGTCGGACGCTGGGCTTACGCCGACACCGGCAAGTGGGACGCCGAGCGGAACGTGCGCGAGTTCATCGCCGCCATGCCGGAGTGGAAGGCCCACGGACTGCTCGCGATCACGGTCAATTTCCAAGGTGGATCGCCGGAAGGCTACTCGTCGAAACAGCCGTGGATCACCGGGGGATTTGACGAGAACGGCAACCTGCGCCCGCAGTTCGCCGACCGGATGCGTCGGGTGATCGAGGCCGCGGATGCGAACGGCATGGTGGTCATCCTCGGGTATTTCTACTTCGGCCAATCGCCCCGCTTCACCGGCGATGAAGCGGTGATTCATGCCACCGACGCGGCCACCCGCTGGCTGCTCGACGGCGGATGGAGAAACGTGCTGGTCGAGATCAACAACGAGTCGAATCCGAACTACAAGCCACCGATCCTGCGTCCGGACCGGGTGTCCGAGTTGATCGAGCGCGTTCGCAAAACCAAGGCGGCCGACGGTCACACCTTGCTCACCGGAACTTCGTTTGGTGGCCGTGTCGTGCCCTCGGCCAATGTGATTGCCGTGTCGGACTTCGCCCTGATTCATGGCAACGGAGCAAGGAAGCCGGAGCAGATCGCGGAGTTGATTCTCAAGACCCGTGCCGTGAAGACCTTCAAGGAGATGCCGGTGCTGATCAACGAGGACGATCACGAGAATTTCGATCAGCCCGAAAACAACTTCGCCACCGCCGTCGCCGCTCATGTTTCCTGGGGCTGGTTCGACTACCGCCGAAAGGGGGAGGCCGCCGAGGAGGGCTATCAATCTCCGCCGATTGACTGGGGGATCCACTCCAACAGGAAAAAGGCCTTCTTCGCGCAGCTCTCTGAAATCAACGGCTCAGCCAAGCCATGAAATGCACGCTCCTTCACTTCATCCATCTCCTCGCCTTCTGCGGAAACCTCACGGCGGCAGAACCCTCGCGACCAAACGTCATCGTCATCCTCGTCGATGACATGGGCTGGTCGGACCTCGGGGTGCAAGGCGTGATGAAGGACTGCAAAACCCCGAACCTCGACGCGCTTGCCACCTCCGGCGTCCGCTGCACGGCGGGCTATATCACGTCGCCACAATGTTCACCGTCGCGCGCCGCGATCATCACCGGTTGTTTCCAGCAACGCTACGGGATCGACACCATCCCCGACGTTCCACTGCCCGCCGAGGCCACCACGCTGGCGGAGAGACTCGGCGCGTCCGGTTACCGCTGTGGATTCGTCGGCAAGTGGCATCTGGAGCCGAACATCACCTGCGAGAAATGGTTCAAAAAGGAACTTCCCGCGATGGCGAAGCTGCCCCCCAAGGAGCGCCGCATTCCGCAGCCGAAGATTCTCGCTTACAGCCCCGCGGCCCAGGGATTTCACGAATACTTCTGGGGTGAAATGCGGCAGTATCGGGCCAACTACTCGCTCACAGGTGCCGATTTGAAACCCGAGGGCGAGGTCGTCCCGATGCCGCAGGATTTCCGGATCGACGTCCAGACCCGTGCGGCAGTCACCTTCATCGAACGGAACCATCAGAAACCCTTCTACCTCCACGTCGGCTACTACGGTCCTCATACTCCGCTGGAGGCTCCGAAGAAATACCTCGACCGCTTTCCTGGGCCCATGCCGGAGCGCCGACGCTACGCCCTCGCCATGCTCGCCGCCATCGACGACGGCGTTGGGGAAATCCTCACCAAGCTGCGCGAGCACGATCTTGAGAAAAGCACCCTCGTCCTCTTCACCAGCGACAACGGTGCACCACTGAAAATCACCAAGGAGGACTCCCCCATCAACGGCGATCCCGGCGGCTGGGATGGCTCGCTCAACGACCCATGGATCGGCGAAAAAGGCATGCTCAGCGAAGGCGGGATCCGGGTACCGATGCTTTTCTCGTGGAAGGGAACCCTGCCTGCTGGAAAGACCTACACCCAGCCGGTCAGCTCACTCGATTTCGCCGCCACCGCCAATGCGATCGCCGGACTTCCCGCGACCACCACGCTTGACGGCGTGAACCTGATGCCCTTCCTCACTGGGGAAAACCCCTCCGCCCCCCATGCCGACCTTTACTGGCGCTTCTGGAGCCAGGCCGCGATCCGCCAAGGCCGTTGGAAATACCTCAGCACAGGCAGCCATGGCGAATACCTCTTCGATCTCGAAAGCGACGCCCACGAAACCCGCAACCTCATCGCCGACCACTGCGACCAGGCCGCAGCCCTGCGCACAAAGCTTGAGAAATGGACCTCCCAGTTCCAGCCTCCTGGCATTCCCGGCAAATCCGACAACCCTCAGGAAAAAAAGTGGTATCAGCACTACTTCCAAGCCCAGGCGAATTGAACCAGCACTCATGAAACCCATCCTCCTTCTAATCACCCTCTTGTCCCCGCTCGCCTCCGCAGCGGAGAAGCCGATGAACATCCTCGTGCTCTTCGCGGATGACTGGCGCCACAACACGCTCGGCTGCGCGGGAAATCCCACCGTCAAGACCCCGCAACTCGACAAGCTCGCCACCCAGGGCACACGCTTCACCCACGCCTGCGTGACCACCTCCATCTGCGGAGTCAGCCGCGCCTCGCTCTTCACCGGCCAGTGGATGTCTCGCCATGGAAACAAGGCCATGCAGCCTTTCAACACTCCATGGGCGGAAACCTATCCCGGCTTGATGCGCGCCAACGGCTATCACGTCGGCCACATCGGCAAGTGGCACAACGGCAAGTTTCCGGAGGAGAATTTCGACTTCGGCCGCTCCTACTCCGGCACCCACTGGGTGAAGCAGCCCGATGGATCGAAGATCCACGTCACGCAGAAGAACGAGAACGACGCCCTCGAGTTCCTCCGCACCCGTCCCGCAGGCAAGCCCTTCTGCCTCACGCTCGCCTTCTTCGCCACCCACGCCGAGGACGGCAATCCGCTCCAGTATCTCCCCCAGCCGGAAAGCATGAAGCTTTATGAGGACGTCACCATCCCCGTCCCGAAGACCGCCACGCCCGAAGCCTTTCACAAGCTCCCCGAATTCATCGCCAACGAGAAGAACGAAGGCCGGAATCGCTGGCACTGGCGCTTCGACACGCCGGAGAAGCATCAGACCATGATGAAGAACTACTATCGTCTGGCCACCGAGGTCGATGACACCTGCGGTCGGATTCTCGCCGAGCTGGAGAAACAGGGATTGATGGAAAACACGCTCGTGATCTTCACCGGCGACAACGGCAACTTCCACGGCGAACACCAGCTCGCCGACAAGTGGTATCCCCATGAGGAAAGCATCCGCGTGCCCCTCATCGTCCGCGACCCGCGCATGGCAAAGAGCCGCATCGGCAAGACCAATGACGTCTTCGCCCTCAACGTCGACCTCGCGCCCACCTTCCTCGCCGCCGCCGGCATCAAGGCACCGAAGACCATGCAGGGTCGGGACCTGTTACCGCTCTATGCTTCCGAAAAGGATCCCGAATGGCGCACGGAGTATTTCTACGAATTCGCCACCATGAAGAACACCTCCTTCATCCCAGCCTCCCAGGCGCTGGTGCGGAAGGACTGGAAATATATGCTCTGGCCGGACTTCAAGCGCGAGCAGCTCTTCGACCTCACGGCGGATCCCTTCGAGGAGAACGACCTCATCAACGACCCCGCGCAAAAGGATCGCCTCACCGAAATGCGCAAGCGTTTCGAGGAGCTCAAGACCGCGGCGAAGTGATTCCCATTCCCAGCTTTCCGTTCATGAAATCCCGCCTGTTCCTCCTTCTCGCCGCCCTCGTCCTCCATGCTTCCGCAGCGGAGCGGCCCAACGTCCTCTTCATCGCCATCGATGACCAGAACGACTGGATCGGCTGTCTCGACCGGAATCCTCAGGCCCTCACACCCAACATCGACGCCCTGGCGAAACGCGGCACGGTCTTCACCAACGCCCATTGCCAGTCCCCCCTCTGCAACCCTTCCCGCTCCAGCATCCTCACAGGCCTGCGGCCCTCCACCACCGGCATCCACGGCCTCTCACCCGGCATCCGCCAGGTCGAGCGCACAAAGGACGCAGTCACCCTGCCGCAGACCTTCACCCGCGCCGGTTGGGAGACCTTCACCTGCGGAAAAATTTTTCACGATGGCTCGATCCCGCAGAAGGACCGCGCTGCCGAATTCAAGACCTGGGGCCCGGCTCCCGGTCAGAACCTGCCCGAAACGCGATTTGCCAAACTCCCAGGCAACCCGATCAAGGTCATGGACTGGGGACCATTTCCTGAAAAAGACGAGGACACGGCCGACCACCAGATCGCCAGTGCTGCCATCAAGGCCCTGAAGGAAAGCCCCGCCGACAAGCCTTTCTTCATCGCCTGCGGATTCCGCCTGCCGCACGTGCCGATCTTTGCTCCGAAGAAATGGTTCGATCTCCATCCACTCGATCAGCTCAAGCTTCCCGCCATCCAGGAGGACGATCGCAAGGACACCCCGATGTTTTCCTGGTATCTCCACTGGAAGCTTCCCGAGCCACGACTTTCCGCGCTGCGAAAGACCGGTGAATGGAAGTCACTCGTCCGCTCCTATCTCGCCGGCACCAGTTTCATGGACGCCCAGGTCGGTCGCCTGCTTGCCGCCCTCCAGGAAAGTGGTCGCGCGGACAATACCATCGTCGTCCTCTGGAGCGACCACGGCTGGCATCTCGGCGAGAAGCTCATCAGCGGAAAGAACACCCTCTGGGATCCTTCCACCCATGTCCCGCTTGTCTTCGCCGGTCCCGGCGTCGCGAAGGATGCCAAGTGCAAGCAGGCGGTCGAACTGCTCGACATCTACCCCACGCTCCTCGATCTGACCGCTCAACCCGCCAGGCCGGAACTGGAGGGCCACTCACTGCTTCCGCAACTCAAGGACGCCAGCGCCAAACGTGAATGGCCCGCCATCACCAGCCACAACCAAGGAAGCCACTCCATCCGCACCGACCGCTGGCGCTACATCCGCTATGCCGACGGCAGCGAGGAACTCTACGACGAGAATGCCGATCCCCACGAATGGAAGAACCTCGCCGCAGACCCATCTCTCGCCAATGTCCGCACGGACCTCGCCAAGTGGTTGCCGAAGATCGACGTGCCAATGGCTCCCGGCAGCAAGAGCCGCACCCTCAGCTACGATCCCGCCACCCGCACCGCCGTCTGGGAGGGAAAGGTCATTGTTCCTGCCGAACTCGAGGAGTGAGCATCTAGTTTCAAG
>JANOKL010000019.1:0-12248 GCA_031419215.1 Luteolibacter sp. | reverse complement strand
AAGCATGCTTCTTCCAAGAGCTTGAGCTGGCCAGCCAAGCAGCCCGGTCAAAGCGAGCAACAACAGAGCTGGAATGATATTGGATGTGCTTTTCAATGCGTTGGTAACTTCATGTCAATTTGTAGATGACGCAGGTAGATTGCACCAATGTTTGCTTGGGAATCCCGATGGTTCCAAATTGTGCTCGCAGAAGGCTGGGTCGGCCGATGATGGCGAGCGCGTAAAGGGGAGAGTTGAATGGGTTCAGGTTTCGCATTTCAACATTCCCTGGCTTTCGGACCCCGATTTCAGTCCGTCGGACTGAGCGATTCTGCCTCGACCGGGTGCGGGAGTTAACCCGTGGCTGCGAGTTGGGATGCTTGTTCGTGGAGGGCTCGCGCGCTTTCGTCTCCTAGCCATTGATAGCGGTCGCAGGTGTAGTCCCCTGATCCCTCTTCGTATTGCTGGAGGAACCGGGCGTGGTCGACCGGACCAAGCTCGCGGATGAGGATGGCTTTGGCTTTCTTGTTGAGTTCTGCGGTCAGTGTCATGGCAGTGAAACGACGTCGTTGGGTTTGAGGATGGATACCGTCAATCGGCTTCAATGTCGCTCGGATTCTTTAGCAGTCTGTCGTCGGTGGCCACCAGATAGTCGCATCCTGAAGCTCTCGCAGCGGCAAGGTGGTGAGTGCCGGGAGCCAAGGCCGAAATCTCAAGGCATCCGCGTGGGGATCACCCTTCTGCCGAGGCGGCGGTAAATCTTGAAGTCGGAGTCGGTGGTGAGAAGGAGCGGAAGGGGGAGGACTTCCGTGAGACGAACCAGACAGGCATCAGCAATGCTCATCGGGATATCGGCGTATTTGTCCAGGAGATCGAGGACCGGGATGAAGGCTTCCTCATGGAGCGGGGCGACCCGCAGTGCTCCACGACGGCAGGCAAGGCGGAGGGTGGCGCAGCCCTCGGGGGTGAGAAGGTGATCCGCTTCGGAAAGGGCGGACTCGCAGGTGATCCACGGCGGAGGATGAAGCCGCGCCTGCTGGATGGCCCATGGATGGTTTTGATCGTTCTTCCGCCAGAGGGCGACGAGAAACGATGCATCAACGATGACGGGATTTCCCATAGCTTGTCGTTTTCAGGTAATCCTTTTTCCGGGCGCTCATATCGGCAGGCCCACCCTCGACAGTGCCGACCAAATCCGCGATCAGATCAAAGCCGGAGGCGACAATGGGACTTTGTGAGCCTGCCGCGATGAGCCGCCTCCGGGCGACTTCTGATTTGGTCAGATGGGACTTTTTCGCCTCGGCATCCAGTTCCCTGGCCAAGTCGTCGGGGATGCGAAGAACCAGTGTTTGCATGGTTGGTTTGTATTACACGAAGCGAGGTGTCGCAATACGTAAAGTGATTCTTCCCCTCAAATTGAGCTCTTCAGCGGGTGATCGAGCGGGCTTGGACTTCATTGATCGGGAGCCCAATGAGCATCACGGACGGTCCACAACCCATTGGGAGCCGGATCGCAGAATCATCACTCCATGAGCCTGCTCTGAAGCACCTCGTAGATCCATTTACGTGGACCAACGAAGATGCAGGTGATCACGCGTTGGTTTGCGATGATCTCATATTCGAAAATGACCCGCTGGGAGCCGACCCGCAGGCGGTAGAAACCTTCCAGTTCGTCGGTGAGCGACTTGCTACAGGCTCAAATTTTGCGGGCTTGTTCGTTTACGGAGTTCGTGCGAGCATTCAGATGTGTCCGCGACGGTTCAAATTCCTGTTCCTGATTCGCTGCTGCTGCACTCCAAGGACCTCGCGTCGTTGCAGTTGCGCAGCCGATTTTTGCTGGCGATGAAATTCTTCGAACTGGGTGAGCTCAGCTCCGGACAGGCTGCTGAAATGTGCGGACTATCCCGAGTCTCCTTTTTGTTTGAGGCCGGGAAACTGGGAATCGCCGTTGCTGAATTATCGGAGGACGAACTGTCTGAAGAGTTCGCATGAACCCAACATTTTCGCAGCCCGTGGTCTGCAATACAGGCCCCCTCATCGGACTTGCGCGCATCAATCTGGAGTGGCTGCCATTTCAAATGTTTCCCGAGGTGATCGTGCCGGACGAGGTCTGCAACGAGCTGCTGAACAATGATTCCCCTGATCGTGAACAACTCGCACGGGCTCTGAAGCAGGCGAAGATCCATCCTTTCCAGGGTCAGGCGGATCGGTTGCTGCTTGCAGAACTGGATGCAGGAGAAGCCGCTGTGATTCTGGCTGCCCTGAAACTCGGGGTATCAACGGTTCTTCTTGATGAAAGAAAGGCCCGTCGTATCGCAGCCCGCGTCTATGGGCTTCGGGTGAAGGGAACCGCAGGCTTGTTGGTAGAGGCAAAGAATCGCGGTTTGATCGCAGCAGTCCGGCCCTGCCTCGAAGCCATGGTCGAAGGAGGGTATTTTTTAGGACCTAGTCTTATCGCGGCATGCCTCGTTGCTGCAGGTGAGGCGTGATCGAACATTCAATCATGACCTCGTCCACCCAAGAGTGGGCTGCTCACTCTGAATCCGGGAAAATCCAGCGGCTGTCGAAGCCGGGGATCTTTTCACCGAACTGGATCTTCCAGTAGTGGTCGACGTAGCGCTCGACGCCCTTGGCGTAACTGAGTTCCGGCTTGGGGGTCAGGGTCCACTTCAGGTCGAGCACGCGGGCATTGGCGGGGAGTTCGAGGACGCGCTTCACGGCCTTCACTTCCTTGCCGTCCACGGTGGCGGACTTGAGCTCTGCGAACCAGGGGATGTGGAACCGGACCGACTTGGGCGCGCTCCGCCAGTTCGGATCGAGGGTTACTTTTGCGCCTCCCTCGGTGGCGTCGATGGTGTAGGAAATGGGGCCGAAGTCGGTGGGCGCGTTCGTGACCTTGACCTGCTTGCCGGGCTGCAGCCAGAGCGGTGCCAGGGCGGAGGCGAGATGCAGGACGGGGTCATGGGTGTCCTCGCGCACCAGCATGTTCCGGAAGCATTCGTTGAAGCGCGCGGCGCACCAGCCGTGCGGCGGGTAGTTGTTGTGGAAATTGCGGTCGCGCCACGCCCAAATGTCGAATTCGAAGCCGGTGTTGGTGCTGCCGGTATGAACGAGGAAGGAATAGAAATCCGTAACCACCTCGCGGTCCATGCCGAGCGAAAGCAGGGTTTGCAGCACCTGGAAGGTCTCATAGTGATGGAGTACGGTGTGCTCCGGCTGCGACCAGTCGACGCCTTTACCCTCCTTCGATTTGCGGACCTTGTAGGCGTTGTGCTCGTAGGTCATGATGCCTTCCTGATAGGCGAAATCGCGGACCGTTTTGACCGTGTTCGCGACCATCGGGTTATCGGCGGAAATGACGCCGAAGGGATAGACGCCACCGGAGGCGTTTTCCCAATCCATGCCGGCGAACGGGTCATCCAGTCCGGGCGGAATGTAGCCGTCGGTCTTGTCGGTGATGTCCTTAAGACGCTTGAGAAACTTTTCCTCATACTGGTCATGCACCTTCTGAAAACGGGCGGCCTCGTCCTTCTTTCCGACCACACTGGCCATCTCGATGGCGTCCTTCAGGCCGCGCAGCACCCAGAAGCTGTGTCCGGTGTAGTGGCCATTGATCCGTTCGTTGTCGTAGGGTCCGGCGACCGGCCAGAGCCCCCAAGGGTCCTTGGCGGTTTCCTCCTCCAGCTTCGCGATGTGTGGGGCGACGAGCGGATAGACACGCTCGACGAAGGCCTTGTCGCCGGTCATTCGGCAATGAGCTGCCAGGGTCCAGAGTGCTTGGCCCCAGGCATCCGGATGGGTCGTGCGCAGGCCGTTGAGCTTGCCGTCCGCATCCTTGAGCAGGACGTGCTCGATGCATTCCTCGGCGACCTTCGGCAGGCCGAGCATGTCGTAGGTGTGGATGATGAAGGCGGCGTCGCGGGAGAAGAATTCGTTGTACTGCACATCGCTGACGGTCTGGATGCGGGTCTTGCCATCCTCCGCGAGGTCGCGGGCCATGAGGTCGTACATCAGCGAGGACTTGTGCATGTCCATGACCTTCTTCTCGGGAACCTCGAAGCGGGTCACCGGGTTCAGTTTCTCATGCCAGTAGTCGGTGGTGCGCTTCAGGTAGTCGTCAAAGCCGGCTGACGTGACTTTTTTGATCTCCGCAGTCCGTGCACCCGACACTGGGGTGAAGGGCATAACGAAATCCACCGAGGCGGATTTTCCGGGTTCCAGCTCGAGGATGAATTCGAAGGGGTCGACGTTCTCTTTTACTGTTAGAACTTTCCAGCCGGAGGCGTCGGGTCTGTAGGCCTGGATCAGGTGGTTGCTCTCGGTGCGGAAGACCGCGTTGTCCTCGCGCACCTCGGTGGCTTCCCACAGTTTCCAGGGCTTCCATTTCGACTGGTCGATGAAGCGGTCGTACCACCACATCGGTTTGACCTTGTCGAAAAGTGGATGCCGCCAGGCGCCTTCGCGATCGAAGACCCGCGCGCCGAGGGCCACGCGTTGGGATTTTTTCCCGGGATTGGTGGCGGTGATGCGGCAGAAGGCGAGGAGGTTGCCCTGAGGTTCGAGTTCGGTGGGAACGGCGAAGGTCTTCACGCGGTATTCGATGCCGTCGACCAGCGAGCCGTAATTGAGGATCGGCAGGCAACCTTCGTCGAGGGTGCGGACTCGGCTGTTCAGGCGCTTGAGCGGCGTGCCGGCCCAGAGGGTCATCTCGCTCCAGTAGCTGCTGATCGCTCCGTCGCCGGTGAGTTGGAAGGCCTTGGGGCTGTCGGAGAAGCCGAGTGCGTCGCTGGGTGTCAGAAAATAGTTGAAGGGGCCTTTCTGATCGTGTGTCCGCTCATCGACACGAGGATCATGGAGGTCGGTCTCGGCGTGGGCACTCAGGGGTGCGCAGGCCAGGACGGCGCAGACGAGGTTCGGAGCGTGCTTTTTCATGAGATGGATTCCAAGGACGAGAGTTGACAGCAGGGTAGGGGCAACGTCCGGCAGCTAAGCTTTCCGACAGGTCATCGACAAGCCTCCATCCTCCGCCCGTTCTCGCAAATGCCTCGACTCCGGGGGCTCGGATGACATTTTCAAATCTAAGTTCCTGATTGTGCCGGTTGTTTGAATCCGCCGGACCGCCGCCACCTGATCCCATGCGCAAGCACCTCCTCGTCGTTCTGCCGTTCTGTGTTCTTGTTTCCTGCAAGGACGACGAGATCCGCACCTATCGGGTAGCCACGGATTCCTCACCGGAAATTTCCGCGACGCCTGCTGTCGAGGCGGAGCCTGAGCCGGTAAGCTCGGCGCAGTCGGTCGTCTGGCAGGCTCCGGAGGATTGGAAGGAGGAGCAGGCCGGGCAGTTTCTAACAGCCGCCTACGCGCTTCCAAGCGGTGGACGCGTTACGGTCTCGAAGCTGGCGGGAGACGGTGGGGGGCTCGCAGCAAACCTCAACCGCTGGCGTGGTCAGGTGGGGCTCAAGCCGGTCGCGGAGAATGATGTTTCCGGACAGCCGCTCAAGATCGCGGACTCCGAGGAGGTGATGCAGCTTTTCAATCTGACCTCCGTCGACTCCGCTGCGGAGGCCGAGGGGATCCTAGCCGGAATCCTTCCGCTCAAGAGCGAGACCTGGTATTTCAAGTTCACTGGCCCGGTCGGGGTGCTCAGACAATCCGACGTCGCGTTCGCGGAATTCCTGCGTAGCGTTCGGATCGCGGGTAGCGGAAAACGTGCGCCCGTCGCTGCTCCAAGCGGCGTGAAAAAAATCAACGTGACGCCTCCAGAAGGCTGGACAGCCAGCGAAGGCAGCGCGATGCGGGCCGCCAGTTTCAGCATCGCGGGTCCGGAGGGTGACACGGCGGATGTGTCCGTTGTCCCGATTCCCGGCGATTCCGGCAGCATTCTCGACAACGTCAACCGCTGGCGTTCGCAGCTCAAGCTCGCCCCACTGGCGTCTGAGAATGACCCAGCGCTTGGGAAAAAGGAGGGAAGCCCGGTCGGCGAACTATTCGTCAGCCACATGACCAGCACCGAGCCGATCTTGAACGGGAAGAAAGCCGCCATCGCCTCCGCCATCCTCAAGCGCCCCGGCATGACCTGGTTTTTCAAGATCACGGGCGAGGCCTCCTTGGTCGAAGCAAACCTCGGAAAGTTCGATGCCTTCGTCCGCTCGGCCACTTTTCCTGAGTAACGACCGTGCCAATCCTCAAGCTCCTCAGCTCCCTGCGCCTGACCGTTGTCCTGTTGGGATTTGCGATGGTGCTGATCTTCGTCGCCACGATTTCCCAGGTGGAGCTGGGCATTCATGAGGTGCAGTCGAAATTTTTCCGCTCGTGGATCGCCTGGTGGGATGTCCTGCCCGGGGAGAAGACGTTTTCGATCCCGATTCCCGGTGGGACTTTGCTCGGCACTCTTCTCCTTCTCAATCTCCTCTCAGCCCACGGCGCGCGCTTCAAGCTCCGCTGGAACAAGGTCGGCATGATCGTGATCCACTCCGGCATCGTGCTGCTGCTTCTGGGCGAACTCTTCACCGGGCTGCTCGGACGCGAGGCGCAGATGATTGTCAGCGAAGGAGAAATCCTGAACTACTCGACCTTTCCACGCGAGGTCGAGCTCGTCGTCATCCGCCCGGATGCAGATGGCCTGGAAACCGTCACTGCCATCCCGCAAAGCCGCTTAAAGCAAGGGGCGGAGTTTCCGCTCGGGGGCTTCACGTTGAAGATCCACCGTTACTTTTCCAACAGCGAGATCGTCCCTGATGCCGAGGCGACAGAGGCCTTCGACGCGACCCGCGCCACGGCAGGACTTGGGAAAGACTACGCCGTGCGCCTCTTGCCGCGTGAGGCCAGGGATGATCGTCGTGACGCGGCAGCTGCGTTTGTCGAGGTCATCCCTGACGGCGGAAGATCCCAAGGTCGCTGGTTGCTTTCAAACGTCTTCAAGGGTGAGCAATCCTTCGCCGCGGCTGGAAGATCGTGGAGAATGGCCATCCGCCAGCGCCGTCTTTACCACCCGTTTTCCATCAAGCTCCTCGACTTCAGCCACGACCGCTACCTCGGCACCGAGGTTCCGAAAAATTTTTCCAGCAAGATCAGGATCCTCAATCCTGACAGCGGCGAGAACCGGGAGGACCTCATCTACATGAACCATCCGCTGCGCTACGGTGGGCTGACGTTCTACCAGGCGGGCTTCGAGAACAACGATACCACCTCCATTTTCCAAGTCGTCCGCAACCCGGTCTGGACCCTCCCCTACATTTCCTGCGCGATGGTCGGGATCGGCCTGCTCTGGGTCTTTTCCCAGCATCTGATCAAGGCCATCTCCCGCCGCAACAAGCCAAGGTCGGAACCATGAGCCTTTCCCGAAAACTCCTGGCGTGGCTGATTCCCGTCTGCTGCCTGCTCTACATGGCGAGTGCCGTTTTCAAGGCGACGCGACCCTCTGAGGGCCTTGATTTCAATGGCTTCGGCAGCCTGCCCGTGGTCTCCAACGGTCGCGTCCAGCCGCTCGATTCCCTGGGCCGAAACGCCCTGCTTTCGATCCACGGGAAACAACGCATCCCCGGCGACGATGCGCCTGCCAGCCCGGCTGCGTGGCTGGCCGAACTCAATTTCAATCCCGAGCTGGCTGACACCCGGAAGATTTTCCTGATCCATCACGACGATCTTCTCGGCCTGACGAAGCTGACCCGTGGCGAAGGAAACTCCTATTCCTACGCCCAGCTCCTGCCCGCCTTCCCGGCCCTCCAGAAGGAGGCCCGACGCGTCGACGCGGCTGACTCGAAAACCTGGTCGCCGTATGAAAAGGCGCTAATGCTCCTGACGCGGAATCTCACCCTCTACAACCAGCTCAAGCACGCCCTCGCGCTGCCCGGTTCGGGGCCACTTGAATCTGAGTTCAAGCTTCTCCTGACCGACATCGGTGCCGCGCTGGGTGAGACGAGAAAGCAGGAGCGCGGCGAGACTTTCGAGCAGTCCTCCATTGATGCGGCCAAGTCGCGCATCGGCACGTTCTCGGACTGGTCGCAGATGACGGAGATCTACACGACGCCTTCCGGTGATGGAGTGGACGCTTGGAAAAAGCTGCCGGACTCCTTGATCGACTCCATCGGAAATGGGTCGCTGCATCCCTCCTCACTTGCCTTTGCCCGCATGGGAGACGCCTACCGCGGCGGGGATACCAATGTCTTCAACTCGGCGATCAACGACTATCGAGGTTGGCTGATGGAGAATCGCCCGGGACAAGTGAAGAAATCCTCATCGGAAGCCCTCTTCAATGCGATCGCACCTTTCTACCTCTGCATGGTTCTCTACGTGGTCGCGTTTCTCTGTGCCATTGTTTCCTGGCTGGGGCAGGGGAGTGCCCTCAGGCAGGCCGCTTTTCGGGTGCTTTTGATGGGCCTCATTCTGCACACGCTCGGTCTCGCAACCCGCATGCTGTTGGAAGGCCGCCCGCCCGTCACGAACCTGTATTCCTCCGCGATTTTCATCGGCTGGGGTGCGATCCTGCTGAGCACCGCCCTTGAGCTGTTTTACCGCAACGCCATCGGCATCGTAGTCGCCTCGGTGGTCGGCTTCGCGACCTTGCTCATCGCGCACCATCTTTCCCTCTCGGGCGACACCCTGGAAATGATGCGCGCGGTGCTGGATACGAATTTCTGGCTCGCCACGCATGTGGTCGTCATCACCCTTGGCTACTCGGCCACCTTTCTCGCCGGGGCGATTGCCACCGTCTATCTGATCCTCCGCGCTTGCGGTAGCATCCCGAAATCCACCGTCGCCTCGCTGCGCGGCATGGTTTACGGCGTGATCTGCTTCGCCACCCTCGCCAGCTTCGTCGGCACCGTCCTCGGCGGCATCTGGGCCGACCAATCGTGGGGCCGATTCTGGGGCTGGGATCCCAAGGAAAACGGGGCGCTGCTAATCGTCCTTTGGAACGTCATCATCCTCCACGCCCGCTGGGGCGGCATGATCCGCGAGCGGGGGATGATGGTCATGGCGGTCTTTGGCAATATCGTCACCTCCTGGTCCTGGTTCGGCACCAACATGCTCGGCATCGGGCTGCACTCCTACGGCTTCACCGACGCGGCTTTCCTTTGGCTCAGCGCCTTCATGATCAGCCAGTTGCTCGTCATGGCGCTTGGCCTGATCCGGGAGCGCGGTTCGAAGCCACCTTCGGACTCGATGGAATTGACCGAGTAGTCGAGGTCCGGCTCATGGTTTCAGATGGGTGGTTCAGCTCCGATAAATCGCGAGCGATAGACCGGTAAGGGAGTTCCATCCATGAAACACATCGTAAGGGTAGTGCTGTTCTCGGCCGCAGTGTTGATTTCCGGAGGGGTCAGCGCGGCAATCAAGGACTACGGGCTGAAGGACTATGTCCGCGTTTCCAAGGATCTGCCGCATGTTGAAAGCGCACCGTGGAAGCTGGTCTGCACGATGCCCTACAACTGCCATTTCCAGCCGTGGATCGAAGTCGAGGCGGAGGCAGGCAAGGTCATTTCTTTCAATTCCACCAACCCCCTGGTCCTCTACCTGACGGAGACCGAGACCTTCACCACGGGATCGGGAAATCAGGTGGTAGAGGCGAAGAATTGGGTCAGTGGCGAGGGGGCGATCTACACCATCCCGGCCGGCGTCACCGTGAAGTCGGTGAAGTATCGCGAGACCGGATACGACACGACCTTTGCCGGATCGTTCGTGTGCAATGACAGCGACTACAACGTGCTCTGGACCAAGGCCGCCCGCACGGCCTACATCTGCATGAGGGATCATTTTTACGACTGCCCGGACCGCGAGCGGGTCGGCTTCTGGGGCGATGGGACTCCGGAGCTGAATCAGTGCTTCTACGTCTTCGATTCGAAGGCGCATCAACTGGCGAAGGAACTGGTGTTGCGGCCGCTGCAACCCAAGTTCTATCCGGGGCAGCACTTGGAATTCCTCGGCGATTACGGCCTTTGGTTCTACTACCTGCAGACCGGCGACGTTGAATCGATGCGTGCGATTTACGATCAGACGAAGACCTTCCTTTTCGAGACCTACAAGTTCGGCAACAGCCGGACCTGGTTCGATTGGGGCAAGGAGAACAAGGACACCGCGGTGATTGAGACCTGCTTCTATTTCAACTGCCTCGGCACGCTGAAAAAGATCGCGCTGGTCACCGGCCATGAGGCGGATGTCCCCGAGATCGAACGCAGGCAGGAGGAGATCCGGAGCAGCTTTGACAGCCGGTATTGGAAAGGCTCGTTCTACATGTCCTCGCAGGTCACCGAGCCCGACGACCGGGCCAACGCGATGGCGGTGAACAGCGGTCTTGCGGACCGGTCCAAGTGGCCGGCGATTTATGAAAATGTCCTGACAAAGAAAACCTACTCGAGTTGCTTTTTCGATCGCTGGGTCTTCGAGGCGCTCTGCGTGATGGGGCGGCAGGAGCAGGCCCTGATGAGGATGCAGGAGCGCTACAGGACCATGATTCCGGCCAGTTTCACGACGCTTTGGGAGCACTACGACCGATGGTGGGCCTCTCGCATCGATGCCTTTGATGCGGGGTCGTCGTTGAACCATGGGTGGAATCCACCGGCCCTGATCCTATCGCAAACGATTGCCGGAGTTTCCCCCGTGGCACCGGGCTGGAGCACCTATCAGGTCCTGCCCAAGGAAGCCTTCCTCACGGCGATCAAGGTGACCGTTCCTTCGATCAAGGGCAACGTGTCGGTGGATTTGAAAAAGTCCGCGACCGAATACTCGCTGGATCTCGATTCCCCTGCGGAAACGACGGCCATCGTGGGGATTCCCAAAGGCTCATTCAGCAACCTTCGTGAAATCAAGGTCAACGGCACGGTCGTCTGGAATGGAGAATATCTCAGCGGCGCAGAAGGCGTCTCCTCAGGTGGGGAAGACTCCGAATACGTGAAATTCAAGGTTGGTCCGGGCAAGTGGAGGTTTTCCGGATTGGGAACCTTGCCGCTCACGTCGCCCAAGCCATTGCCACCGTCACCCTCGAAGGATCAGCCGCTCGAAAAGAAATCCTGGACAGCCTCGGCGAGCGTGCCCGACGGCAAGTTTGATTTCAGCGGAGCCAAAATCCCGATCGACGTTTCCGCCGCCAACGCCCTCGACGGCGATCATTGGACAGGCTGGCGTGACTTGACGAAAGTCCAGCACGGCGGCCAATGGTTCCAGGTCGACATGAAGGCGGACCAGACCTTCGACAAGATCGTGCTCGATACCACCTGGGCGCTGTGGGATTCTCCGAACCAATACTCCGTATCCGTTTCCAAGGACGGGGCGGTGTGGAGCGCTCCCATTGCCACCGGCTCCGGGCAGCTGGGCATCACGACCATCAGTTTTCCGGCCCAGACGGTCCGCTACCTCCGAATCACCCAAACTGGAACCAGCGACAAATATCACTGGTCGATCTACGAGCTGGACGTTTACCGGAAGGCCCAGGCCGACTGAATCCTTGCCCTGCATGGGAATCCCCCCGCAGCTCGGATTCGAAATGGAAGGCGGCTCAAGCGTTTCCCCGATTTCAGGGAATTTTCGCAGCCAGCCTCGCGGCTCTGGAAGGAGGGGATCAAGTGGGACCTGCGGAAACAATTTTCCTCATCGAAGCGGAAAAAGAAGGGGGGATTTATCCTCTAATCCCTCTTTGAACCGCCGAAATGAAGCCGCGCTGGATAGGTAAGCCATTCATTTCCAATTGTCTGGGTTGATTATCGGAATTTTTTCGAAACCATCAAATAATTTCAAAATAGGGCTTGTCAGAAATTTGTTGCCCGCTAGGTTCGCCGCCCCACATCGCAGGCCGGGTCGTCAAAACGTCCCGCCCTGCTTCATCAGGGATCAATTTTATCGGGTGCAGCTCCGGAAAACAGGCTCCTGCGAGGATTCTCGCCGGCGCTCTGGTTTGCACTCGAAGCTCGATTGTAAATTCAGAACCACCCGCAGGATATCATGCCGACCATCAACCAGCTCGTTCGCAAGGGGCGCCAAACCCCGGCTGAAAAGTCGAAGTCGCCAGCTTTGGTGAACTGCCCCCAACGCCGGGGCGTTTGCCTTCAGGTGATGACGCGCACGCCGAAGAAGCCGAACTCCGCGCTTCGTAAAGTGGCGAAAGTCCGCCTCACGAACGGTTTCGAGGTCATCGCCTACATCGGCGGCGAAGGCCACAACCTTCAGGAGCACTCCATCGTCCTCGTCCGTGGTGGACGAGTGAAGGACCTTCCAGGTGTCCGTTACCACATCGTCCGTGGTTCGCTCGATACCCTCGGTGTCGATAAGCGCCGTCA
>JANOKL010000018.1:0-2530 GCA_031419215.1 Luteolibacter sp. | reverse complement strand
GCGGTGCCGTCCGCCGTGGCAACCTCGTTGTCGTTCACAAAGAAACTGGTTCCGGCAGTCAGGTCCTTGAGGACGAGGATCGCGAAGTTGTCAGGAGAACCGGAGGTGTTGTAGCCGATGACCGCGATATCACCTGCGGCGAGAGGAGTGGGAGCAGGGTTGACTGAGAGCACCTGATCCACCGGCGTGGCGGCGGAGTAGTTCGAGTCGCCGGTCTGGGACGCGGTGATCGTGGTGGAGCCAATGCCAACGACTGTCACGGTGTTTCCTGAAATGGTGGCCACGGATGGGCTGGAACTCATGTAGCTGACGGCAAGCCCCGAGTTCGAGGTGGCGGTGAGGGCGAACGGAGCATCGCCGACGGTCTTGTTAGGGAGAGGGGCGAAGGTGATGACTTGGGTGGCCTGCGTGATGTCGCCGGTCAATCCCGTGGGCTGGGTGAGGGAGTAGTTTCCGCCGTCCGTGCCGGAGAGGGTAGAGGTCGAGGTGACTGCGATGCCGGTGCCGACGTTGGCATCCGCGAAAGTGCCGGTGCCGATCAGGGTGACGACATCGGGAGTGATCACGCCGTTGAGGGTGCCAGTGAGCGTGGCGGCGAGGGTTCCATTGTAGGCACGGCTGGTGACCGCAGCAGCATCCACCGTGATGGCCTTGGCCGTGACGTCGGCGGTGAGTCCGGTCGGTTGTGTCACAGTGTAGTTGCTGCTGGGGGCGGTGTAGCCGGTGACGGTGATCGGTTTCGCTGTGCCGATCGTTTTCGTGCCGAACGCGGCAACCGCAGTTCCCGACACGGCGAACGATTCGGCATTTTCCAAGCCAGCATAGGCCGGAGTGCCAGTGAGCGTGGCGTTGAGGCTGCCGTCATACTCGCGATCAACCCCGGACAAACCAGCGACGGTGAGATCCTTCGGGGCGACGGTACTGGAAACGTTCGCTACAGTCTGTGTCGTAGCTCCGCCACCGGAGATGGTGACATCACCGGAGTAGATGGCTGCCGCCGCAGTGGCGGGCAGGCGGACGTAGATTGTGGTGGAGGATACCGTGCCGCTCGTCGCTGTCAGATTGACGTTGCTTGAATAACCGGAGCCGACGGACGTGGAAACTTCGAAGCCCGACGGAGCCGCCACGGACAAGTCGCCGGTCAGGTTTCCGCCGGAAACCGAGAAGCTCGCAGGGGAAGGGGAGGCGGTACCGTAGGTCGTATTGACGGCGGAGAGGGTGCCGACCGTGCTGATCGTCGGCGCTGCGCTAACGGTGATATCAGCGGCCACGTAAGAGATCGAGTAGTTCGAGGCACTGAAGGTCCCGCCAACTGCTGAGGACGCGGTGACAGAGCCGGTGTAGGTTGCGGCGGCGTCGCCCGCAGCGGCTCCGGTTCCGTAACTGATGGTGACCGAACCGATGGTTTCCGCTCCGACCAGTCCTACGCTCGAAAAGGCGGTCGAGCCTGCACCGCCCGTCAGGGTGGCTCCGAATGGTTTGGTGACGTTGTTGGCAGTGACCGTGAGCGTTTTCGCGCTGACCGAATTGCCACTGGCGGCGGTGGCGATATTGACGGTCGCCGCTCCGGTGCTGGTGAGGGTGATGTTTTGGGAATCGTAGGTGCCGATGACCGGTGCGGAACCGGAAAGCCGGATTGAAAGGGTGCCGCTCGCCGTGCCGCTGGTCTGAGTGAAGGAGGCGGTGGAGGCAAAGGTGGTGCCGTCATTGGAAACCTCAAAGCCACTGGGTGCCGTGGCGATCAGGTTTGCCGTCAAGCTGCTGCCGGAAACGGAGAAGGTCTGGGCACTGGAAGCGGTGCCGTAGGTGGTGGTGAACGCGGCGGCAGTGGCGCTGCCGGTGATGGTCGGAGTGCTGGTGGCGGAGACCGTGAAATTGTCCACACCGGTCATCGCATCCGCGCCGCTATCATCGGTTTCCTTGAAGCGAATATAGAGATACTCATTGTCACCCCAATTCAAGCCGCTCAAGGTCTGTGTGATCGCCGCTCCACCGATTCTGAACATGGGCGAAATCGCGGCCTGCGTGCCAGGTGCGCCGGTTCCTGTCGCGGGGGTGCTGAAGCCTGTGCCACTGGTCCAGGTGCCTGCCGAATCATGGAAGGTGCCATTGGCGGTGGAAGAGCCGGAGACCACATTTGCCGCGCTGATGCGATACGACATCGGGCAGGGATTGACCGTTGTGGCCGGGTTCCGACTGATCATCGGATCGTATGAGAATGTCAGCGAGTTAATCGTGGCCCCACTGGTGTTTTTCAAAACGGTTCCGTAGTACCACACGGCGCTGTTTGACCCCTGTGCACCAAGCGCACGGTTGGGCGTCGACTGGCCATCGAACATTCCGTAGAACGCTCCAGTGGAACTGCTGCCGGCATCGCGCGCCCATCGCGGGGTGCCGCTGCCGCCTTGGAAATAGAGATACCAACCACTCACGCTGCCTCCGCCAGTCTGTGCGGAGACTTCGTTCATGGTGGTGCCTGCGATCGTGGTGACCGCCAGCGTGGTGGCGGTGAGGCTTTGGAAATCCTGAG
>JANOKL010000017.1:0-1489 GCA_031419215.1 Luteolibacter sp. | reverse complement strand
CGACAATTCCAGCCCCGCAGCCTATGCCGGTGCCATTTCAGGAACTGGAGGGCTGACCAAGATCGGGACCGGGACTCAGATCTTTACGGGAGTAAACACCTATACAGGTGCCACGAGCGTTACCGCGGGCACTCTGGCACTCGTTGGTGGCAGTCAAGAATCGCCGATCACAGTAAGCCCAGGTGCATCGCTGAGCTTCACCTTGGGGTCATCAACGTCATCGACGAGCACCTTCAATGTCACCTCAGGCACGATCAAGATCACCGGCACCCCGACCTTGCCGAGCTACACCCTGATCAGTGCGTCCACGGGCATTACCGGCACGCCGACGCTGGATGCAGCCATTCCTGGTTACGTATTGAAAGTGGTGGGCAACACCCTCGTTCTGGAAAATCCCTACGAGGTTTGGGCTGCCGCCAATGGTGCGACCGGTGGCAAAGCCGCTGACCCAGATGGCGATGGCTTCAACAACCTGATGGAATTCGCCTTCGGGACGAATCCAACCGTGAACTCCGCTGGTTCCATCGCCTATTCCGGTGGTGCGGTCACTGCCACAGGCCAGCCGGTGCTCGAGGAAGATGCCGGTATCTATTACGCCGTATTCGGTCGCCGCACCGACTACGCCGCTGCCGGCTTGACCTACACGGTGCAGTTCACCGCTGGTCTCAATCAGTGGACATCCAGTGTGACGGTGCCGACGGTCATCGCGACTGATGGCACGATCGATGCGGTGCGCGTGCCGTTCCCGAACTCCGTTGCATCCCCCAGTGGACCGAAAAAGCCTTATTTCTTCCGTGTCATGATCGCGGATTGATTCATTCGACCTCCAGTCCACCCCCAATCACCAAGATCAAATGAAAGCAAAGGGTTTTTCCATAGCTGGCCTCATCAGTTGGTCCTTCCTGCTTCCGGCCTCTGCGGATGTCATCTATAGCAATCTCCAGGATATCTCCATCCCGACCAATTTCTCGGGGGTGTATTTGAATGTCGAGACGGGAGGCTCGAATACGAACATCAACAGCCCGCAGGCAGGATGGGACGTCAATCCGTTCTTTGGCGGATCGGTCTTGTGGAACAGCCCTACCTTCCAGCCTGTCCGCACCGGGACGGGAGAGATGGATGCGGTTGTGAATGTGGCGGATGGTTCAACCGTCGGCAGCGGCAGCACTTACTCCACCTTCGTCCAAGGTCCGGGCGGAGAAAATCCAGGTGGTCCGGGTTACGGTATCTCTGAAACCCACATGGGAGCCGGCGTCGGCCAGTTCGTCTCCGGCACCGAAGGCTACCTCGGCTTCCGCCTCAACGGCGAGGACTACGGCTACATGCGCGTCGTCCTCACCAACAACGGCAGCGGAGCCGTCATCAAGGACTGGGCCTACGACACCAGCGGAGCCTCCGTCGTCGTCGGCGGCATCCGCCAGGTCGGTCAGGACGTCATCCTCTCCTCCGGCTTCACCCTCGCCTCCGCCGTCGTCAACTCCGGCGGCAC
>JANOKL010000016.1:0-14120 GCA_031419215.1 Luteolibacter sp. | reverse complement strand
TCTTCAATCCGCTGTTCACGGAAAGCGATCGAGTCCTGATGCAGGCTCCACTCGGCACCGCCATGAGTGATGCCACTGGAAATCTTTCGATCTACGTCGATGACCTCGCCGGGGTTGACCAGACCCGGCGCACTTGGTTCGACGGCGTCGGCTACAAGCTGGCTCTGCCACTCATCTCCTCCGCCGATGAGGACGGCGATGGCCTGACCAATGGCGACGAGGCCACGCGCGGCACCGATCCCTATCGCTTGGACACGGATGGCGATGGCTACAGCGACTTTGTCGAGGTGACCGCCGGATCGAATCCGCTCAGCGCGCTTTCCATACCACCCCCTCCCGGAAACTCGCTCCAGGTGACCGCCAATGGCGCGTGGACCTGGTTCAATGACGAGCGCGCCATCTTCCATCAGGGCTCGCTGTTCATTGGCTACGTGAGAAGCAACGGCCAGTATGGCGTTACGCGCTACAATCCGGCCACGAACGTGACCTCAGACATGATCATCAGCACGGCCACCTCCCAGCAGCAGGATGACCACAACAACCCGTCCTTCACCGTGCTCCCGGACGGCAAGCTGATGGTGCTCTACGCCAAGCATAATGCCGAGGCACGCTTCTATCAGAGGACCTCGCTGGTGCCTTTGCCCACGACGAATGCCGACTGGGGTCCCGAGATCACCCGCACCCTCACGGCGAACGATACCTACAACAACACCTATCTTCTCAGTGGCGAGTCCAACCGGATTTACAACTTCCACCGCAACCTCAATTTCAATCCGACGATTACCATCTCGGATGACCTTGGGGCCACCTGGCAGCCTTCCATCCCGTTCATCGCGGTCGGCACCGGCGGCGTCCGGCCGTATCCGCGTTACTGCTCGAACCATGCCGACCGCATCGACCTGATCTACACCGATGGCCATCCGCGCGACCTGGATAATTCGATCTATCACATGTTCTACAAGGCCGGTGGCTTCTACAAGACCGACGGCACCCTGATTGATACCTACGCGAACCTTCCGCTCGAACACCAATCCGGCCAGCGCGGCTCCGTCGTCTATCAGTTCTCCTCGGCCGCCTGGGGTGCAGGGCAGGGTCCCGACGACTGGATTCCCAACGCCCGCGGCTGGACCTGGGACGTCCACTACGGTCAGGACGGAAATCCCGTCTGCGTCTTCCAGGCGCAGGTCGGCACCGATGCCACCTGGGCCACCTCGCGCATCTACTACTACTACGCCCGCTGGACCGGCACCGCCTGGCAGAAGCGCTTCATCGCCCAGGCAGGCCGAGGAATCTATGCCTCGGAGTCCGACTACGGCGGCGGCATGTGCCTCGACCCGAAGAACCCGAACGTCATCTACATCGCTTCCAACGCAGCCAATCCCTTCGACCTCGCCGATGTCAACAACGTGCCGCTCAGCCCCAACAATCGCTACGAGATCTATCGTGGCGTGACCACCGACGGCGGACTGACCTTCACCTGGACGCCCATCACCACCAACTCCGTGGCCGACAACTTCCGTCCCATCATTCCGGAGAACAGCCCGTACGACCAGACCGTCATCTGGTTCAATGGCACCTACACCACCTACACCAACTACAATACCAGGGTCCTCGCCATCCTCCGCAATGACCTGCGGATGAAAGCGTCTCTCTTGGTTCCGGCTTCGAACACCGGGACACTCGAATGGAGATCCTCTCCGGGCTGGCGCTACCGCATTACCGGCTCTGAGGACCTCAACGGCCTCCCCCACACCATCCTCAGCGGCATCGAGTCCCAAGGCGAGACCACCACCCGCACCTTCACCTTCCCGTCCACGCTCACCAACAAGCCCAAGGCCTTCTTCCGCGTGGAAACGGAGTGAATAGGGAAGGGCGACTGAAACCGGGCGCAGCCCCTTGGACTGCGTGCAGCCTGCTGCCGCTTTCTGCCAGCCAGCCTGCTGGCGGGTCAGGCCAAGGGATCAACTTCCGCTCAAACGGCTACCCCAATTCGGGAGTCGTTGGGTGATATCGCTGCCGTAGGAGCGTCCGACGGCAGCAGGCTGCCTCGGGAAAGCGGCAGGAGCCTGCCGCAGTCCAAGGGCTTGCAGCCGCTCTCTCTTTTCCCGTCAATGTCCATTTCGAGCCCTTTGCAAAACCACCCAGTTTCGACGTCCAAAAAGGGTCAGACAAAATGAAATCAGATGGGGCGCGGAGGCGCGACATTCCTGTCGCGACAAACTCCGGTTCTTGTTGCGACAGAAATGTCGCAACTCCATTGGATGCCACGCCCACAATCGACTTGGCTTCCCAGCTTCCAAGGTCCAGAGTTGGCCAGTGAAGGATTCAATTTCCAGACAGTCCAAGTCGCCTTTGCGCCTTGCTCACCGACCGGTCGGTGAGTAATCCAAAAACCGACCGATCGTTCAACAACACTGTTCGCAAGTAAATATGATACACAAACTTTTTAGATGGCTTCCATTAATCTCATGTTGTGGACTGATTTCTTGCAAAGAACCACAAATCAATAATGTTCAGATTGATGGTGATCGTAAGTATTTGAATCTGGAATGCCCTCCATACGGAGGCTTGCGGTTCATGGTAGATGATGGACAAGCATTGGATGAGGAATGGACTAATGAGAATACGGAATGTCTTAATTGGATACAGGACAATTGGAAGGCACTTTGGCCAATCGTCGAAAGCAAGTTCGAGGAGATGGCTGCCAGATACGCAGATGGAGAAAAAAGATTAGAAGATCACCTTAAGAATGAGAAGAATACGCTTTACATTCGCCCGGGAGATGATGGCCATTGGTCGGTTTCTCTCAGCCTCATAAAAGAGCGTTCAGGACCGAGTGGAAGGCCAGGTAGTAATTCATTCTGTCTCGATATGGATCGAGATAAGGTTCTTGATTACCAGCTGGTATATTGAATCCCAAAATGCGAACAGGAAGCTCCATCCAAAGGCGGACAACGTTCTTTTCTGAATTCGGTTTTTCCTCCCTGCTGTGGATGAGCTAGACATTCGGGGTTGCCTTAAATCTCTTCTCAGCGCCTGTTCCACTTCACTAGCTCGTCGTATCGCACGCCCTTGCCGCCGAAGAGGTCGAGCGCGCTGCCGACGGTGACATCGACCCGGCCTTGGCCGAGTTGATCGACCTTTTCCACATCGGCCAGGCTGGAGGCTCCGCCGGCGTAGGTCATGGGGAGCTTGCCCCAGGCTCCTAGAAATTCGACGAGCTCGCCGTCGATCCCGCCGCAGAGGCCTTCGACGTCGGCGGCGTGGATCAGGAACTCGTCACAGAAGGGGGCCAGTCGATCCAGCGTGGCCACCGTCACATCGAGATCGGTGAGGGTCTGCCAGCGGTTCATCGCCACGGTCCAGCCGCGATCGGTGCGGCGGCAGGAAAGGTCGATTACCAGGCTGTTGGATCCGATCGCAGAGACCATGGCGTCCAGCGCCTCGGGTAAAAACCTCCCGGCTTTATCAAACAGCACGGAGGTCACGATCACGTGGCTGGCGCCGGCGTCGATCCACTGGGCGGCGTTGTCGGGGGTGATCCCACCACCGAGCTGCAGGCCACCCGGCCAGGCGGCGAGTGCCTCCTTCGCGGCGGCCTCATTTCCCGGGCCGAGCTTGATCACGTGACCGCCTGTTAGAGCGTCCTTTCGGAAGGTCTCGGCGAACCAGGCGGATGGCTTTTCGGACACGAAGTTCTCCTTCGGACCCGCGCCGTCGTCGCGCAGCGTGCCGCCGACGATCTGCTTCACCTTGCCATCGTGCAGGTCAATGCACGGCCGGAACCTGGCTTTCATCTGATTCGTCATTCGGGAATTCCACATTCGTCACTCCCGACTCACGGAGCCACGGCCTTCGCCTTTTCAAAAAGCAGGTTGGTGATGCCGCTCACACGGCCGCCCGCGTAGGTCGCGACCTTCATTTTCTTGAGCGTGTAAACACCGTTGCCGATCGACATGACATCCTCGACTTCGAACAGCTTCATCAGCTCGCCCTTCTTGTTGTTGCCACCGACCTTCATGAAGGCTCCGTATTTCGTGTGGACCCAGACGTAGACGACCTCGTATTGACCGCCGCTGCCCTTCGGTTTGTTGAGGCGGATCTTGTAGCAGGACTGCCCGCTGACGTCCTCGGTGCCTTCGTAGGTGGGATTCGGCCAGTAGAAGAATTGGAAGGAAAGGTCCTCGTAGGTCACGTCGGACCCGGCGATCGGCTGCAC
Source organism: Luteolibacter sp. (assembly GCA_031419215.1). Lineage (GTDB taxonomy): Bacteria > Verrucomicrobiota > Verrucomicrobiia > Verrucomicrobiales > Akkermansiaceae > Luteolibacter. The sequence goes on along the minus strand of JANOKL010000016.1, from coordinate 9,901 downwards.
CAGTTTGGCGTCTGGAAACTTCGAAGTCTTTCCATCCGGACCCACGTCGAAGAGGTTGTATTCGCCATCGCCAAGCCGCAAGTGGAAGCGTTGGGTGGGTCCGCCGAGTTCGAGGGCGAACTGGATGTCCTTGCCTCGCAGGAAGAGCTGGATCGGCGTCTTCTTGCCATTCTTGGAAAGCGAGCCGCTGAGGTCGGTCTGTTGGAGGGTCGCCGCCACGCGGGCTCCCTCGATGATCTTGGCAGCATCCGGATTCTGGGCCAGCGCGGCGCTGACAGTCAGGATCGAGGCAGTAAAAATTGCGCGTAACATAGTGGGAGCTTAGTCGCTTGGACGGCTTGGACAAGTTTCGCGACCGATTCCTTCAAAAAACCTCCCTTGGATTTCCGATTGTTTTTCAAAATCCTCCATTCCGGGCTTGATGGCAGGGCGGGGGGGGAATTGGATGAGTCTAACGCCTCTTACGCAGGCTTCCCCCTTTCCCATGAGTCTTCGCACGCAGCTTTCGGACATCCTTCCCGCGCTTCTCCCGCTCAATCCGCCGGACGCCATCAAGGGAACCGAACTCATCCGGCTGACGCGGCTTCAACTCACCGGCAATTATTCAGACGCCTCGCTGCGTTACCATTTCTCCATCATGTCGTGCGATCCCGGTTCGCCGATCGCCAAGGTGGAAAAGGGCCAGGGCTACTACCGCCGCACCGCTCCCGTGCCTGCGCTTTCCGGTGCGCAGGAGCTGCTGTCGATGACCCAGGGTCGTCTGGATGACCTGAATTCCGACCCGCAGGCCGCCGACACGGCGATGATGCGGATCCGCAAGTTCCGGGCGGTGGTGACGCGCTATTTCGAGATCAACGGTCGCTTCCCCTTCGCCTTCCGCGAAGCCTTCGGCAAGGACGCGCCGATCGGGAATCTTTGGAAATATCCCGAGCTCGTCCTCGTCGACTGGGAAACCGGCGGCGCGGCGGATGAGGAGATGTCGCTCGATGAAACGATGCTTTCCCTGAAGCAGCGCCTCGGCCTGCCGCCGTTCCGCCTGCATGGTGCGCGCCTCCGTCTCCAGCCATCGCTGCTTTCCTATCGTGAGGACTTTTTCCAAACCCTCGCTGTCTCAATGTGGGCGCAGGGCGGGGAGCTGGTCTATGCCGCCCCGATCGAGGACGAGGCGCTGGCCGATGGCCTGCGTCGCCTCAACGCCGAGTTCGGCGTGGGAGTGACCTCGTTCGGCCTGACCCTCGACGACCTCGACGAACTGCCGCGCCCGGCGAACATCCTCAACGCCCATCCGCGCGAAACGGAAGCGATCATGGCCCGCCTGGACGTCAACCGCATCGCTGCGCCGAAGTCCCGTCACCACATCGACTGGAATGCCCTCGGCACCCTCCGGAACGAATCACCCGAAGCCGAAAAGCTCATCCAATGGCTCAGTCGTTGCCTCGAAGAGCGTCGTGCCGAGCCGTTTAAGGAAGAAGGTTGAGGGAGACGTGAATGGTGAGTGGTAAATGGTGAGTCGTGGCGAAACACGACGCTATTTCACCAGGCTTGGCGGGATCAGATACAGCAGGCGTCCGTGTCTTGTCGGCGGGCGGATGTCGAGGCAGGCTAGTGCGCCCTTTTTCATTTCCAGCCAGCCGCCCTGCGCGCCGAGCACCCATTGCAGCAGGGTCGAGAAATCCGGCTCGTGGCCGACGATCATGACGCGCCCGAAATCGCGGTAGGTGCGCAGCTCGGACAGCGCGGTTTCCGGGTCCATCCCGCAGGCGAGCCAGGACTGCACCACCGGCCCCGGCATGCCGGCGGACTCGCAGAAAATCTCCGCCGTCTGGCGTGTTCTAACCAGCGGGCTCGTCAGAACGATTTCCGGCAGGCCCGCGGACAGTTTCAAAAGATTTCCCGCCTGCCGGGCCTGTTGGTGGCCACGTTCCACCAAGGCACGAAACCGATCGCCCTCGGCGTGTCGGTCCTCGGCTTTTCCGTGGCGGAGTAGGATCAATTCCATTTCGAAAGAGAGTCGAAGGTCTTAAAGTCGAAAGTCAAAGGTCGAAGAACTAGAAAACGGAGAGTTTCTTCCTCTTCATTGGAACTTGGAACCTGGCCCTTGGAACTTCCTCACATTGTCATTCCACCATCCACCGCCAGCACCTGTCCGGTGATGTAGCGGGCGGCGGGGCTGGCGAGGAAGAGGACGGCGGCGGCGATGTCCTGGACCTGGCCGAAGCTGCCGAGCGGGATTTTTTTCATGACCTCCTCGCGGACCTTCTCGTTGAGATCGTCGGTCATGTCGGTGGTGATGAAACCGGGCGCGACCGCGTTGCAGGTGACCTGGCGGCCGGCGAGTTCACGGGCGACGGCTTTGGTGAAACCGATGAGCCCGGCCTTGCTGGCGGAGTAGTTCGCCTGACCGGCATTTCCGATGAGGCCGATGACGGAGGCGATGTTGATGATGCGCGGGTCCTCGGCCTTCATGAGCACGCGCATGAAGCCTTTGACGGTGTTGAAGGCTCCCTTGAGATTGGTGTCGAGCACGGTGTCCCAGTCCTCTTCCTTCATGCGCATGAGCAATCCGTCGCGGGTGACACCGGCGTTGTTTACAATGAAGTGGATGGTGCCGAGTTCGTCGCCGATGCGCTTGGCGAGATCCTGCACGGCGGTGTGGTCGGCCACGTCGACGGCGTAGGCGGTGGCGGAGCCGGGGAAGGCGGCGTTGATCTCGTCGGCGGCCTTTCCGCAGCTCGACTCGCTGCGGCTGACGACGGCGACCTTGGCACCTTCGGCGGCGAGGGCGCGGGCGATTTCCTGGCCGATGCCGCGTCCGGCACCGGTGACCACAGCGGTTTTATTGGCAAAGCGTTGCATGTGTGTGCGGCGAGATTGAGTGTAGGACAGGACCGTGGCAAGGCGGGATGGGGGAGTGGAAAGTGGAAAGTGGAAAATGAAAATTGAGATTGATGCCATCCGGCTGTTAGCGTGGCGCCGATGGATTGCCCCTACTGCAAGACCAAGATCGAGCCGAACACTCCCGAGTGTCCGGCGTGCCGGGTGACGTTTCCACGTGCCTCGGCCTTGCTGGGCGCGGTGCCACGGCTTTCGACGGGGATTTCCGATGAGGGGAATCTGATGTCGCCGGACGAGATCGGAAAGCTGCGCGGCGCGATCCGCACGCTGAAGTCGAAGTTTCCGCAACTGATGGTGCAAGTGGTGCTGCATGTCTTTCCGGCGGAGCATCCCTTCGGCCTGCACGCGTTCTGGCTTTTCAATGCGGCGTCATTTTCCGGCGACACGAATCGCGGCGCGAACAACCACACCGTGATGCTGGTGGTGGATCCGAAGCGGCAGGAGTCGTCGGTGGTCCTGGGCTATGGACTTGAGAGCCAGGTAGGCAACGAGGTGCTCGATCATCTGCAGGAGCTGGCCGGACCGGCCTGGAAGGCGGGCCGATGGGCGGATGGACTGCTGACGGTGCTCGACGGGCTGGACCGGCTTTTCGAAAGCATCGCGCACGTGCACGAGTTCGATCACGTGTCGGGCGAGTTTTAACCGAAGGCTTTCAGGAATCCGACTTCAAGGGCGAGCTGCTCCTGGGCATTCGTGTCGAGTGAGCGGCGCAGGCCTTCGAGGGCCTCCATGCGGCGAAGCAGCCGGTCCGGGGTTTCCTTTTCGGCGATGAGCCGCATGGGTTCGATCGAGCCGGGGAAATCGAGGCCGTCCGAGCCGGATTTCACCCGCAGCACATCCGCCATCCAGGCCATCAGGACGTCGAAGAGGCGGCCGCGGGATTCGAGGTAGTCGGACTCAGCGGAGGCCTTGTGGAATTCCTCGCGGCGCTTCAGCCAATCGCCTTCGGTGACGTTCTTGTAAGCCTGCTCCTCTTCCTTGATCGCGGCATCCGAGGCGGCGGTGGCAGCGGCTTTCTGTTCTTCGAGGATCGAGCCAAAGATGGCCTTGATCGTCAGGGCGACACGGGGATTTCCAAAGCCGACGGACGCGGTGGTGTTGAGGGCCTCGACGAGTGCGGCACCGCCTTCCGCGCCGAGGCTGGTGCCACCGAGGAGTGGTAGGCGCACGCAGCGGGAGAGGATCGTCGGAAGGAGCGACTGGGGATTCGAGGTAAGGAGGAGGAGAAGGGTGCGGTCCGGTGGTTCTTCGAGGGTTTTGAGGAAAGCGTTCGAACCCTCATTTCCCATCCGCTCGGCTGCGACGACGACTCCGACTTTCCAAGTGCCTTGCGGCGCGGCGAGCCGCAGGGGGCGCTCCAGCTCGCGGATCGCTTCGACGGAAATCCGGCGCGATTTCATCCGTGGCCGCAGGATCCGGACCCAGGGGCCTTCGAGTTCGTCGAGCGGCGGGGTTTCCACCACGACCGGCTCGCCGAAGAGATCGAAGCCACCGGACGCGCCGCCGTTGACCAGGCCGATGATGCGGGCGGCGAGGTGCTCCTTTCCGCTGCCGGGCGCGCCGCTGATCAGGAAAGCGTGGGCCAGCCGACCGCGTTCGTGGGCCGATGCGACCAGTTCATAAGCGCGTTCCGCAGTGTAAGCCATGCGCGGGGATGCTGGTGGAAAGGGCGCGGGTGTTCCAAGTTCCAAATGTCCCTGAACCGGATTGGCGCTTGATCGGAGGGCGGATCGAACTTTCAGTCCGTCTCATGAATCCCGCGTTCGCCCCCCGTGGCAGCAAGTCCGAGATCGAGGAAGGTCCGGCCTTTGCCCCGAAATTCGATGCCGATGGACTGATCGCCGCGATGGCGGTCGATTCCGTGACCCGTGAGCCGCTGATGCTGGCCTACATGAACGAGGAATCGCTGCGCCGGACGCTGGAAATTGGTGAGGCGGTCTATTGGTCGCGTTCGCGAAAGGAATACTGGCACAAGGGCGCGACATCCGGGCATGTGCAGAAAATCGTCGAAATCCGGACCGACTGTGACCAGGACGCGCTGGTTCTGGTGGTCGAGCAGGTGGGGGCTGGAGCTTGCCACACCGGGCGCGGCTCGTGTTTTTACCGCCGGGTGGTGAAATCGGCGGATGGCACGCCGGGCCTCGAATTCACCGGCGGAGATCGGACTTTCGACCCGGCAGCGGTGTATGGAAAAGCCTGAGAAGATGAATTTCGCGGTTGCAATCGCCCCGCTGATCCACTAGCTCTGCCGCCCCGCAACGCCGGACCTGTTCTTCAGGGCTTGCCGCGCAGTCAAATTTTCCGCGAAGGAGGACCCATGGACATCATCAAGAAAATCGAACAAGAGCAGTTGAAAACGGACATCGTTGACTTCAATGTCGGCGATTCCATCAAGGTCCACACCCGCGTTGTCGAAGGTGGCAAAGAGCGTATCCAGATTTTCGCTGGTATCGTGATCGCCCGTCGTGGCTCCGGCGTGAACGCTGCGTTCACCGTCCGCAAGATTTCCTATGGCGAAGGCGTTGAGCGTGGTTTCCCGCTCCACACCCCGCGCATCGCGAAGATCGAAGTCGTCACCAAGGGCAAGGTCCGCCGTGCCAAGCTTCACTACCTCCGTGGTCGTGTCGGCAAGCGCGCCCTTCTCGTGAAGACCGCTGATCGCGCCTGATCAGCTTCCATATTGCAAACGCCCCTCCGGTTCTCCGGCGGGGCGTTTTGCTTTTCCGGGTCGGGAGCGTGTTTCCGCTTTCCGGCGGATGGGCTCCGAGTCACCTTTAGCGCGTGCGAGTACCGATTTTCATCGTCCTGCTGCTCACCATCACCGTCGTTTCTGCGACCTGGTGGGTGGGCACCCGTGACTATGATTTCATGACGCCTCCCAGTGCGGAAAAGCTCGCCTTTGCGCGACTTCAGGCGTCGAAAATCGGCTCCGTTTCAGGGCCTAATGATCTTCCCGTGCCATTCACGTCTCAAGATGGACAGCCGCCGAAACCTCCCGAGCCTGAGCCGCCGAAGGAGCCAGAGATCAAGCTAGGCAGCCTAGAGACCGCTCCCGGATTGGAAGCCTATGCCGTGGACTCCCAGCAGGGGGCCGACCACCTCGTCAAGCTCGCCACGGCCCTTGAGGCCAAGGGCTCCTTTCAGCGCGCCCTGCTGGCTTGGGAGCGGGTCATTGATCTCGGTAAGGCCGACGCGGAGACCCAGCTCATTGCGGTGGCCGCCGTGAAACGCCTGCGCCCGACCCTGCCATCGTGGAACATCGACCCCGAAGGCGCCGTTCCTCTCGTCCTGCATGCCGGCACCGGACCGGCCACGGCTCCGACCTTGAAGCCGTTGCTTGAAGAGGCCGCCCGCCTGCTTGGCGAGGCCTCGGACGGGGTCGTGGCAGTCGTTCCGGAGCTCGCAGTTGGAAAGAAGGCGGTCGATGCCTCAGGTCCCGCGCCCATCGCGATCTGGCTCTCCGGGGCGGCCAAGGACGCGCCGTCGAGCGAGGTGCTTTCCTTCACTGTCAGTGATCCGGCGACCCTGCGGGACCAGCTTCTCCGCACCCTCTACAAGCTGGTCTCCGGCCAGCTGAGCGGGAAAACCGCCTACACGCCGCCGCTGACCCTCCAGTCGACCGACGATCCGGTCGAGGGGCTGACGAATCGTGTGACCCGACTCTGTTGGCGTGAAATGGCCGCCGCGCTCAACCTGCCGCCTCCGAGACCGACACCGGCCCCAGCTCCAATCGCGCCCCTGCGGCCCCGGAATCGCTAGTTTCTCCAAGTTTTTTCAAAGATCCGTCCCGCTGGATCGTTTTCATTCAAAGCGCGTTTACCTTCCCGCCATGAGACTGCCCCTTTTTCTCCTCACTTCCGCGATCCTTTCTCTCAAGGTGGTGGCGGAGCCTGTTCCCGCGCCGGTCGAGCCCTCCACGCTGCCGGCCCCGGATCAGAAAGTGGAACCGGTGAAGCCTGCGGTCGAAAAGCTCGATGCCACACGCTACCGCATTGGCGAGGTGATCCTCGATCAGAAGACCCGTGAAATCCGCATCCCAGCCGAGGTGAACATGAACGAGGGACTTGTTGAGTTCCTCCTCGTCCACAAGGATGGCAAGGTTCACGAATCCCTTTTCAGGACCGGCATTTCCGCAACCCATCTCAACCTCGCCTTCGCCCTGCTCCGCTACAAGCCATCCCGTGAGCTGTATTTCGCCTATGACGAGAACGGCCAGAACATCGGAGCCGCCAACAAGGTGCCTGATGATGTCAAGGCGGCCGCGCGGGTGAACATCAAGGTCGAGTGGAATGACAAGGGCCAGACGAAGTCCTGCCCGGTCAATGAATGGATTGCCGATTCCGCCACTGAAAAGCAGATGCCGTCCGGACCTTGGCTGTATGGTGGTTCTGAAATCGAGAATGGCCGTTTCGCTCCCGAGTCCAGCGGCGACATTATCGCGATTTTCCTCACCAACAGTGCGATGCTCCTCTATCCCGGAACCGACAACATGAATGACGAGGTCTGGCAGCCATTTGTGAAACGCGTTCCGCCGGTCGATACCAAGGTCACCCTCATTTTCTCTCCGAATTCTCCAACTCCAACCGCCCCAAAGCCATGAAGCCCGTCATCCTTCTCAGTCTTTTCGCCGCCGGCCTCGCCACCGCTGCGCCGGACAACAGCCGCTATCTTTCCCTTCAGCAGGAAATCAAGCAGGCCATCGCCCGTGGCAACGCCTGGCTCAAGACCCAGCAGAAGGAGGACGGCCACTGGGATGACGAAGGCATTCCCGCCTTCACCGCCCTCGCGCTGACCGCCGCCTCGCGCGATCCGAACATCGACCTCAAGAAGGAAACCCCGGCGAACATCGCCAAGGGCTTCGATTGGCTCGTCAAGCAGCAGAAGGAGGACGGCGGCATCTACAACCGCGGCCTCTCGGTTTACAACACCGCCACCTCGGTCACCGCGCTTTCCGCTCTTGGAAAGACCGACTACGAGACGGTTATTGTCAAAGCCCGCAAGCACCTCATCGGCCAGCAGTGGGACGCCGGTGAAAAGGGCAAGACCGACAACCCCAACGACGGTGGCATCGGCTACGGATCGAAAAACGATCACACCGACATGTCGAACACCTACCTCGCCATCGAGGCCATCACGCTTTCGAAGAAGGTCGTCGACGACGGCAGGCACGGCGATCAGCCCGACCTCGACTGGGACGCGGCGGTGAAATTCCTTTCCCGCTGCCAGAACCTCACCGCCAGCAACGACCAGGAATGGGCCTCTGACGATGCCAAGAACAAGGGCGGTTTCGTCTACACCTCCACCGAATCGAAGGCCGAGGACACTCTCCCCAATGGCAAGACCGCGCTGCGTTCCTACGGCTCCATGTCCTACGCCGGTCTGCTTTCCCTCGTCTATGCAAAGGTCTCTGCGGATGATCCACGCGTCCTTGCCGTGAAGGACTGGCTCGCGAAAAACTACACCGTCGACGAGAACCCAGGCCTCAAGGCGGAAGGTCAGTACTACTATTACCAAGCCATGAGCAAGGCCCTCAGCGCCGCCAACATCAACACCCTCAAGCTCGCCGACGGCAAGGAAGCCGACTGGCGCAAGGACCTCGGTGAAAAGCTCCTCACCCTCCAGAAGGGCGATGGCTCCTGGTCGAACACCACCGGCCGCTGGATGGAAAGCAATCCCGTCCTCGTCACCGCCTACAGCATCCTCGCGCTGGAGCAGCTCTACGATTCGATTCCACGATGATCTTCACCGTGGCTGGAGCATCCCTGCTCCAGTCCGTCTCTGGAGCTTCCAGCTCCAAGTGGATTTACGTGTAGCAACTTCCGTCTTGGCCCACATGGGTTCCCAGCCTACAAGTGTTTCGATGAAAGCAAAGATGACCTACTGGCGCGAGTCTGATGGCAAGTATCTTGGCTTCTTGAATGACTACCCCGACCACTGGACTCAAGGCGAGGACCTCGACGATCTAAAGGTCCACTTGCGGGATCTTTTCGAACTCTTTTCGCACGAGGATATTCCCGGCATTCGGAAGGAAGAAGAACTGGAAATCGCGTGAAAAGGCGCGATCTGATCGCAGAATTGGAGAAGGCAGGGTGCCAGTTGCTGCGCCATGGCGCGAACCATGACATCTATCACAATCCTGCGACTGGGCGTTCCCAGCCAGTGCCAAGGCATCGTGAAATCAACGAGCTGCTTGCGAAGAAGATTCTGAAGGATTTGATACGGCAGGAGAACTCATGAACATCTTCGGCACCTTTCTCCAAGTCGGTATCCTGTGGTTTCTCATCACCCTCTTCACCGGTCAGACCAATTCCAACGTCAGCCTGACCGAGACCTGGATCGTGTTGATTGGCATGATGATCGTGGGATTATTGACCCGACTGTTTCTTGCCCCATTTCTCGGACCATTCGTGGTGCTGATCGATGTTGGAGCCCTTTATCTGCTGGTCGACAGGATCTGCGGCACCGCGCGCAAAACCACCCTGAAGATCTGCGGGTGGTATCTTGGAATCTCCTTCATTCTGGCGGTCGTTTGGGCGTTGATCCAAAGTGCGGCCCGGTCTTGAGCGAGGGCTCTCCAGACTTGATCTCATGATTCAATGCCCGCTCTCAGAGAAGGGGGTTCTTCCACTTCAGACCTGGAAAACGTGAGAAATCCGCGTCGGTGGTGTGGAGGACGAGTCCTCGCTCGATGGCGAGGGCGGCGAGATGGGAAGATCGAGGGTTGCGCTCAACTTTCTGGCGATCCGGATTTCTGTCAAGGAGCGTGGGCATCCTGCCCATCGGTCCTCCCCATCTCGTGTAGGCAAGATGCCCACACTCCTTGAGGGACTCAGCGCTTCGCTTTGGGAGTGGTGAGGAACTGCTCGACCTCCTTCAGCGACCTTGTGTTCAGAATGTTCTCCCGCGACAGCCAGCCCTTCCGCGCCAATCGCACGCCGAGGTGGAGGTAGTGGAGCTGGGCGGTGGAGTGGGCGTCGGGGTTGATGGAGCAGAGGACGCCCTTGTC
>JANOKL010000015.1:0-4770 GCA_031419215.1 Luteolibacter sp. | reverse complement strand
CCGGCCTTTGTTTTACCTTAGGGGGGGTGCCCTCCCCCCACCAACCCTCGGTGGTTGGTTTTTTTGTGGGCGGCCCAGGCCCACGCTCCATATTCCGTTCAGCGAACGACTGAATCCATCCACCTTTCGATCTCCTGCCAGGCACTTCCACTTAAAGCCTCACTGTGTCCCGCTCCCGGAACGAGTATCAGTCTTCTCGGGTCGGATAGGTTGGAAGGGATGCGACGTGAATGCTCTGGCGGCGTGTCCTTGTCGTCCGCTCCGTGGATCAGCAGCACCGGCACCTTGATGCGCAGCGCCGCCAGTTCCGGGCTGATGTCCTTAATCTGAAATTTTCCCTTTTGTTCGGCGAGCCGGATGGATCTCTCGATGGCGTGATCGGTGAAGAAAAAAGGCGCCCGCTCTGTCACGACGGTTCTCAGATCGCAGAACGACTCCGCCGCCACCACTGCGGAGATCCTTGGATCCTCAGCCGCCGTCTGAAGTGCCACGGCCGCACCCAGCGAACTGCCAACCAGCACGATTGGGCCCGGCCGGAGAGTGTCGAGAACATGTCGGAGATCCTCTTTTTCGAAATGGCCAAAGGTTGCCACCTCCCCTCCGGACTCCCCGTGGGCACGACTGTCATAGGCCACCACATCGAACCCGCACTGGCGGAAATGATCGAGGATGCCTCTGGCACTCGCGCGATTGTCCGAGACGCCATGTAAATGGATCAAGGTTCCTCTCGGCGGACCATCCGCCTTGCCTTGCCAGCCCTTGAGAGTGACGCCTTCACCCTGATACGTCACGTTCTGGCAGTTGGCTGGAGTGGCGATGGAAACCGGCTTCCGGATCGGATGCAGGATCAGGGCGGCACCGATGGAAGGTAACTCGAAGGCAAGAATTCCAAGCACGACGAAGGCGACGATGCCGAAGATCTTCAGTCGTTTTCTGAACCGCATCGTCATGGCGCAATGGAATGCAAACCTGCTGCGGGAAGGAAGCTGGTTTTCCTCGATGTGTCTTCTACTTCAGCTTCGACAAATACTTCGCCGGGTCTTTCTCGAATTTCGGGACGCAGCTCTTGCAGCAGAATTTGATCTGCTGGCCTTCGTGGGTGATGACGACCGGTTCGCCCATTTCGCCGAGCTTCTCGCCGGAGACGAGGCAGACATCAAGGGGGTAGGGCTTGGCGGACGCTTCCGATGCGGGAGCTGCGGCGCTTGATTGAGAGGGTTTGCAGGAAACAAGCAGCAGTGAGGCGATGGCGAGCGGGATGACGATGGTGTTCATTGTTTCAGTGAGTGATGGAGGGTTCCCTTTTTGAATTCGCGACCGCGCAGCCAGAGGAAGATGACGGGCGTGACGATGAGGATATGGAGCAGACTGGAAATCATCCCGCCGATCACGGGGACTGCAAGAGGTTTCATGACCTCGGAGCCCTGGCGATGGCTCCAGAGGATGGGAAGAAGACTGGCGACGATGGTGGCGACGGTCATGACCTTCGGGCGGAGGCGTAGTCGGGCGCCGTCTTTCACCGCCTGGACTAGATCCTGATAGGTGAAATCGATTCCCTTCTCCGCAAGTCGTGCCTTCACGGTTTCCTCCAGATAGACGACCATCACCACGCCGGTCTGCACGGCGGTGCCGAAGAGCGCGATGTAGCCAACCCAGACCGCTCCGTTGAAATTGTAGCCGAAGAGCTTCTGTAGCAGCACGCCGCCACTGAGCGCGAAGGGCACGGCGAGCATGACGTGGGCCGCCTCCACGGCGCTGTGGTAAACGATGTAGAGCAATACGAAGATGACCAGCAGGACGATGGGAAAGACGATTGTCATGGTGCGGACAAAGCGCCTCTGGTTCTCGAAGTCACCGGTCAGCTTGTAGGTCATGCCTTCCATGTCGACGGTCTTCAGCTTCTGCTCCACTTCCTGGACGAAGCCGCCGAGGTCGCGGTCCTGTACATTTGCCTGAACGTAGGAACGGAGCCTTCCATCTTCAGAGGCGATCTCGTTGGCACCGACCTCTCGGGTGATCTTTGCGACCATGCCGAGCGGAATGTAGGGCACGGTCTCAGATGCGCCACCCGTCCCCGTTGCTGCTGCGGGTGCTCCCGCGCCGCCGCCCCCCATTCCCCCCATGCCGCCAGCAGGAGCTGCGGGTGCGACGCTCATGCCGGGGCGCGCGGCGACAAGAATACGGCTGAGCTTGTCGATGTCATCCCGCTCTCCACGCTGCACGCGGATCTGGATCGGGAAGCGCTCGCGGCCCTCGATGGTGGTGCTGACATTTTTCCCGCCAATGGAGACCTCCACGGCATCAAGCACGTCCTTCGCACTGAGGCCGTAGCGGGCCATCGCCCTGCGGTCGACCTGGACGTTGAGGTAGGGCTTGCCCTGGATGCGTGAAGGGGAAACGCCGCTCGCGCCTTCGATGCCGTTCACGAGCTTCTCGATTTCGAAAGCCTTGCGCTGGAGCTTGTCGAGGTTGTCGCCGTAGATCTTGATGCCGACCTGCGCACGGATGCCGGTGTAGAGCATCAGGATGCGGTTCTCGATCGGCTGGAGGAACGCGGGCACATAGCCAGGCACCTGCTTCATCTTTTCAGTGAGCTCGGCCTTCAGTTTTTCAATCGTCATGCCATCTCGCCACGCCGGATTCCGTTTCACTCCGAACCAGCCGTCGGCGATGTACTCGGGCTTCAGCATGATGGTGGTCTCCATCATTTCAGTCGGTGCCGGGTCGGTGGCGGTTTCGAAACGGCCCAGCTTTCCGGCGACGGTGTCCACTTCCGGCACCTCGCTCATGACCTTGTCCTGCCACGACATCACACGCTGGATTTCCTTAAGCCCGGTCTTCGGCATCATCACCGGCATGTAAAGCAGGCTACCCTCGTTGAGCGGCGGCATGAACTCCCGACCGAATCCAGTGACGAGCTCAGCGACTTTCGGATGCCCGGAATCGCGGAGATTTTTCACCATCGAACGCGGCAAACCGAAGGCCAGCAACAGCGAGAACGACAGGATGAGAAAGGCTCCGGTCACCACGGTCTTGCGATGCTTCAAAGCCCAGTCGAGTGTCGGTTCGTAGATCCTGAGCAGCAGTTTCATCACCACGTTCCGGTCCTCTGAATGGAACGGTCCGCGCACCAGCAGCGAGCAGAGCACCGGCACCAGCGTCACCGCCAGCAAGGTCGAGCCGATCATCGCGAAGGTCTTGGTGAAGGCGAGGGGATGGAAGAGCTTTCCCTCCTGTCCACTGAGCGCGAACACCGGCACGAAGGCCAGAATGATGATCGCCATGGCGAAGAAGATCGGTCGACCCACTTGCTTGCAGGCGGCGAGGGTGACCGCGAGGCTTTCATTTCCGCTGAGTGGCGAGCCTTTCTTGTCCTCGGCCTCCTCGCAGTGACGGATCACGTTTTCCGTCACCACGATTGCGGCATCGACAAGAACGCCGATGGCGATGGCGATGCCGGTGAGCGACATGATGTTGCTGGTGATGCCGAACTGCTTCATCAGCAGGAACGAAATCAGGATCGAGATTGGCAGCGGCAGCGTCACGATGAGGATACTTCGGAAGTGCCAGAGGAAGAGGACGTGCGCGAGGGTGACGAGGATGATCTCCTCGATGAGCGCATGCTTGAGGGTGTCGATCGTGTGGTCGATGAGTTCGCTGCGATCATAGAAGGATCGAATCGTCACGCCCGGTGGCAGGCTGGGAGCGATTTGCGCGATCTTCTCCTTTACGCGCTCAATGACGGCCTTCGCGTTCTCACCGGTCCGCATGACGACGGTGCCGCCGACAGCTTCATGGCCGTTGAGATCGAGAGCACCGCGCCGGAAGTCACCGCCGATCTGCACGGTGGCGATGTCCTTGAGGTAGATCGGTGTGCCTTCCATGGCCTTCACCGTGACCAGTTCCAGATCCTCCGGGCTGGTGACGAGGCCAATCCCGCGCAACACGAATTCGGCTCCGTTTTCCTCCACCACCTTGCCTCCGACGTTGAGGTTCGCGTTCTGGACGGCGGTCATCACGTCCATCAGGGTCACGTTCGCGGCGCGCATCTTCGTGGAGGAAAGCTCCACCTGATACTGCTTCACGAAACCGCCGATGCTGGCGACTTCCGCCACGCCCTGGACGCTGCCGAGCTGATAGCGGACATACCAATCCTGGAGCGATCGGAGCTGTGCGAGATCATAGCCGCAGTCCTTCGCCTTTGTGGGATCGACGTCGAGGTAGTACTGGTAAACCCAGCCGAGTCCTGAGGCATCGGGACCGAGTTGGAGTTTTACGCCCTCGGGCATCGAGCCTTGGAGATAGTTCATGCGTTCCAGCACTCGCGCTCTTGCGAAGTAGGTGTCGATCTTGTCCTCGAAGATGATTGTAACGAGTGAAAAGCCGAACATCGAGTTGGCCCGCACTTCCTTGACTCCAGCCAAGCCTTGCAGGCCGGTCGAGAGCGGAAAGGTCACCTGATCCTCGACCTCCTGCGGGCTGCGGCCCATCCAGTCGGCATAGACCAGCACCTGATTCTCGGTCAGGTCCGGGATGGCGTCGACCGGTGTCTGGTAAAGCGCCTTCACGCCCAGCGCGATCAGCAGCAGCGCCCCGCAGACGACGAGGAACCGGTTTTTCAGGCTCCATTCAATGATGCGTTCGATCATGATTTGCGGGTTGAGTTCGGGGGCCCTTGATGGCAAAAGTGCTTCATGACTGCGATTGCCGAAGAGTTGGAACGCGTGCTCACCCGCTTGAAGCCGGAAGCAGCGGAGAAACTGGAAACAC
>JANOKL010000014.1:0-13450 GCA_031419215.1 Luteolibacter sp. | reverse complement strand
CCGGTGATCCAGCCAACGTCGGCGGTGCACCAGTAGATGTCCTCCTCCTGCATGTCGAAGACGTACTTGCAGGTCGAGTAGGTACCGGTGAGGTAACCGCCGGAAGTGTGGAGGATGCCTTTCGGCTTGCCGGTGGAGCCGGAGGTGTAAAGGACGAAGAGCGGGTGCTCGGAGTCGAAGGCCTTGGCCTTGTGCTTCGAGGAAACAGTGGCCTCCTCCTCGTGCCACCAGACATCGCGGTCGGGGGTCATCGAAACTTCATTCGCCGTGCGCTTCAGCACGATCACGCGCTGGACCGTCGGGCATTTCAAAAGCGCCTCATCGACCGCGGGCTTGAGTGCGACGACCTTGCCACGACGCCAGCCACCGTCGGCGGTGATCACGGCGACAGCACCTGAATCCTCAAGACGGTCCACGATCGCCTCCGAGGCGAATCCGCCGAAGACCACCGAGTGCACCGCGCCGATGCGGGCGCAGGCGAGCATGGCCACGGCGGCTTCCGGAACCATCGGCATGTAGATCAACACGCGGTCGTTGGCCTTGACGCCGTTCTTTTCGAGGACGTTGGCGAAACGGCTCACATCCTTCTGAAGCTGGCCGAACGTGATGACCCGCTTGTCGCCCGGCTCGCCTTCCCAAATGATTGCGGCCTTGTTCTTGCGCGGGCCTTCGGCGTGGCGGTCGACGCAGTTTTCACAGACGTTGAGCTTTCCGCCGACAAACCACTCGGCGAATGGCGCCTTCCAGTTGAGGACCTTCTTCCAAGGCTTTCGCCAGACCAGTTCCTTCGCCTCGCGGGCCCAGAAGGTGGCGGGCTTGTCGATGGATTCCTGATAGAGCTTCTTGTATTCCTTCATCGACCCGATCCGGGCTTTGGCGGAAAATTCCTTCGACGGCTTGATGGCCGCTTCCTCAACAGATTTTTTGGGTTTCTTGCTCATCGTTTCGAAAAATGCCGCTCCGAAAGCTGGATTCCTTCCTGAACGTAGCGACAAGCTAGAAACCATGACGGGCCAGGACAAGCCGCTTGCCTGCCAAATCTGATTTTTTCTTCGAAATCGGAGGAAGAAGGCGCTTTTCCACCTTTCTGGACAGGATTTTCCGCAGTAGCAGGACCTCAGCGTCACAACGAGCCAACGTGCACGCGCAATGACCTCGGCAGCGGGTCTTTTCGGGGTGGGTCAGCTTCTGGATCGTTGCTTTTCATCGGGGCAAATGGGGCGATTTTTGGAGCCCGGAAAAACATATGAAACTATTTTCAGGACGGTGAAAGGGCATCATAGGCCAAGCGTAAGGCACCGCGAGGATACACACGTGAAAACAATACTCGCCCCACTGAGGGCACTGTTGGGAAAAGCCGGCCGCATGGCCGGCTTCGTCGTTGGGGATTTGAACTGGTCGGCACCTCCGTGGCTGCGGTGGACCGGCGGACGGGCCCGGGCTGTGGGGCGACACATCGCCTCCCATCCTCGAGGTTGGGGACTCACGGCGGTGACGATCGCGGCGCTCACCGGAGGTGGACTTTACGGGTGGAAATGGTGGGAGGCGCATAAGCCGAGGGTGGTGGCTTATCAGGAGATTCAGAAGGTGGCGGTGACGTGGAAAGCACCGGCCGCGCGTCATAGGTCGGAGACGGACCTTTCGCCCGAGCCGTTCGTCATTGGATTCTCACTGCCGGTCGCACCTCTGGAAAAGGTCGGCAAGGAGCCGGGCAGTGGCCTGGTGATGACTCCGGCGGTGGGTGGGAAGTGGCTCTGGAGGGACAGCCGCACGCTGGCATTCACCCCGGAGGAAATCCACTGGGTGCCTTCGTCGAGCTACTCGGTGACAATCAGTTCCGGAGAGGTCGCGCCGATGCTGGAGCTCGACCATTCAAAGATCGAATTCACGACGCCGCCGCTGACGGCACAGTTGAGGGATTTCAATTTCTATACCAACCCGGAGGACCCGGACGTGCATCAGGTGGTCGGCGAGTTGCGGCTGAACTATCCGATGACACTTGAGGAGGTGGCACGGCAGTCGCGGCTGGACGTGATCGGCGGCACGGCCTTGTTCGCTCCGGCTCCGGATGGGACGCCGACCTTGGCGATCACGCAGGGTGACGGTCCGCAGCAGTTCTTCCTGCGCAGCCGGAATCTGGTGATCCCGCCGAAAGAGGATTTCGTGAAACTGTGCGTGCTGGCGGGGCTGAAGTCGTCGAGAGGCGGCGAGGCCCTGACGGCGGATGCAGAGATCAAGACGCGGGTGCCGGATAAGTTTTCCGGTTTCATCCTCTCCCGGGCGGAAGCGGAGATCATCAGGACGGATGAGGGGGAGCCCGAGCAGTTCCTGTTCGTGGAATCGACGAGGGCGCTGGAGAGTTCCGAAGTCGCCGCGCGGATCCAGGCGTGGTGGCGGAGTGATTGGTCCACCGACGACAAGAAGGCGCTGGAAACCGAGGTGTCGGCGGCATCGGTGGTGAAGCTGGTGGCGGTGGAAAGCGAGGAGCCGGTGACCACGCGGCATGCGTTCCGCTTCATCGAGCCGCGTCCGGGGACCCTGCTGGTGCGGGTGGCGGCCGGGGTGAAGGCCCCGGGTGGCTTTGAACTCGGCGAGGCGTTTGAGACGACAGCCGAGGTGCCCGAGTTTCCGAAGGAGGTGAAAATCCTCGGGAAAGGAAACATCCTGGCGCTCGGCGGTGCGCGGAAACTGATGGTGCAGTCCCGTCGTGTGGATCATCTGCGCTTCACGGTCGGCCGGGTGCCGGTTTCACAGATCCAGCATCTGGTGACGCAGAATGACTACGGGGATTTCACCTCGCCGGAAATGAACTCGTCCTTCCCCGAGACCAGCCTGGTGCAGCGCTGGCGGAAGATCGTGGCGATCTCAAGGGAGAACGACTGGCAGTCGGCGCGGACGGAATTTGATTTCAATGAAACCCCGGCGGTCTCCGCCCCTGAGTCACTGGTGGGCGGGCGCGGGATTTTCTTTGTGAAGGCGGAGTCGGTGAAAAAGCTGACGCCTCTCGAGCCGGACAAGACCGTGTTCGGTCGCATCGAGGATCCGGATGCCGAAGGCGATGACGGAACATCAGCCTACGAGGAGGAGGTGGACGGCCACAACGTGGTGGACGGATGGGCGGCGGAACAGCAGGACGATGAGCGGGATGGCGACGGCGGTGCGACGATGAACGGGCGCTTCGTGATGGTCACCGATCTCGGACTGATTTCGAAGGCCGGCGCCGATGGCGGACGGGATGTGTTCGTGATGTCGCTTTCCACCGGACAGCCGGTGGCCGGGGTCACCCTGAAGGCGCTCGCACGAAATGGCACGGTGCTGAAGGATGCGGTCACGGGTGCGGATGGCCGGGCGGCGCTGCCGGACCTTTCGGGCTTCGTCGACGAGCGCAAGCCGGTCGCGCTGCTGGCGGTGAAGGACGACGACGTGACCTTCCTGCCGCTGCGCGAAAGGCAGTTGCCGGCGATGGATTTCTCGCGCTTCGACACCGAGGGCGTGATGTCCTCGCGACAAAAGGCGGTGGAGGGCTTCGTCTTTACCGAGCGCGGGATCTACCGCCCGGGCGATCCGGTCAACGTGGGCGTGATCGTGCGCAGACGGGATTGGAAGCCGGTGCTGGAAGGCCTGCCGGTGAAAGTCTCGCTGACGGATTCGCAGGGACGGCTGGCCGGATCGCAGCAGATGCCGCTGCCGTATGATGGGTTTTTCGAAGTGAAGCTGCCACTGACGGAGGGCGCGGTGCTCGGACAGTATCAGGTCACGGCGGATGTGTTGAACAGCGATGGCGATGCCCTGTTCCGCCTCGGGCGCAGCAGTGTTCGGGTGGAGGAATTCCAACCGGACCGGATGAAGGTGGATACTGCAATCGAACCGACCCCAGCGGCAGGCTGGATGTCGCCCCAGGCGGCAGTGGGAAAAGTCACCGTGCGGTCATTGTTCGGCGAGGCAGCCTCCGAGCGGAGGGTGACGATGCGCCTGGAGTATTCCCCGGCGGATTTCGAGTTCCCGGGCTGGGAGAAGTTCACATTCCATGATCCAGCCGCGAAGGCCTCCTCGGCCCAGGCGGGGAAGGAGTCTGATCTGGGTGAGACGACGACGGATGAAAACGGCGTGGCGCAATTCGAGCTTCCATTGGAGGAAATCAAGGAGGCGTCCTATCGCATGGCCGTGCTGACGGAGGCCTACGAGCGTGAAGGCGGACGCAGCGTGCGGCACGCGCTGACGCGGATGGTTTCCCCGCTGGAGCAGGTGGTGGGCTGGCAGGCGGAGGGTGAGCTGGATTTCATCGGCAAGGACGCGGTGCGGACACTGAAGTTCGTGGCGCTGGATCGGTCGCTGAAAACGGTGCCGATGAACGGGCTGCGTCGCCGGTTGGTGGAGATCCGCCAGGTGTCCGTGCTGACGAAGCTGGAAAATGGCAACTACGCCTATATCTCGACCGCCCGCGAGAAGATCGTGGCCGATGAGGATCTGTCGTGGTCGGCGGAGGGACTCGATCTGACGTTGGCCACGGGAGGAGTCGGATCTTTCCGACTGGAGATCGTGGCGGCCGACAAGCGCGTGTTGGCGCAGGTGCCATACCGAGTGGCGGGAAAAGGAGATCACAACCGCTCGCTCGACCAGGAGGCGGAGTTGGAGCTCGTGCTTGGCAAGGGATCGGTCGAGCCCGGCGAGGAAATCGAGATCCATCTCAGCGCACCTTACGCGGGATCCGGCCTGGTGACCTTCGAGCGCGACCGGGTGCTGGCGCATCAATGGTTCCGCTCCGAGACGAATCAGACGACGGTGAAAATGCGGGTGCCGGAGGGACTCAGCGGGACGGTGTATGTGAATGCGGCGTTCGTGCGCTCACCCTCCTCGCCGGAGGTGTTCCGCAGTCCGTTGAGCTATGCGGCGGAGCCACTCGACATCGCACCAAAGCGGCATGAGCTGGCGGTGACTCTGGAGACGCCAGCGGTGATCCGACCGGGCACGGAGGCGCAGTTCACCTACTCCAGCGCACAGCCCTCTCGGATGGTCATCTACGCGGTGGACGAGGGCATTCACCAGATCACGAACTACAAGCTGCCGAAGCCGCTGAAGTACTTCACGCGCAAGCGGGCGCTGGAAGTGACGACCTTGCAATGGCTCGATCTGCTACTTCCGGAATACCAGTTCCTGAAAGCCGCGCCGGCCTTCGGTGGCGACGCGGATTCCGCGTTGTCCATGCACGTCAATCCGTTCCGTCGACGTCAGGAAGCTCCAGTGGTGTTCTGGTCGGGGATCGTTGCGGCAGGGCCGGACAAGAAGGTGGTGAAGTGGCAGGTGCCGGATTATTTCAACGGGAACCTGCGCGTGATGGCGGTGGCGGTTCGTGAGGACAGCATCGGCGTGACGGAGAGTTCGTCGTTGGTGAAATCGCCAATCATCCTCGTGCCGAACGCGCCCTTGTTCGTTGCTCCGGGGGATGAGTTCGAGGCCTCGATCGCGCTGACGAACAACCTCGGTCAGCCGGGGGGGATGCCGATCCGGGTGCAGGCGGTGCCAAGCGCCGGGCTGGAAGTGATCGGCGCGGCGGAGGCACAGGTGGAACTCGCGCAGGGCAAGGAAGGCATGGTGCGTTTTCGGTTCCGGGCGAAGGATGAACTTGGAGCCGCCGAACTGAATTTCACCGCCAGCGGTGGCGGCGAGGTGGTGAAGCGTGCTACTACGTTAAGCGTACGTCCGGCCTCGCATCATCTGACGAAGGTGGTGTCCGGCTGGTTCCGCACGGGTAGCTACGACGTGAAGACGACGCGCAAGCTTTACCCGCAACTGCGCCGCGCAGAGATGACTGGAAGCGTGCTGCCGCTGGGATTGGCGCGCGGGCTGGAGGCCTACGTGAGCGAGTATCCGCACGGCTGCAGCGAGCAGATCACCAGCCGCGCGATGGTGAAACTGCTGGTCTCCACGCAGGCGGACTTCGGCCTGTCTCCGGCCGTGGCGGCGGAGCACCTGCGCGGGGCGATCGCGCAACTGGCGAACCGTCAGCAGTCGGACGGCGGCTTTGGTTACTGGTCGTCCGGGCCGTCGCGGGCCTTCGAGTTCCATTCGCTCTATGTGCTGCATTTCCTGACCGAGGCGAAGGAGGCAGGGCATGCGGTGCCGGAGCAGATGATGAAGTCGGCGTTGAACTATGCAGTCGTCACCGCGAGGGCGAATTTCGGTGACCTGCGTCAGGCCGAGCTGCAGGCGTATGCGATCTACCTGATGGCGCGCAACGGCCAGAACCCCGCGCCGCAGTTGCTCAATCTACGCGACACGCTGACGAAGCAGCAGGCCGGAAAATGGGAAGGCACCAGCACGGCGGCATGGCTGGCCGGGACCTACCGGCTGCTGAAGCAGGATAAGGAAGCAACAAAGCTGATGGACGCCTGCGTGGAGGCCCGGAAAAAAGGTGTGCCTATCGCCGCAGACGCGTGGAACTGGTACGACCGGACCGCAGAGGCGGAGGCGCTGAAGATTTTCTACGTCCGATGCCGGGAGTTTCCGGAGCAGTCGAAGAACTTCGGTTACGACGATCTGAAGCCGATCATGGAGCCGCTGGAAAAGGAGAACTTCACCACGCTCACGGCCTCGTTCATGACGCTGGCCTTGAAATCGTACAGCGACGCCGCGGCGAAGACCGGGATCGAGCTGACCCTGGTGGCAAAGTCCGGCTCGGATCCGGAAAAAATGCTGGCCGGTCCGGCGAAGGGGATCGTGAAGGCCGCATTCCCGCAGGGCACGACCTCGCTCGGCTTCCGTCGGGAGCAAAAGGGCTCGGGCGACATCGGTGCGTTTTTCCAGATGCTGGAGCAGGGCTACGATCAGGTCACTCCGTCTGCGGAATCGAGCGGGCTCGGCGTGTTCCGCGAGATCACGCCGGTGGTCAAGGACAAGCCGCTGCGGCCGGGTGATGCAGTGGATGTGAAGCTGACGGTGCGGAATCTGGCCGCGCGGGAGCTGCGAAACATCGCGGTGGTGGATCTGCTGCCGGCGGGGTTCGAAGTTGTGGCCGGAGCGCTCAAATCGGGCGCAGGTACGGTGGCGGGCACGGAGTTCGCGGAACTCCGCGAGGACCGCAGCCTGTTTTACCTCAGTCTGCGTGGCAACGCCGAGTGGACGCTGCACTACCAAATCAAGGCGGTCTGTCCGGGTTCGTTCGTGGTGCCGCCGGCAATGGCGGAAGACATGTATGATCGCGGGCGGCATGGCACTTCAGAGCCAGGTCGGATCGAGGTGAAACCCGCATCCTGACGCTGGTGCCTGCTTGGCTAACAGGTCTGAAGCGCTGGAGGAGGTCGGTCTTTAGATCGGCCGTCCTCCTGACCTTGGTGGCGGGGGTGGGCTGGTGCCTGCTGCCGAAACCGGAGCTCTATCCGGAGGGAATCGACTGGTCGCGCCTCGTGCGCGACCGCCATGGCGAGGTGCTGCATCTTTCCGGAACGACGGATGGACGGTATCGGCTGAGGACGTCGCTGGAGAACATCAGTTCGGCGATGCTGCGGGCGACGATCGAGAAGGAGGACCGGTGGTTCCGCTGGCATCCTGGGGTGAACCCGGTGGCCTTGTTCCGAGCGGTCTGGGGCGTGATGACCGGTCGGCCGGTGGGCGGGGCCTCGACCCTGAGTATGCAGGTGGCGCGGATGCGCTGGAAGCTGGAGACCCGCGGGGTGGGCGGCAAGCTGGTGCAGATCTGCCGTGCGGTGCAACTGGAGCGACACTATTCGAAGGATCAGATTCTGGAGGCGTATTTCAATCTCGCGCCTTATGGCGGAAATGTCGAAGGCGTCGGCGCGGCGGCCTTGTTGTGGTGCGGCAAGGACGCGACTGAATTGAGTGAGCGCGAGGCCTTCGCGCTGGGAGTCATCCCGCAGAGTCCGGCGACGCGACATCCGGGGAGGCCGGCGGACCAGGTGCGGATCGCAGCAGCGCAGGCGCGCTTGCTGGCAGGGATGTCGGCAGACGAGGCGCTGAGAAGTGATCCCCTGGCGGCAACCTTCACGCTGGTGCCGTCGGGAGCGCCACCGCATCAGGCACCGCATTTTTGCCGCAGGCGGATGGTGGAAAGCACGGCGGAGGAAATTGCCACGACCTTGGATTTGCGGATGCAGCAGACTCTTGAGCAGGGCATCACCGATGGGCTGGAACGCACGGCGGAGCTGGGGATCAACAACGCCTGCGCGCTGCTGGTGCATGCTCCGACGCGGGAGGTGCTGGGGTATGTGGGGTCGGGCAATTATGCAGACCGAACAATCCAGGGAATGGTGGACGGCCTGCGGGCGAAACGGTCGCCGGGCTCGGCCTTGAAGCCCTTTGTTTATGGACTGGCGATTGAGCAGGGATTGATCCATCCGCGCAGCTTGCTGGTGGACGGGCCAATGAGGTTCGGCGACTACAATCCGGAAAACTTCGAGGGCGAGTTCATGGGTCCGGTGACAGCGCGGGAGGCTCTGCTGCGGAGCCGGAACATCCCCGCGGTGGCGCTGGCGCGGCGGCTGTCGGGCGAAGGCCTTTACGGATTGATGAAGCGCGGCGGGCTGCGGCTGGATCGGCCGTCGTCCTACTACGGGCTTAGTATCGCGCTGGGCGGTGCGGGAGTGACGCCGCTGGAGTTGGCGGGCCTATACGCGGCCTTGGCGGATGACGGTGTGCCGGGTCCGTTGATCATGGTGCCGGGCACCAGGCCGGCTGCGGGTGGCCCGCCGCTGCTGGGAGAGGCGGCACGATTTCTGGTCCTTGAGATGCTGACAGGCGGAGCGGACCTCGGTGCGGAATATGGGTTCGCACGGGCAGATCCGTCTGTGGCGTGGAAGACCGGGACTTCCCACGGCTTCCGCGATGCTTGGGCCGTGGGAGTGAAGGGGGATTACGTGCTACTGGTGTGGATGGGGAATTTCAACGGTCGCGGAAATAATGCTTTGGTGGCGCGGCGATGCGCGGCACCGATGTTGTTTGATCTGTTGTCGCGCCTGCAACTGCCGGCGAGGGAGCGGACGGTGCCAGGCACGGTTCGGCAAGTGGAGGTCTGTGCCTTGTCAGGCTGCCTGCCGGGTCCGCACTGTCCGCAGAAGGCGGGGAGCTGGTTTGTCCCCGGAGTCTCTCCGATCAGGATGTGCGAGCTGCACCGGAGCATCCTCGTCGATGGAGCGACCGGCGCGCGGGTGGCGTGGGACGATGGCCGGGCCGGACTGCGGCGGGAGGTCTACGAATTCTGGCCGCCGGATCTGTTGGAGCTGTTCCGTCGGGCGGGCCTGCCGAGGCGGGAGCCGCCCGTGCCGGAGAGCGGAACGGCCGGGGTGGACGGTCTCGATCCGGGAGAGCCGCCGTTGATTTTATCGCCACTGGCGAACCGGCTCTACCTCACCGGCGAATCGTCAGAACCGGGCGGGGTTTTGCTGAAAGCCAAGCCGGCTGGAGGCGTGGCGCGGTTGTATTGGTTCTGCGACGAGGCGTTTCTCGGCAGCACGGCAGCAGCTGAAGGCCTGCCGTGGGAGCCGGTTCCGGGCCGGCGGAAGATCCGCGTGGTTGACGATCACGGCAGGGCCGCGAGCTTGGAAGTGCGCGTGGAAAGGGAGTGAGGCGGTGTCACCTGCCGCCTTGGTGGCGCTTGCTGCCGGGGCGCTTCGGGCTGCGCTCCGAGCGGGGCTCCGCCTGAGGGCGGCCGCGCTTGGCGGGCTTTGGCTTGGCCGTCGCGGATTTGGTGGCCGGGCGCTTCCGCGCTGGGGAGCCACTGGTGTCCGAGGCGGCGCGGGCTTTGCTGGCCTTTTCCCGGGCGGTGCGTTCGTCGACCTTTTCCTTGGTTTGACGCTTGGCGGTGTCGATGCCCTTGGGGTTTTTAAGAAGCATTGCGATCTCGGACTCATTGAGAGCCTGGGAGTCTCCGGGCTCGAGGTCGCCGAGCCACAATGAGCCGATGCGCACGCGCAGGAGCTTGTTCACCTGGTAGCCCAGTGCCTCGAACATCACGCGGATCTGACGCTTGGCGCCGTGTTCGAGGATGATCTTGATCCGGCGGGCGGACTGGCGCTCGACGGATTTGGCCTTGAGCTTGCCCTCGGGCGTGTAGATGCCGACGAGGAACTGGTCGAGATGGGCGTTCTCGAAGGCCTGGTTCGAAGTGACGTGGTACTCCTTTTCCATCGACTTCGATGGATGCATGAGCTGCTGCGTCAGGTCGCCATCGTTGGTGAGGATCAGAAGTCCTTCCGACTCGCGGTCGAGGCGGCCGACGTGGTGCAGGTGATGCATCGACGGGGCCAGAAACGTGTAGATCGTCTCGCGACCGAGTTCATCGGACTTCGAGCAGACGTAGCCGCGTGGTTTGTGGAAGGCCACCACGACGGGGAGCTTCGTCACCACCCGCTTGCCATCCACCTTCACGAAATCCGCCGGTCCCACACGGGTTCCGGGGTTCACGCAGATCTGGCCATTGACCTCGACACGGCCTTCCTTGATCAGCTCATCGCAGCCACGGCGGGATCCGATCGCGCAGGAGGCGAGGAACTTGTTGAGTCGGGTGCCTTCTTCGTTCATGGCGGGTGGAATAACGCAAAAAGGCGCGGCCCCGTGAGGGATCCGCGCACTTAGCGGAAAAAGACGGGACCGATCAGGCCTCGTGCTTGGTCTTTGGCAGGCCGACTGGGCTGCGACCGGCTTTCCAGTCGCCACGCTCCTTGAGGAGTTTCACGCGCTCGAAGCGCTTGAGGACGGAACGCTTGCCGCCGACAGTGGCGCTGGCCTTGAGGCTGTTGTGCTTGGACATGACAGGAAGAATGTTCGAATTTGAATCGCGGGGCGCGGAACCTAGGAGCCGCCGCTGCGGATGGCAATGCTAAAAAAAGTCGCTTCGCTCACTCGGGTTTGTCCGGGTATTCGACCGCCGCGCCCTGGTCGCTGACTTCCGGTGGTTTCCCGAAGGGATCCCAGGTCGCGATGCCGTTCGCGACGAGCCAGCCGATCTGCGGCTTCAGGCGTGCCTCGAAAGACGCGAAATCCCTGCGGCTGGCGGCGGTCCAGCCGGATTCCGCCACTGCCACGAGCCTTGGCCAGGTCATGAAATCGCGCCGCGCTTGGGTCAGGCAGGTCTCCGTCCACAAGCAGGCCTGGAGGCCGAGGACCTGCTTTTCGTCCTTTTCGGAAAGCTTCAGCCCGGCGGGAAATTCGTAAACGTCTGCCAGCGGGTTGATGCCGCCCCAAGTCCGACCGGTCTTGTGGGACGGGTCCTGGAGGAAATCGAAATACAGCGGTCGGCGCGGGCAGAGCACCACCGGGTAGCCGTCGGCGAGCGCCTTGCGCAGGACGCCTGGATTGTCATGCCGCCACCAGAAAATGACGGTCTTGTCTTTGGGCAGGCCCTTTTCCGCGATCTCATCCCAACCGGCCGTTTTGATCCCGAGGCCGTTGATCGTCGTCGCCATCCGGCGATTGAACCAGGTCTCGATCGCCGGCAGGTCCTTGAGATTTTCCTTCTTCATCAGCGCCTGGACCTCCGGCAGCTCCGGCCACTTTTTCCAACCGAAGTGGGCCTCATCGCCGCCGAAATGGATCATCCCGGCGTTCGGAAACAGCGCGGCGACTTCCTTGAGGATGTCATCGAGAAAGGCCAGCGTCTCCGGCTTCGCGGGGTTGAAGGTGAAGTGCGGCCACTTCTTTGGATTTCCTTTCTGGATCATGCCGCCGCCGTCGTGCTCGGGGTAGGCCAGCACCGCCGCATCCGCGTGGCCGGGCATGTCGATTTCCGGGATGATCGTGATGTGGCGCGCTGCCGCGTAGGCGACGATGCGCTTGATCTGCTCCTGGGTGTAGAACTGGACCGGCGCGTTGTCCGAGCGATCCGTTTCATTTCCCCGACCTCCGATGCTCGTCAGTTTCGGGTATTTCTTGATCTCGATCCGCCACCCCGCCGAGTCAGTCAGGTGCCAATGCAGGCGGTTCAGCTTGTAGCGTGCCATGGCATCAAGGAGGCGCTTCACCGCCGCCTCGCCGGAAAAATGTCGGCTTTCATCCAGCATGTAGCCGCGCCAGGCGAAGCGGGGGCTATCCTGGATCGTGACGGCGGGGACGCTTCGGATCTTGCCACGTGGAGTGGCCTGCACGATCTGCCCCAGGGATTCCGCCGCGTAGAATAGCCCCTCATGCGTTCCGGCGGAAAGTAGCGCGCCTTTCTCGCTGATCTGGAGGCTGTAACCACTCGGGCCGTCTTCAACCGAGGGCTTTCCCAAGGCGAACACAATATCCGCAGCTTCGCCGTCCTTGACGATCCTGAGTTCCTTGCCCGTCGCTTGCGAGAGCCGCTCCAGGATCACTCCTGCGTTTGCGATTTTTCCAATCCTTACCGTGGCCCCATCCGCGATCTGCCAAACCCCCGAGGCCTCCTCCTCCTTCGTCGGTCGCGGAATCACCGGCACCTCCGCCACAGCGGAAATCCCCAACGCCCAACCCAATCCCAGAATTCCAAACAAACGGTTCACGCGCACAAGTTGACGAAGTGTTTCCTCCAAGGCAAGGCCGTGAAAGTGCGAGAACTCACTCGCCTTCAGCGCCGATCTGACTTAATTGTCAGCCGATGAGTGTCGCTGAAATCAAGGCTCTGCCCCTCAGGGAGAAGCTTCAAATCATGGAAGAGATCTGGCTCGATCTTCGTGAGCGCGTGGCCGGGATGGCCATTCCTGAGGATCATCGGAAGTTGCTGGACGCCCGCCGTGCACGTGTGGAATCCGGCCAGTCCCGATTGCGCGAATGGGATGAAGTGAAGAATGGCATCGGCCGCAGATGATCAGTATCCAGATTGCAGACGAGGCCCTGGACGACCTTGATGAAGGGTTTTGGTTTTATGAGTCCCAGGAAGATGGACTCGGTGACTACTTTGCATCCTGTTTACGAGGGGACATCGAAGGTTTGAAGATTCACGGAGGTATCCATCGAATGCCTCATGGGGATTATCATCGCTTCCTGAGCCGGGTCTTTCCGTATGCGATTTACTACACCGCCAACGCGGAAGAGATCGTGGTTTGGGCAGTTGTCGATTGTCGTCGTGATCCGGAATGGATTCGCGAACGTCTGGGCTCGTAAATTTCCCATTTCCCTTCGGTGGTT
Organism: Luteolibacter sp.; assembly: GCA_031419215.1. Taxonomy (GTDB): domain Bacteria; phylum Verrucomicrobiota; class Verrucomicrobiia; order Verrucomicrobiales; family Akkermansiaceae; genus Luteolibacter. Next base: position 355 of record JANOKL010000014.1, on the reverse strand, counting down.
CACAAGGCAAGTTCCCGCCATGAGTGCTCCGGTGGTCAATTTCAAGATCGGCAATGAAAAGCTGATCCGTGTGCTGGAAGGCGCTTCGAAGCATCTGCGCGGCCTGCTCGACAAGCAGGGTCGGCCCGAGGGCGCGCTGCGGATCGCCGTGGTCGGCGGCGGCTGCTCCGGCCTTCAGTACAAGATGGACCTCGTCGATGGCCCGGCGAATCGCGACATCATGGTGCAATCCGCCGGCGTGCGCGTGGTCATCGACCCGAAGAGTGCGCTCTTCGTCAGCGGCTCCGTATTGGAATACAGCGACGATCTGCAAAAGGGCGGCTTCAAAGTCACCAATCCGAACGCCGTCGCGCAC
>JANOKL010000013.1:0-16116 GCA_031419215.1 Luteolibacter sp. | reverse complement strand
ACAAGTCCCCCTGCGTCGTAAGACGAGGTGGAGGTGACACCGGTGGGATCGGTCTGGGTGATTGCACGGTCCCGGCTGTCATAGGTGATGGTCGTGACCGCCTGCTCGGGCTGACCGAAGGCGGAAATGGACTGGATGCTGCGGCTGAAGGCGTCATAGACCGTTTTCATGACGGTGCCATCAGGAAGGACGGTGTCGGCGGGACGGCCAGCGGCGTCGTAGCTGTAGGTGGTGACGCGGCCGAGCGGATCGGTGGTGGAAACCAACTGTCCGAGGGCGTTGTAGCTGCTGGAGGTGGTGATGGCGACCGGGGTTCCAGCGGCGGCGGTGGTGGAGACCACGCGGTCCATGACATCATAGGTCATGGTGGTGGTGACGGCAGCGGGGCTGCCAGCGCCCTGGGTGGTGGAGATACGGTCGCCATCGACACTGTAGGTGCGGGTGCTGGTGAGGGCAACGGGGGTTCCGGAGGCCTGGGTTTCTGCGATCAGGCGGCCATCGGCATCATAGGTGTAGGTAGTGACCCGACCGAGCGGATCGGTCATAGAGGTTTTCTGGCCGGCGAGGTCGTAGGAGTAGGAAGTCGTGCTGGCTTGGGGGGTGCCGAGAGCCAGGGTGGTGGAGGTGAGGCGCCATTCCTTGTCGTAGGTATTCAGGGTAATGGTGCCGTCCGGATAGGTGATGGTGACGGGGAGTCCGCCGGTGTTGCAGCCGCAGCCGCCGCCCAGCGAGCTGGTGTAGTTGTAGGTGGTGGTGTTGTCGTTGGGATCGGTCTCGGTCAGCTTGCGGCTGAGGGAATCGTAGGTCCACTGGGTGAGCTGGCCACGCTCGTCGAGGGTGGCGATGCGATTTCCGTAGGGGTCGTAGGCGTGCTCAACAAAGCTGCCGTCCGGGTGGGTCATCCTGATGAGCGAGCCTCGATCGTCGTAGGTGTAGCTGGTGGTGTAGGCGGTGGAGGAATTGAGGTGACGGGTTTCCGAAGCGAGACGGTTGAGCGCGTTGTAAGAGAAGACCGTCACGGTGCCGACGGGGTCGGTGTGCTGGGTAAGCAGTCCATTCGCACTGTAGGTCCAGCTCTCGTTGCTGGCGTTGCGGAAGCGATGGGTGAGCTTCTGGCCGAAGGAGTTGTAGGTCCAGGTCTCGTAGGAGCCGTCCGGGTGGTTGGTCCGGGTGATGCGATTGTTGGCGTCCAGGATGTAACTGGTGAGCTTGCCATTTTCATTGATGGCGGTGACGTAGCCAGCCGTGTTGCGGGTGTAGGTGGTGACAGAGCCGCCGGGGGTGGTGATGCTCGTGAGGCGGCGGTCGGCACGGCGACCGTAGGTCGTGACGCGGTTGAGCGGATCTTTGGATGTGGCGACGAACCCGTCTGTGTAGGTGTAGTCGGTAGCGGCACCGAAGGAATCCACGGCGCGCCTGGCATTGCCGCCCACGTATTCGAAGCGATTGGCCTTACCGTTTGGATAGACAAGCTTGGGAGTGTGCGGGCCATCCCAGCGGACGCTGACCAGGAGCTGGCCACTGGCATTGTCGTATTCATTCGTGACGAATCCGATGACAGCGTTCAGATCATAGTCGTAGCGTGCCTGCTTGACTGGGCCGATGTAGCGGGGGTCGTTGGTGTTGTCGATGACCGGCATGGCGAAATTGTGCAGGCTCTTGTAGGCGTAGGTGGCTGCGGCGGCATCCGGATAGGTTACACCGGAAAGCTGAACCCACTGGAACAGGCCGCTGGAGTCGTTGTGGACGGTGTAGTCATACGCGACCTGGCGACCATCGCTGCCTTCGATGTGGGAGAGAACCTGGGTGGGGGCGAGGTCGTTGTTGATGCCAACGAAGCTCATGAGGGCGTTGGATGAGCCGGTGAACTGGTAACGAATGCGGGAGACTTTCTTCGCGTTTCCAGCGCCGAGGTCGATGCCGCAATATCCCGCCATGCGGTAAGAGTATTGGTAAAAGGTGGTGGAGTTCCCATCGAAGGCATTGGCAGGAACATTGCTTCCGACCCAAGGCGCGGAGCCGATCGGGGTGCCGCCGGTAATCTTCACATTGTTTTCATCGTAGAACTCGATTTCCCGGAGGCGTGGCGCGGAGGTCCAGCTCATGTCATTTCCTTGATAAAACGCGAGAATGCGGAAGGATGCGCCGGGAGTGACCGTGATTTCACGCCATGGGGGCGTGTTGCTGTTGTCGAAGGGAATCGCCGCCGTGTTCAGTTTGGTGGGATCCGAGGCGAGGATGGACTCATCCCGGTAGTGGAGCTTGATCCAATGGCCAGCCGGGTCAGTTACTTGGCGGATGGAGGTATCGTCGGGACCGAGGTAAGAAACGCTGTAGGTGTTGGACTCCGGATCGGTGATGCCCTCGATGCGGTAAAAAACGGCACCCGTGACGGAGTGGAAGCGGCGCTTGAAGTGATACTTTTCGAGTTCGCCAGTGTGCAGAACGAAGTCCTGGCCGGACGTTAGGATACGATCCGGGTTTTTGTGGGGGGTGTTGGTCACCCATTCGATGGTGCTGCCGGTTTTCAGCCAGAAACTGCGCTCTTTTCCCTCCGGGTAAGTGATGGTGATGATGGGCCGGCTGGGGGTGCCGCCGTTGTCGCGCATGAGCCACTCGAAGTTGTGCGACCATGGGCTTTCAACGCCAAAGGAGCCATTTGCGAGGTTTCGGGCGGAAAGGCGGGTATTGGAAAAGCGGGTAAAATGAAGGGGCATTTTCCCCACCGAGCCTGCGATATCCAAATCGGTGATCTTCCTGTGGGCGTTGCCGTTGTAAGAGTTGACGCTATTGGTGGTGCAAGTGGAGCCAACCGGTAACTTGAAGTGATTGGAATTGTTCTTCTCGCAATCCGGGCACTCGGGCGGATCGGATTGTGTCGGGTTCCCGCAAGGGCCCTGGGTGTTAGGCGGTGTTGTGGCAGAAGGAGGAGTCCCGGTATTTTGCGCGATTGCCTGAGAAAGCAATGCCGCGAAAGAGATGCTGGATGCGAGTGAAAGGAGCGTGTTTTTCATGACTTATGCTCGGTTTGAATTCTTGTAATCAATAAGTTGCGTGAAATTTTTCAGTCAGTGGAAGCGGTGGAGGGTGCTGGCCAGGTGTCGTCATCATGTGCGCTGAAGTTCAAGATGCGTGAGGGTTGGCCTTGGGCCTGAACAAGAATCCGGTGGTAGCCGATATTACCGGAAGTGGCATATTCGAACGCGACGCCTCCCCAACTGGTGGCTTTGAGGACATGCGTAACTCCTTGGGTCGCGGGAAAACTGCCGCCATCCAGGATGACAATGCGAACTGGTGTATCAGGTGTCACGGCATCCAAAGAAAGGCGGACTCCGACCGTGTCGTTGAGCTTGGTTTCAACGGCGGGAAATTCGCCGATCTGATTGGGTTCCATGGCGATACGTCGACGGGCGGATGGCACATGGATGTAGGCCTCACCTACGGGAGCGCCCTGGGCCTTACCTGCGGGCGAGGGCAGGTGTTGATATTCCTTCAGCGGAAAGTTAGCGAGTGTGACGTCCGTCCTTGCGCCTTCAGCCTTGAGAAGCCGATCCGCCTCACGCGGGCTGGACCGACTCGGCTGGTCGGATGCTGCTGGAGACTGGCCGGCAGCAGGCGGCTGAGTTCCTGCGGTCGAGCTTTGAAGCATCTTGGCATCATCGCTTTTCGGGCGGAGCAGCAACACAAGCGCGACGACAAGCAAGGCCAGGGCAGCCAAGACGAGATGGAGATTTCGGGAAAGTCTCATGGATGAAAGGGTGTTTGAATTGGATTGATAAAGAACTTCTGGTAGCACTTTTGAGTTACGAATCGGCAAGGCGTCTAATAAGATTACACCAATCAATTTCTCATATATCGGAAATACCCATTTCACGGATCTATCGGCAACAAGAATCCACGAAATTTTTCACATCGTGCTATCCCAAGGATAATCATTTAGTTTTACTCGCCAAAATTCCGGCGACGGATTTCAACAGAAATGTCACAAATCCGGCATGACTCGAGGTTTGGCTCTGAAATTCCGCTAGATTGTCCCGATCCAACTCATGCCTACTCGGACTACTCGGACTGATAAACCTTCACATCAGGCTGCCCGCCGCCTGCTGAAGAGGGCCATCGCTGTCCCTAACAGAATCAGCAGCGAGGTCGAAGGCTCCGGAATCACTGGGATGTTCGGAACCGAATCAGGGTTCACTGGATCCAGACCTGCAGTGACATATTGTTCCGCAGTCTCCAGCACCACGGCTCCAGAGGTGGGCGTCACAAGTTGATAGCGGGCCTTCAACCCATCCCGATCCTCTGGCAGGGACGCCGCCCAGAAGCGTGCCAATTGATCCCAGACCTTCCTGCCGGCGAGACCCTCAGAGCCTGCGGCACGCGACCATTCCCACTCATCGCCGGAAACCTGCCCCGTTTTGATGGCCTTGAGGAACGCAGGGAAATCCGCCGTCGGATCGACCAGTGTCGGCCCCCTCAACAAGGCACCGGTTCCGTAAATTTGCTCCGCCAACCGATTCGGACCCGACTTCGCCTCGATCTCAATAATCATCGGACGCCGGCTGCCCCGCTCGATCCTCTGCATCAGTGCCTCCGGGCTCGAAAGCTTCACCGCCTGTGGCCCGTGAATCCATAGGATCGGGGAAGCGGGGTCATTCCTGGTGGCTACATCGATCGCCTCCCGCAGTGCGGGCTCGTTATCGCGTCCTCCCGAGAAATGGTAATCCGCCAAGCCCTTGAGTTCGGTCCGTCGGGCCTGATCGTCGGCCAAGATCACGGTGTAGCCACCTTCCGCAAATTCCGCCCTCAGACCCGCCAGGATCCAGTCCTTCGCTTCTCCCACTCCTGCCGAGCCATCCACTACAATCACTGGCGGCCCGAAATTTTTACGAGACCCTGTCATCGGTTTCCGGATCAGCACGCGTTCCTCCGGTTTGGCAAATGGATCCTCGCACCACACCACTCCTGCCGGGTTTTCCAATCCATCAAAGCGCACCGCCATGGTCCTCTCATTCTCGCGCGTGCCAGGGAGTACGACCGACAGCGACTGTCCCCCTCCGTCCGCTTTGGAGACAGGTGATCCCTTGCTGCCCTCGAGCAGAAAACGCTGATCTCCCTGAAGCCACAGGGAATGCTCCAGCCCGGCTTTGAGTCCGAAGTTCTGTTCCAGCACCCGTGGCATTTCCCAGCGACCGGAATCCGTGAGCGGGGCCGTGATGCCGAGACGGATTTTCATCCGTCCATTCCCCGGGACTGGAAAGCACTGGACCATGACCGTGTCAGGGCCGCACATGGTCACCAGAACCGGATCACGGCTCTGCTTCACCGCGACTTCCTGATAGGCTGCTTTCACTTTTGCGACGGTGCTGAATGCCGCTTCGCGCGGCTCGCCATTCACCCACAAGGTCAGTCGAGAAACACGGCCATCGCGTGGCAACTTGATCTGGCAGCGCGCTTCACGGGCTCGCGGGTCGCCGTTCGCGAAGACCATCGTCCACTCCGCATAGCCCAACCGCGACGCCACATCGAAGTGGCCATCCAGTCTCGACTCCGCCAGGTCCAGATTCCTCAAACGCACTGCGACCTCATCAGATCCGACATAGTCGTCGAACTGGATCTCCTCCATTTCCCCTCGTCCCCGGAATCCATCTCGCAGCGCTGACTTTGGTGGCCTGACGGTATTGAAGCCCTTGCCTGTCACGCGAAAGAAAAGCTCCCTCGCCTGCTCGGAGTCGAGTTGCTTCGGGCTGCCCCCACCAACCATGAGCACGGGAATCCGCCAGCCCTGCAGCATCCATCCTGAAGTGTCCGTGGCCATCTGCGTCCCCCGATTCCCCTCGTAGCAAATCTTCAGAAGGCTGCTTTCCGAATGGAAAACCCGCAGCCGCTCAACCGCCTGGTGGCTCGGCTCAGCGCCGAGCGCGAGATCGACGTTCAGTCTCGTCCACAGACCAGGACCCTCCAGCAGCGCCAACATCAGCAGGGTGAGGATCAGCGAGACCTTTCGGGCCAGACGAAATCCATCTTCATTCGCGGCCACCGTCCGACGCGAGAGTCTCCAAGTCACCAGCGCGGCCAGAATAGGAGTTAGGGAAAGCAGACCCATCCCGAAGGCGATCAACGCAATCACGGACGCGGGCAGCAACGGCAGGAATAGCAGTCCGTAGAAGGTGGAAACCGCCAGGACGCTCCCTGTCAACGCCCCGACCCAAGTGGAAACCTTTCGGCCAGCCTTGATCAGAAGATAGGCATTTCCAAACGGCACCGTCGCCACCAGCAGCACATGCCAGAACGTGGGAATCGGATCGAAGAAGACTCCACCACAGAATCCAGACCCGAACTCGAACACAATCACGGCCAGAGGAGCCACCACTCCGAACATCCAGGCGACAAAGCGCTTGAAGCCTGCCCATTTCGGGAGCGGCGCCGCCGGCACCTCTTTCGTCGGTCGGTAACCCCCATCGAGACGCTGCAGGATTCCCTCAAGCCCCATCAAGCCAAGACCCTCCCCCGGCTCACGTTCGGCCTCTTCATGGATGTGGCAGCGCAGGTCCGCCTTGAACTCGTCTGCCTCATCTCCCGAGAAACCTTCCCGCGTCGCTCTCTCGTCGAGATACTCGCTCAATCGGCGTTCTGCCTGTGTGGTCCAAGTCTTCATCGTTCTGCTGTTGAATATTCCTTTTTGAGTTCGAAAACTCCCGTTCCGGCGTGAATTCAGCTCGCAGGAGGCGTGAATTCGCCATGAATTCCGATCGACTCCACGCCTCGCGCCATCTCGTGGAAATAGCCTGTCATCTCCTCCTCCAGCTCACGCCCCGCCTTTGTAAGCTGATAGTACTTTCGGGCCGGGCCGCCGCTGGATTCCTCCAACCGGGTCGTCACTAGCTGCTGCTTCCGGAGCCGCGCCAACAAGGGGTAAATCGACCCCTCTGCCACCCCAACTCCCGGGAGGGCCACGAGCGCTTTCACCAGTGCATACCCATACCATTCGCCTCCGGAAAGAGCCTTCAGGATGCACAATTCAAGCACGCCCTTCCGCATCTGGATGGTCCAATTCACGAACCCGCCATCGCTTTCAGAACTTGAATCGGCCTCACTCACAAAAAATCAATACCGTGCATTGCAAGGTATTGGCAACCTGAAAATTTGCTGTCGGGTGGGTCACGCGAGAATCCGGTCTGTCCGTGGTGGATCTTCAGGACGACGGTGGGGGCTTTTGGTGCAATTCAACAAGCGCTGCTTGCTGGTACACAAACACCTGGATTTCAGAACGCCTCTCACCCGAAAATTGGCGGCGAGATCAGATCATTACCTCTTCATAGCCTCCTCCGTGTGCTGCTGAGATGGCGGCCAATACTTCCGGAATCCTCTGTTGGATTCGTGGCCACGAAGTGCTCATCAACACAACAATACCCATTCTGCGCCCCATCAGATTCTGCTGATAACGCAAGTTCTGATCGGTCGTCACAAACACTTCGAAGCCATTGTCCTCGGCGAGCTTGAGCAAGTCCCCGTTTGTGACGGTGGACCATTCCATCTCGGCAGTCGTGTCGACCGTGCTCGGATGCAGGTGCCGTCGAAGGGGTGCCGGAGTGCCCTGATCGAAAAGAATGCGCATGGTCACACTGGCTGGAGAAGGCTCGCCTCTGCATGCTGAAGAACCGCTTCGACATGCTTCCGGGTAACACCGGGGAACCACTCTAGGAAATCATCCGTGGACGCCCCATCAGCAAGATTTTCGAACAGCGCGGCAACGGGAACCCTTGTGCCTCTAAAGACCCAAGCACCGCTCACTCGATCAGGGGAGCGTTCAACGGTGGAACAAGTCTGCCAACCGATCATGGCTGAAAGATACCCAAGCCTGTGCAGCACTCAAGGCGGATCTTTTGTCCGCAGGGGGGGGGCCTGACCACTGGCCCAACTTCGAACGACGATCGAGGTTCGATCAATGCAGATGAAACTGGAAGCAATCAGAGATCCATAGTGACGGCTGGCTGGTTTCTCAGCTTCTGCTCATAGTCGGCATTCAACAGGTCGAACAGGTTCCCATCCGGATCCTTCACCGTCACCACCCGTCCTCCCCACGGCTCATCCCTCACGCAGCCGTTAAACTCCACCCCTTGGGAAGCGAGTTCCGCATGCAGGGCATCCACATCCGCGACATAAAGCTGAAGTCCGGTGTGCGCGCGGGAAAATGGCTTGGTCCACTCATAGAGATGGATCCCGAAACCTCCGCAATCGAAGTGCGCGAATCTTGAAAACGCATCGACCCCTTCCACCACGATCGGAAGCTCAAGCAAGTCGCGGTAAAAGGTCCGCGACGCCTCGAAATCCGACGCGGGGAACGCGATGAAAGCGGCTTTCCGGATCTTCATGCCAATGACTATGAGAGTCGGATCGATTTCCACCAGCGGAGAGTTCGACGAAAGGTGTCAGCAGCCTGGTCATCATCCGGCGGGCGGATTTTTGTTTCTTCCCGCCACGGTCCGCTCAATCCACCCTTTGCGCCTGTGAATGCGCTGCTGCCAACCGGCCGACCCGCCCTCGTCCTCGCTCCGATGCAGGACGTGACGGACCTGCCGTTCATGCGCGTCATCACCCGGCGCGGCGGTCCGGACTGGTTCGTCACCGAATATTTCCGCGTCCATCCGGACTCGAAAATCGAGCCCTACATCCTCCGCTCGATCCGCGAGAACGAGACCGGCAAGCCCGTGTTCGCACAGATGATCGGCCATGACATCCCCTCGCTGGTTAGAACCGCGAAAGACCTGCTCAAGCACGACGTCGCCGGCATCGACCTCAACCTCGGCTGCCCCGCTCCCGTCGTTTGCAAGAAGGACGCCGGTGGCGGATTGCTGCGAAATCCGGATCGCATTGATCAGATCCTTGGTGCCCTGCGCGACGCCATCCCCGGACGCTTCACCGTCAAAACACGTGTCGGTTATCATGAGGCTGACGAGTTTCCCCGCCTGCTGGAAATTTTCCGAAAGCACGCCATCGACTCGCTCGCCATCCACGGTCGCACCGTCGCCGAGCGCTATCAATCGCCCGTCCATCCCGACTGCGTGAAGCTCGCGGTCGAAACGCTTTCCTGCCCGGTCATCGCGAATGGCAACGTCGTCGATGTCCCCACCGGCCTCGGCTACCTCGCACGCTGCGGAGCCGCCGGCCTGATGATCGGTCGCGGCGCGATCCGGAATCCATGGCTCTTCGACCAGTTCCGCGCCGCATTTTCCGGAACCACTTCGCCGCTGCCGAGCCATCGCGATCTACTCGACTACGTCAACGAGCTCCACGACGAACTCGCCCGCGAGACCAAGCGCTTCGACCCAAACGCCCACATCCAGCGGATGAAAAAGACGATGGTCTACATCACGCAAGGCATCGACGAGGACTTCAGCCACCGCATCCTTCGTGCCCGGACGCCGGAGGAATTCCACAGCGCCTGCCAGGACCATCTCGACAACAACGAGCCGCTCCAACTGACCCCACCGGAAAATTCCCGCCTGTTCTGTGGGTTCAGCGACTTGGCGAACTGACATCAATCTCCCAGATCGCCGCCGCGAAGATGATCGCATTCCCATCCATTCAAAACGAACTCGCCCGACAAATCCGCGAGGCCAAGGTGGATCACGAGGCCTTTGAGAAGCCCCTGAGAACCTGCGAGCTCGCCGACTGTCGCGCCACCTGCTGCCACGACGGCGTCTATCTGGAAACCGAGGAGCGGGAAATCATCGCGGAGGTCATCACCACCCACACCGACTGGCTGAGCACCTACGGCTGGGAGGCGCCGGAGATTTTCCAGCAAATGGAAGACGGTCGCTGGAAATCCGTGACGCTTCCAGACCCTGCGCCTGCGCAAAACTTCCCCGCCCACTTTCCGAAAACCCGCTGCGTTTTTCTCGATTCCGCCCACCGCTGCGTCCTCCAACGCCTTGCCATGGACGAAGGCCTCCACCCCTGGTTCTGGAAACCCGTCTCCTGCTGGATGCACCCCCTCCTCCTGAAACCCGGCCACCACGGCGGACGCCCCGTCCTCACCCTCGCCACTCCCGAAAACGACCCCGCCGTTCACTCCGGCTATCCCGGTTTCTCCGCCTTCACCCCCTGCGGCATCCCTTGCAATGGCGGTCCACCCGCCCACCAAACCCTCGTCGCCGAACTGGACCTGTTAGGCCGCATCGCTGATCGCGACCTCTGCCGCGAACTCGCACCAACCTGATCGCCATGGACTCACTCCAACGCCGACCGTAGATCACTCGCCGCGCTCCGCGCACTGGCATCCGGCACGAAGGTGAAATCATCCTCCGGATCCAGTGCCGTCGGCTCCGGTAAAGCGGCTTGGGTGGCGACTTGCGGAAGACGGGCAAGTTTTTCCACCGGCTCCAACACCGGCAGCGCGGCATTCTCCGGCGCGGCTTTGAGGTCCTCGAATTTCCGTGCGGCAGGGAGGACACGGGATTCGAACGAGGCCACGGCATTGTTGTAATTCTGCACCGCGTTATCCAGCGACTTGCCGACCTTGGCGAAGTGGCCGGTGAGCACGCCGATGCGTTCATAAACCATCCGACCAAGCGCGGAAATTTCACGCGCGTTGTCGGCCAATGCTTCCTGACGCCAGCCGTAAGCGACCGCGCGCAGCAGGGCGATCAGCGTGGTCGGCGTGGCGAGGATGACGCCGTGCTCGACGCCGCGTTCGATCAGGCCGGGATCGAATTGCAGCGCGGCGGAAAAGAACGATTCGCTCGGCAGGAAGAGCACGGTGAACTCCGGCGCGTGATCAAACTGCGCGGTGTAGTTTTTCGAGGAAAGCTGTTCGATGTGCGTGCGGACCTGGCGGCTGTGGCGACGGAGGCAGTCGTCGCGGACGGAATCATCGGAGGCTTCGAGCGCGTCGAGATAGGCATCCATCGGCGTCTTGGAATCGACGACCAATGTTTTTCCGCCGGGCAGTTTGATGATGAGGTCGGGTCGGAGCCGCTTGCCCTCGTCGGTCGTCGAGGTGTGCTGGGTTTCAAAATCGCAGTGCTCCTGCATGCCCGCGAGTTCGACCACGCGACGGAGCTGGAGTTCCCCCCACTGGCCGCGACCGGTCGGCTGGCGCAGGGCTTTCACGAGGTTGGCGGTTTCCTTCTGAAGCCCGAGCTGGCCCTCGCCGAGCGTCTTCACCTGCTGCTGAAGTTCCGAGTAGGCAGCGACGCGGGATTTCTCGATCTCGCCGACCCGCAGCTCGAACTTTCCGAGTGAATCGGCGACGGGTTTGATCAGCGCCTCGATCGCGGACTTCTTCTGCTCGATGTCGCCCTTGGCTTCTTCGGTCTGGGCACGCAGGGAAGTCTTCGCAAGCTGAAGGAACTGCTCGGCGGAGGATTTCAGCGCGTCAGCGGAAAGGGCCTTGAAGGTGTCAGAGAGGCGGATTTCTGCACGATCCAACAGCGCCTGTTTCTCGGCGGCTGCCTTCTGCTCCTCCTCCAGCCGCGTCCGCAACTCGGCGAGCTGGGTGCGCAGCAGGCTGGCGTCCTGCTCATTGCGACCCGACTCATCGGTCAAATGGGCAAGTCGGGCCTCGATCTCGGCGGCCCGGCGTTCCTCGGATTTCAAGCGCTCGGCGGCCGCGGCCTGACTCCCCATCGCGATCAATTTCGTGAACAGCCAGCCGAAGAGAAGTCCGGCGAGGGCGGAAAGGATTTGCGGCAGGTAGGGCTGGAGTTGGTCGAGCATGACGGATTTTGCCTTGCGGCAGGGTGTATGCGAGCGAAGGCTGTGCCGTTGTCGCTCCGAAACGGCCTATCCGTCACCGCGATCCAACGCAAACCAAACTCCTCATTCCCATGGCCTTTACTCTCCCAGAACTCGGTTACGCCTACGATGCGCTCGAGCCCCACATCGATGCACGCACGATGGAAATCCATCACAGCAAGCATCACCAAGCCTACATCACCAACGTCAACAACGCCCTCGCCGGAAAAGAAGGATTCGTTGAAAAGTCCGCTCTTGAGTTGATCACTCACCTCGCCGATGTGCCGGAAGAAATCCGTGGAGCCGTCCGCAACAACGCCGGTGGCCACGTGAACCACTCGTTCTTCTGGAAAGTCATCGCCCCAGGCGGTGCCAAGGCTCCCTCCGGCGACCTCGCCGCTGCGATCGACGCCGCCTTCGGATCGTTCGATGCCTTCAAGGAAGCCTTCGCGAAAGCTGGAGCCACGCGCTTCGGTTCCGGCTGGGCCTGGCTCTGCAAAGGGTCCGATGGAAAGCTCGCTGTCTGCTCCACCGCCAACCAGGACAATCCCCTCATGGGCAAGGACTTCGGCGGCTGCGGCGGCACCCCGCTCCTCGGACTCGATGTCTGGGAGCACGCCTACTACCTCCACTACCAGAACCGCCGCCCCGACTACATCGCGGCGTTTTGGAGCGTGGTGAACTGGGACGTCGTCGCCGCGAATTTCGCCGCTTGATCGGGCGCTCCTGACACTTCATTTCATTCAGGCGGGGACAGCGATGTCCCCGCTTTTTTGCTTTCACGATCGTGCGCCGATTTTCCATCAGCCTCCTGCTCGCGGTTCTGCTGGCCACTGCCACCGGGACCCTGTGGAGGTATCGCTTCGAGCACGCCGGACCACCGCTTTCGGAGCCCTTCAAGCCGGGGCTTCCCGGATGGAAATGGCTCGACGGAAAAGGCCGCGAATCCAATCCCGATGCCACGGGAGCACTCGTTCTTTCCAAGCAGGATGGCGATCCGGCAATCAACGTCGAACGCGTCCTCGGCTCCCTCGATGGCGTGCGTTTCCTCCACCTCCAGGCGGAGGCGAAGTGGACCGACGTGAAACAGCAGGGCGCGATCCGTTGGGCCAACGCCCGGGGATTGATTTACGGCAGGCTGCCAAATGGAACGAACACATGGCCGAAGGACCACTGGCTCATCAGCGCCTATGGCAGCAGCGATTGGCATCGCGAGGAAAGCGTCTTCGATCTCGTGCCCGACATCGGCGAGGCCCGCTTCGCCCTTCAACACCTCGGTGAGCATGGCACGCTCGAAGTCCGGAACGTGGAAATCAACGTCGTGCGGCAACGCTCCTGGTATGTGCCTGCCACCGCGTTTCTAACAGCTCTGTGGATTTTCTGGGCCGCATGGACCATCGCCCCCGCCCTGCCGCGTTCAGTCCGCCTGCGCCCGATCCGCACCCTGCTCGGCGGTGCGGCGGTGATCGCAGCTTCCTGGTTCCTCGTCTTTCCCCAACCGCGTTTCTGTGCTCGGCCACTTGTCGGAGGATTCGAGCTCGGGCTGCCGATCCCCACCCCTCCACCCGCGCCTTCCCCACCTCCAGCTCCTACGGCCCCCGTCGCACCAGTGATTCCACCTCTGGCCGTGACTCCTGCGCCGCTTGTGCCGGTGCCCACTCCACCGCCACCCGCACCGCTGGTTGTGGAAAAGCGTGAGGCCCGGGCGATCGAGCAGGAGATCCGGAAGCTCGATGAGCGCTTCAACTTCCTCCATCTTCTCGCTTTCGGAGCCTTCGGGCTGGCCTTGTTTTCCGCCACGAATCTCCGCACCTGGCCAATGGCTGCCACCGTCGCGCTCGCCTCTGAAGCCCTGCCGAACTGGCAACTCGAACAAGTCTGGGACCTCGGCGATCTTGGAGATCTCGCTTCTGATTTCTCCGGTCTTGCCCTTGCCGCGCTGGCTGTGATCCTCGTCAAACGGCTGTGGCGGAAGCACGTTTCCCGATCGACTGATCCTGAAACATCCGCGTCACCAGCACCGCCGTGAACGCCCCGATCAGGCAGGCGAACATGTCGACCTGCGTGTCCCAAACGTCACCCTGCGTCCCGAGAAACGACTCTGCTGCCTCCTCGGAAATCAGTGCCGTCGCCCACTCGAGAAGCTCATAAACCGCGCTCACCGCCATGCAGAAGCAGACCGTAAGAAACTCGCGCCAGCCACGCCGCGCGATGACGCGATTCCGGATCATCACCTCCCGGAACAGAACCGCCGGCACGAAGCCCTGCGCGAAGTGCCCCAGCCGGTCGTAGTGATTCCGCGTGAATCCGAAGATCTCCTTCGCCCACTCCCCCGCCGGCACGAGGGCATAGGTGTAGTGCCCGCCCACGATCAGCACGATCATGTGAAACACGATGCAGGCCTGGGCAAAGTTCGAGAACACCCAGCCCTTCCGTCGCGCGATGAACAGCGCCGCGAACCCGATGAACACCGGAGCCACCTCCAGCCACCAAGTGATCCAGTCAAACGGCTTCCACGCCGACCAGAGTAGCACCGGCAGGACGATCAGCAAAACCGGATCCCATTTCCCAACCCTCATCCCCCGAGTCTGCCAAGCGCGCGGGGCCAATGCCACGCTCAATCCCATCCACGAATCGGAAACGTTCGTCGTTCCTCCCTCAGAAGGTCTCTTTCCCACAAAGCCGGAAACCGAACACTCGGCTTTCGGGACCGCCCCCTTCAGGGGATTCCTCGGCCGACGTCATTCAGAGCGAAATTGAAATGAGTGGCCCGGATCAAATCTCCAGCTCCCAATCCGCCTGACCCACATCGCTTTATCGGCTGGAATGGTCCGAGTGATAGGGAACTCGAAGACCGAAAGGAAAGCCGGACAAGGCCGACAGAGGTAGGGTTAGTCCCCATGGCAATGGCTTCCAAGCCGCCTAAATTACCAACTCTAAAGGTTCAATACATGACTTTAAGATACCAACTATTTCCCATTACCTATCCTATGAAAACACTTCCCACGCTATTGGCAGCATCCGCCTTCTCATCCGCCTCGTTGATAGCGCAAGTCGCCGAATCGGCTAAACCCAATGCCCAGATGCAAAGCGTACTGGACAAGCTTGCCACCTTGGGAGGAAAGCCCATTACAAGCCTCACGCCCGAGGAGGCGAGAAAGCAGCCGAGCCCGGCCGACGCGGTAATGGCAATCCTCAAGGAGCAGGGAAAAGTGGCTCCTGAAAAGGTCCGCAAGGTTGAGGATGTCACGATCGAACTCAGCAGCGGCAACCTCAAGGGCCGCATCTATCAGCCGGAAGGTGACGGACCATTTCCCATGATTCTCTACATCCACGGCGGTGGTTGGGTCATCGCAGATCTCGATACCTACGATTCCTCGCCAAGGACGCTGGCAAACAGGACGGGTGCCGTCGTAGTTTCAATGCACTATCGTCAGGCACCGGAGCACAAGTTCCCCGCAGCGCATGAGGATGCCTATGGGGCTTACCAATGGGTTTTGAAAAACGGCCATCACTGGGGCGGCAACACGAAAAATGTGGCCGTGGTCGGTGAAAGCGCCGGTGGCAACCTGGCGGCAGCCGTATGCATCATGGCGCAGGCCGAAGGCATTCAGGCCCCTGTCCATCAGGTTTTGATCTATCCGATTGCCGACACGAAAATGGACACGCCTTCCTATATTGAGAACGCCAGTGCCAAGCCCTTGAACGCGGCGATGATGAAATGGTTTGCCGACCATACATTTTCCAAAAAGGAGGACGCGAGCGATCCCAAGGTGGCGTTGTTGCAGGCGAAAACCCTCAAAGGGCTGCCCTCCGCCACCATCATTACCGCCCAGATCGATCCACTCCGTTCGGAAGGTGAAGCCCTCGCCAACAAGCTCACCAGGGACGGAGTTGCTGTGAACTACAAAAATTACGACGGAGTGACGCATGAGTTCTTTGGCATGGGTTCGGTCGTGGACGAGGCGAGAGACGCTAACGCTTTTGTCTCAAGCAACTTGAAGGCGGCGTTCGCTAAAATAGGAGGAAAGTAACCCCTGCTCCCCAATGATGTAGGCCACCAAGCTCTATCCCTAAAGTAGCAAATCCAGCTCTGTAATAGTGATCGGCTATCAGGGGCATTCTGCCACACACAACATTTTGAACAGAAGCGATTTCATGCCCCAATCCGTGGCACTAGAAAGACAAGCAACAAACAAACGACAAACAGATGAAAAGCAAAATACTACAGAATAATACCCGCCTGACGCTCGCCCTTGGGGTCTTGTTAGCGATCACCGGCTTTAGCGGAATCACCCACGCTGTGGAGGTGAGCAAAACTGAGGGCCCGTCTAAAACCGAAAGCACGAATGCGGACGCCAAAACTGGCGACGGAAATGA
>JANOKL010000012.1:0-6017 GCA_031419215.1 Luteolibacter sp. | reverse complement strand
CGCATGACCGCTCAAATCATGTCGTGGCTTTTCCAGCAAGGACTCTGTTTCAGCCATGAAAAATCCCGGCTGGATTGCTCCGACCGGGATTCTTCAAAATTCAATGGGTGATACCCTTGTCGGGAATCCACTTGTCTGGCTTACCCTTGTCCGGTTTGTCCTTGTCTGGGACGTCCTTACCAGGTGGCTTGCAGATGAAGCCAGTTCTCGTGGAAGGTGGCGGCGGTACGGGCGGAAGCGGGGGAACAATGGGACGCTTTGGCAGGTCGAGCGGATCTGGCAGTTCTGGTGCGATCTGCCCCTTTGCTTCTTTCGCGTCCTTGCAGTCCTTCGCATCCTTGGAACCATTTCCAACACTGCGACCGGCTGGATCCAGTCTGGCCAGAACCTCCTGCACGGCGGAAAGCGATTCAGGCACCGAAGCCACCGCGCATTGAGCGGCGAGGCGCATGTGCTCCGGCTTGGTGATACTGGCCGTCTCGACGATGCTGGCAATCACCTCGCTGCTGCCGTCACTGCCTTTGATCGAGGCCTTGACGATCTCACAAACCTTCTCCGGATTTGCGGTGATCTCAGCCGCCACGATTTCCAGGAGCTTGTCAGGGGCCTCACGGATCTTGTGGCGGATGCTCAGCGAAAACTCCAGATCATCGCTCACCGCTCCTTCGGCAGGAGCTCCCTCCGCCCGATAAATGGCGGCAAGGAGGGAAAGAGCGAAGCTTAGTTCACGAGCAGGAGCCTTGGAGGCGGTCCAATGGGATTCGACCGTTCTCGAAGAGCCATTGCCAGTCAGCTTCAACAGCGGACCCGCATTGCTGCGGAGTTGGGATTCGAGCGACCACGGACGGGTCACGGTTGGAATCTCGGAGAATCCGAGTGAGGCCTGATCCTGAACCAGATACCATGGTTGCTCAGATGAGAAATTTTCAGGAGAGACACCGACCATCGGTTGAATCGGGGCTCCAGTGGTGAAGCCCTGCGACACCGCTGGGAGTGCGGAAGAAGATCCGCTATCGAATTGCCGGCTTACCTCGGAGAGATTCTGAGCGAGGAGCTGGCCGCTCGCACAAATCAGGCTCAAGGCAACCGTGCTGGGGAGCACGAGTTTTTTCATGTAGGTCAGGGGGGAGTGAAACCACCGGCATCATGCCCGAAATCGGCCAGACTCCAATGACGTGATCGCGTATGGCAGATTGCCTGATCGATCAAAGTTCTCAAATCATTCTATTTAAATGATTTAAGAAATTTCAATCTGGGTTTTTAGATAAGAAATCAAGAACCTGAAATAGTTCAAACAGCCTAACGGGCCTGCAAACTGACCTCTTTCAGCCCCTCAAGGAGGTCGGCGACGGCAAGCTGGGGTAGTTGGTGCCGAGTCATTGACCGTCGGACTGCCAGGGATTTGCTTTTGGTGGGATGCACCAAAAACAGCCGTTGGGGCGTCCCGGCCTGCCGGCCTTAGCTTTGGCGAAGGCCGGAGGGAGAGGTAGAGGGGGGGATTTGATCGAGCGGAAACGGCTCAAAGTATTCGTTGGCCAAAATCCATGGCTCGTTCGGTTGCTCTTCCTCTGCAAGGATCAGCGGGCAGAGAGCGGGGAAAATGAGAAGTCGCAGCATGGGCCACTACTTTGCGGCCTCAGCAGCCGCTTTCTTGGCTTTTCGCTTTTCCTTTTTTGCTTCAGAAGCCTCGCTGAGATCGCCTTCGTTGTCGCTCATTTTGCCCTTGGCGGAGGCGGGGATGTTCGTGGTGGGGAGGTGTTTGGCGAGTTCGGCTTTGAGAGCGGCGTGATCGGGTTTGCTCGCCAAGTTGGTCCACTCGTATTCGTCGTTGCTGTGGTCGTAGAGTTCCTCGCCGCCATCGGCGTAGCGGATGTAGCGCCAGCGGTCGGTGCGGACGGCGTGGTTGTTTTGACCGAAGGTGGTGACGCCTGCTCCTGTCCATGCTGCGGCTGGGTCGGCGAGCAGGGGCTTGATGTTGTCGCCTTCGAGCCAAGCAGGTCTTGGCAGTGCGGTGAGGTCACAGAGGGTGGGATACACGCTCATGAAATCGACGGGGCTTTTGCAGATTCCGCCGGGCTTGGTCACGCCGGGGACGACCCAGATGAAGGGCGCACGAGCAGCTTCTTCCCAGAGGGCGAACTTACGCCAGTGTTCCTTCTCGCCGAGATGCCACCCGTGGTCGCCCCAGAAGACGATGATGGTGTTGCCTTTGGCGGGCGACTTGTCATACGCATCGAGCACACGGCCGACCTGGCCATCGAGATACGAGATGGCAGCGAGGTAGGCCTGCACGGCTTCTTTCCAACGACCCGAGGCAAGCACTGCGGCGTGATCGCCCGTTGGCTTGGCCATCTTCACGCCTGCGGGTGGGATGTCGGAGAGATCACCTTCTTTAGTGGGCGGCAGTTGGATGTCGGCCAGCGGATGCATGTCATAGTATTTCTGCGGCACGTTCCAGGGCATGTGTGGCTTGTGAAAACCGAGCGTCAGGAAGAAGGGTTTGTCGTGAGCCTTGCCGAGTTCCGAGATGCCGTAGTCCGCGATGCCGGTGTCCGAGACGGCCTCATCCCCGCCTTCGACAATGGGCCCGAAAGCGATGCCGCCGATGCTGCGGTCATCGACTTTGCCTTTGATGCTGCTCTCATTCTTAATGGTGGTCCATTGCTCAGGCCAGCCAAGTCCACCATGCCAGAGCTTGCCGGTGCCGAGGGTGTCATAGCCAGCGTTCTTGAACTGCATGACGAGTGAGACGTCGGGCTTCAGCACTTGGGTGAAGGGGTTGTTGTTGTCGTAGATCCCTGTCGTGCCGGGGCGTTTGCCGCTGAGTAGTGCGGCGCGTGAGGGATTGCACACCGGTGCCGCACATTGCGCATTGGTGAAGCTCACTCCCATGGCAGCGAGGCGGTCGATGTTTGGCGTCTTCGTCTGCTTGTTGCGACCGAGATGGCCGATCCAGTGATTGAGATCGTCGACGGCGATGAAGAGGACGTTGGGGCGCTGTTCCGCAGCGAAAGATGAAACCTGGATGAGGAATGGCGAAAGGAGGACGAGCAGGTGTTTCATAAGCTTGGTTCCGCGAGAGTTGGCGGATGATTTCAATGAGCGTGTGGAGTGGAGCTACTGGGCCTCTTTCTTGCCCTTTCCTTTGCCTTTCTTTGGCGCCTTAGGTTCGCCTTCGTCGCTTTTGCCTTGGCGGGTATTGGCTAGGTTTTCGGTCTCCAGTCCTTTGTCGCCTTGTTGGATGATCCAGGCAGCGAGTTCTTTTTGAAGCTTGGCTTTGATCTCAGCCAATGCGGGATCAGCGGCGAGGTTCTTGAGCTCATAGGGGTCGGCTTGGAGATCGTAGAGTTCTTCTCCAGGGCGGTTGAAGAGCCATTTCACGCGGTCGGCGAGCTGGTCGTTCTGCTCGGCATCAGCTTTCCATGAATCCAGAGGCTCGCCTTTGTGGATGCCGCCGATGGTGTAGGTGAGTTCGGGCGCGAGATTCCGGATGAGCTTGTAGCGCGTGTCGCGCACCGCTCGCATGGGGTAGGGGCCGATGGCTCCAATGGTGCCGACGGTGGTGTGCTGGGCGAAGATGTGATCGCGAAGGGTATCGGTCTCGCCGAGAAGCACGGGGAGGAAACTGCGACCATCAAAGCCCGTGGCACCTTTGGCATCAGGGCAACCGACGTCGATCTTGGTGGGTTCGATGCCAGCGGCGGCGAGGAAGGTAGGAGGAACATCGACGTATTGCATGAGCGCGGAGCTGCTGCTGCCGGGCTTCACCTTGCCAGGCCAGCGCAGGATGGCAGAGGCGTGAATGCCGTTGTCATAGACGCTCCATTTGCCGCCGTAGGGGAAGCTGCTGCCTTGCTCGCTGACGAAGAGGACGACGGTGTTCTCTGATTGTTTGGTGTCAGCGAGCAGCTTCATCAGCGCGCCGACTTGTTCGTCGAGCTTGCTGATCTCGCCGAAGTAGTTGGCGAGCGCTTCACGCGTGATGGCATTGTCATGAAGGTAAGGAGGGACGGTGATCTTGGAGGGGTCATACTTGGGTCCGCGGGTCCATGGGCTGTGAGGATCATTGGAGGCAAAGACCATGAACCAAGGCTGTGCGGCATCGCGCGTGACGAAGGCAGTGGTTGCGGTGAGATCATCGGCACCGTCAATGTGCTCATATGGAAACGAGGCAGCCGGGCCGACGTGGGTTTTGTTCTGCAAAGCCACACGATAGCCTGCGGTCTTCAAGTGAGAGAATAGGCTTTTGGCGCCATCATAGACGCGTGTGTGGTTCGGATAGGCACCGCTGCGGATGGGATAGAGGCCGGTGTAAAGTGAGTGGCGTGTGGGTGAGCAGCTCGTGGCCGGATTAAACATGCCTTTCAAGTGCATGGACTCGCTGCGCAGCTTGTCGAGATTCGGTGTTTTGACATCGGGACTGCCTTCGTAACCAAGATCGCGCCAGCAGAGGTCATCGGCGATGATGATGAGCAAATTTGGCCGAGTTTCAACGGCTTGAGCAAACCACGGAAGGCACAGAAGACACAGGGAGAGCAGGTGGAGGATGGGTTTCATTTCGAGGCCTTCTTGGCTTGTTTGTCGATCAACGTGGCGGGTTCACCTTGGAGGGGGGGCTTGCCGAGGTCTGTTTGGGTATCGCCCTGCTGTTTCATCCAGGCGTCGAGATCGGTTCGAAGGGTGGTGAGGCGTTCGGCTTGCTTGGGATCGGCAACGAGGTTGTGGGTTGCTCTGAAATTGCTTTTGGCGGGAGGCTCCTGAAACAGCCCTTGGCCGGCCGTAGTCTTGGCGAAGGCTGGAGGGCGGGGAAATGGGGGGTGATGTGAAACATGGATTCATGTTAGGACATCCTTGAGGATCTTGCCCTTGACGTCAGTGAGCCTGTAATCGCGGCCTTGGAAACGGTAAGTAAGGCGGGTGTGATCGATGCCAAGGAGATGCTGCATGGTGGCATGGAGATCATGCACGTCCACTGGGTTCTCGACGGCGTGGTATCCGAGTTCATCGGTGGCACCGTAGCTGGTTCCGGGCTTCACGCCGCCGCCGGCCATCCAGATGCTGAAGCCCTTGTTGTGGTGATCGCGGCCATTGCCCTGGGACATCGGAGTGCGGCCGAATTCACCGCCCCAGATGACGAGGGTGTCCTTGAGAAGATCCCGTTGCTTGAGATCGGTGAGCAAGGCCATGCAGGCGCGGTCGATCTCCTCGGCTTTGTAGACGATGCCTTGCTTGATGTCACCGTGATGATCCCAATCCTTGTGATAGAGCTGGATGAAGCGCACTCCACGTTCGGCGAGGCGGCGTGCGAGCAGGCAGTTGTAGGCGAAACTTCCGTCTCCGGGCTTGCAGCCGTAAAGGTCCATGACGGATTTGGGCTCCTTGGCGAGATCCATCAGATCCGGCACGCTGGACTGCATTTTGAAGGCCATTTCATATTGCGCAATGCGGGTGGCGATCTCCGGGTCGTTCACCATGGCGTTGTGCTCGACGTTGAGGGCGTTGATCGAGTTCACCACGTCGAGCTGCTTGCTGGCGTTGATGCCCGGAGGAGCGTTGAGATACATCACCGGATCACCCTTGCCGCGCAAATGCACTCCCTGGTAGCGACTTGGTAGAAATCCGCTGGCCCACTGGCGGGCGGCGATGGGTTGGTTCTGGCCACCACGACCGTGGGAAGTGAGAACCATGAAGCCTGGCAGATTTTCCGACTCGTTTCCGAGGCCATAGGTGGTCCACGCACCCATGCTCGGGCGTCCGGCGATCTGTGACCCGGTGTTCATGAACATGTGGGCGGGATCGTGGTTGATGGCCTCGCTGGTGACCGAGCGGATGATGCAGAGCTCATCGGCCATCGTGCCTAACAAGGGTAGAAGCGAGCTGAACTCCTGTCCCGATCTGCCGTACTTCTGGAAGCCATGTTGGGGCGCGAAGCAATTCAAGGGCTTGCCCTGCAACTGGGCGATCTGCTGGCCCTTGGTCATGCTTTCCGGCATCGGTTTCCCGTCCATTTTGGCGAG
>JANOKL010000011.1:0-6741 GCA_031419215.1 Luteolibacter sp. | reverse complement strand
GGCGACCGCTTGCTCGGGGTGATCGAGCTTCAGGATCAGAATGAGCACGCGGGTTCCCTTTCCCCGAGACTACGCGCCGCGGCCATGGAGGCTGTGGCAGCCGAAGCAGCGAAGCGGACGCTAAAGGACGCGCTGCCACCGGGTCGCCACGGGAAATGGGCACTGGTCGCACTCCTGCTCGCAGGCGGAGCGGCGGCGGTGATGACGCTGACTCCACGTGCCGGATCGAATGCCCTCAAGCGCTGGCTGATGCCGCTTTCCGACACGCCGCGTTACACCTTCACGGTGCTGGATTCCCCGCCCACCGAGATGGCGGTGCCCTTTGGCGAGAGCTTCCAGATCACGCTGAAACTTTCCTCCGAGACCGAGCAAACGCCGGATCTCGGCACGGGTCGCTATGGCCTTCAGCCGCCGATCAACACGCGGCGCGATCAGGACCGCTACACCTTCGAGTTTCCCGGCCAGCAGGATCCGGGCACGGTCAGTTTCAGCATCGGCGATGCCCGTCACTTGATGCGCGTGAAGCCGGTGCAGCGCCCGAGCGCGGAGGCGGTCGTGGCCCACATCGTTTCGCCGGAGTATCTTCAGATTCCGGAAAAAACGTTCACGCTGGAAACCGGCATCCTCAACGTCGTGGAAGGCAGCAAGGTGGACATCCTGTTGAAGACCACGCGACCGCTGCGCGAGGCAAACTTCGGGCCAAGCATTTCCAGCGCGCCCGCCCCCACCCTGCTTGATCCGAAGCTTTCCCCTGCCGAGCGCGCAAAGCTGGAGAAGGCGGAAAAGGACGCTCTTGCCAAAAATCTTCCGCCCGTCGGCGAGAAGACCCAGTTGATCCTCTCCGGCGACCAGGCCAGCACGCCGGCCTTCCAGGTCGGACGGCTCCCCTTCGACCTTCCTTTTGCATGGACCGATGAATTCGGCCTCGCCGGTGCGACCGGTTACAAGCTGCGGATCGATCCGCTGAAGGATGCGCCTCCCGTTGCCTACCTCCAGGGCGTGGAGCGTCAGAAGGCGATCCTGCCGGAAGAGACGGTCGATTTCGATGTGCTCACGGAAGATGACTTCGGTCTGAAAATCGCGGGCATCGAGTGGCAGGGTGAGTTCACCCGGCCCACCGACGAAAAGCCCGCGATGGGCGGCATGAAACTTTCCGACGGCGGTCCAGAGTTGCGCCGTTTCAACGGACCGGCAGCCTTTTCGCCTGCGGCCTTCGGGATCGCACCGCAGAAGCTCACGATCCGCGCCTACTCGGAAGACTTCATGCCCGGACGCGCACGGATCTATTCGGAGCCGGTCACGCTCTATGTGCTCACGCGCGACGAGCATGCGCAGATGCTGAAGAACCAGTTCGACCGCTCGATCACCGAACTGGAAGACCTCGCCCGCCGGGAGCGCAACGAGCTCGACGAAAACCAGCGGCTTGAAAAACTCGATGGCGCGGAACTCCAGAAGGAGGAAAACCGCGACAAGCTCCAGAATCAGAAGGACGCGGAAGCCGAGAACACCCGCCGCATGGAGGAGCTGGCCCAGAAGATGGAGCAGCTCATGAAGGACGCTGCGCGCAACGGCGAGATCGACAAGGAAACGCTCAAGAAGATGGCCGAGTCGATGAAGGACATGAAGGAGCTTTCCAAACAGGACATGCCAAAGGTGGACTCGAAGCTCGGTGACGCCAGCGATGAGAAGAACGCGCCGGAGCAGTCGAAGAAGGACGTCGAGGACGCCGTGAAGGAGCAGCAGAAGGTCGTCGAGAAAATGCAGAAGGCGATCGACAAGGCGAACGACGCGAACCGCCGCTTCGAGGCTGGCACGTTCGTCAACCGCCTCAAGAAGGCTGCTTCGGAGGAGGATGGGATATCAAAGTCGATGCGTTCGCGTGCCGAGGAAATGTTCGGCCTGAAGACCACCGATCCGGAGTTCGATCCCGCCGACCTGCGGCGCTTGACGGACTCCGCCCGCCAGCAGTCGGACACCGCTTCCGACGTGCGCTGGATCCAGGACGATCTCAGCCACTACTTCGCCCGCACCGAGAAGGACACCTTCAAGCAGATCCTCGATGAAATGCGGGAGTCGAAGATCGACATGAAGCTGGAGGACGTCCGCAAGATGCTCCAGGAAAACCAGCCATCCTCCGCTTCCGACTTCGCCGCACTGTGGGCCGCCAAGCTCACCGAGTGGGCCAAGAAGCTGGAAGGTGAAATGAAGAAGGACCAACAGGGCGGCGGCAGTGGCGATGGCGGCGGCCCGAGTCCGGAAGACGAGGATTTCGAATTCATGCTGCGCGTCATGAAGATGATCCAGAAACAGCAGGACATCCGCTCCCAGACCCGCGCGCTGGAGCAGTTTTTGCGCTCGAACCAAGCACCCGCCAAGGCACCATGAAATTTCCATCTTATCTCGCGATCCTTCTGATGACCTCCACCGGGCTTTCCGCTGAAGAGCCGGCACTTGACGCGCCAAAGGATCTCACGGAGCACCATGATGGCTCCAAGAAGCTATCGAAACGTCAGGACGAGCTTTCCGCAGACGTCCAGCAGCTCGCCATCGAACAGACGGTCGAGAAGGTCATCGCCCTGCTCAAGGAGTGTGAGGACATCATGGGCGAGGCCACCGACAATCTCGACACCTACAACACCGGCGGCGAGACCATCGCGGCCCAGACCGAGGTGATTGAAAAGATTTACGAAGCCGCCAAGGAAAAGCAGAAGCAGCAGGGCCAGGGTCAAGGCCAGTCCGGCAGCGCCATGATGGACATGATGGAGCGCATGATGGGCAAGACTCCGGAAGGCGACAAACCGGGGGATAAACCGGGCGACAAGCCTGGAGACAAACCCGGAGACCAAGCTGGTCAGGGACAGAAAGGCGACTCCAACAGCGCCAACACCGCCAACGGTGGTGCCGGAGATGGAAAGGACGAAACCCGCCGCATCCCCAAAGCCGCAGGCGTGGCCGGCAAGACGATTCCCGAGGAATTCCGCGGCGCACTGGATGCCTACAACCGGGGGGCTGAAAAGCTCGCCAAATGATCCCCATGATTTCCCGCACGCTCACCCTCGCCGCGATCTTCTCGCTGGTCCTTGGCCAGGCCGCATCCGCCCAAGACCTTCCGCGCCGCAACGATGACACCATCCCGGCGCAGGTCGAGTCGATGTATCAGCGCGGCCTCCAGTATCTCGCCAAGTCGCAGAACGCGCAGGGAGCCTGGAATGACAGCACCGGCACCGAGCCCGGCGTGGTCGGCCTCTGCGTCATCGCCTTTCTCGCCCACGGGGAGGATCCGAACATCGGCCCGCACGCGACGAACATCCGCAAGGGAATCGAGTTCATCCTCAGCAAGCAGAACGCCGGCAACGGCTACATCGGCGACAGCATGTACAACCATGGTTTCGCCACGCTCGCGCTGGCGGAAGCCTATGGCATGGTGGACAATCCGAAGATCGCCCCGGCGCTGAAGAAGGCCGTGGAACTCATCCTCAGCGCCCAGAAGCGGAACCGACTGAATGCCTGGCGCTACACCCCGGACAGCCACGACGCCGACACCACCGTCACCGGCTGCCAGATGGTCGCGCTCTTCGCCGCCCGGAACGCCGGGATCGGCGTGCCGGATGACGCGGTCAACAAGGGACTCGCCTACCTCGCCCGCTGTCGCAGCGCGGATGGCAGTTACGGCTACACCTCGGCCGGTGGAGGAAAGGAAACCCTCACCGCGATCGGTTCGCTCTGCCTTTCCCTCGCGAAGGACAAGGAATCCAAGGGATACCAGGCCAGCCTGACCTACTTGAAGAAGAAGCTCGATTACCGGGACCGCTACTATCCTTTCTACTTCGAGTACTACATGTCGCAGGCGCTGTTCCACGCCGATCAGGAAACGTGGAAGGACTGGAACGCCCGCAACATCCGCTACCTCGCCACGATTCAGAGCCAGGAAGGCTCCTGGCCCGGCAGTCAGGGAGCCTCCTTCAACACCGCCGGGGCCCTGCTCTCGCTGGCGCTCAATTACCGCTTCCTCCCGATTTACGAAAAATGAAACGTCTTCTGCCTGCCCTGCTTCTCGGCCTTCTGCCCGCACACGCGGCGACGGAGCCTTCGGATCTGCTGCGTTTCACCAATGGTGACCGGCTCGACGGCCACTTCGCCGGACTGAAACCAGGCCCGGTCATCCTCTGGCAGCGCAGCGATGTGGAGCAGCCCGTCGAGTTCAAGGCCACCCAGCTTCGCCAGGCCGTCCTGCGTGGAGGTCATGCGACCAAGCCCTTCGCGGATCTTTCCAGCGTGGCCCTGACCAATGGCGACCGCATCCCCGGCACCGTTGTCGCGCTCGATGCTACCAACATCACCGTCGAAACCGCCTTCGCCGGCCCCCTGGTGCTTTCGCGTGGCAATGTCGGGATGCTCGCCCCGAATCCACTCGGCGGAAAAATCCTCTACAGCGGCCCGTTTTCCGAAGAGGGCTGGAAAGTTGTGGCACCCAGCGAGGAGCCACCCGCCCACCAGGCCGGCATCAATGTCCAAGGCGGATTCGCCGCACCGAAGGCCCCTGCCGGAGAAGCTGAAAAAGCCGGCCCGTGGACCTACTCCAGCGGCTCCTATTACTCCCGCTCCGGCACCTCCGCCCTGATCCGGGACGTGCGCATGCCGGACCGTTCGCTGGTGCGATTCCAACTGGCTTGGAAAAACCGCCTGGCCCTCGCGCTGGCCTTCCATGCCGATCTCAAGCCAGCCCCTGAAGTGAAGCCGGAAGAAGGCAAGCCGATGCGCCAGGATTTCAACGGCACCCAGAACTTCGCCAAGATGTTCGGAAATTCCTACGTGCTGAACCTCTACACGAACTACGTGATCCTCTACCGCTGCAGTTACGACAAGGATGGCAAGCCCAGCGTCGAGCGCATCCAGTCCGGCAGCACCAACATCCGGCTTTCAGAAACCGGCGACGCCATCGTCGAACTCCGCACCAACCGCCAGACCGGTGAGATCTCGCTGTTCCTCAACGATGAGTTCGCCATCCAATGGAATGAAAGCCCGGACGGCCCTGGAGGTTACGCCGGGAAAGGTGGCGCGATCGGATTTCAGGTGCAGGGCCCCGGGTCTCCGGTCCGCATTTCCGACCTCGTCGTCGCCGAATGGAACGGCATGCCCGACTCCGCCCGCAGCCTCCAGACCGACGATCAGGACATCGTGCTCCTGACCAACGGCACCGACCGCTTTTCCGGCGAAGTCAGCGGCCTGAACGGGGACAAGCTCCAGCTCAAGGGCCGCTACGGAAACTTCGAGTTCCCGCTCGCGGAGATCGCCGAGGTCCGCTTCGCGAAAAAGCATCTCACCAAGCTCGCCGAGCCACCGTCCGACCAGATGGCCGTCCGTTTCCATCCCTACGGGAAAATTTCGGGCACCCCGTCCGAGGGTGACAAGGGAACCTTCACCCTCACCTCCCCGCTCTCCGGAAAGATGACCATCAACCTCGATTACGCGGTGATGCTCGACTTCAAAAACACCACCAGCTTTCTCGATGATTGGGATCCTGAATTCTAAGCTCCACCGCCTCGCGGTCGTCAGCCTGCTCACCCTCACCGCCGCGACCCGCGCGGACGAGGTCACGCTTGAGGGCGAGGCGCGTCTCGAAGGCAAGGTCACGTCCATCGGTGAGGGCGGAGCCACACAACTGGACAGCCCGCTTTCCCCGGAACCTCTGGCCCTGCGATCGGGCAGCGTGAAAAAGGTGGTCTTTGCCGACTCCACTGCTTCCACTTCGCAGGGCAGCACGCGGGTCAAGTTGAAGTCAGGAGACGTCATTCCCTGCGAGCTGAAGGCGCTCGATGCCGACTCGCTCACCGTCAGCACGGTCTTCAGCAGCGACCTGAAGATCCCCCGCAATGCCCTGAGTTCATTGGAACTCGGCATCGTCTCCCAAAACGCCATCTACGCCGAACCCAAGGATCTGGAAGGCTGGACCACGACCTCGTGGAAATTCAAGGACGGTGCCTTCGTCTCCGGAGCCAATGGCACCCTTTCACGGAAGTTCGAGCTGCCGGACCAATACATCCTGCGCTTCCGCCTCAACTGGAAAGGCACGCCGAGCCTGCGCGTCTTTTTCTCCGATCCCCTAGGGCCTCCCATCGACCGCTACATGATGCAGTTCAACACCGCCGGGTTCAACCTGAAGCGCCAGAACAGCTCCGGACGAACCTACGTGGATTTGATCAATCTCGCTCGTCGCCCCGATTCCTTTTCAGACTCCAAGGTCGACATCGAGGTTCGGGTCGACCGCACCCAATCCTTGATCTGGCTCTACCTCGATGGAAACCTGGAGGGACGCTTCAACGATCTCGCCGCTGCACCGAAGGGCGGAGGAGTCGTCTTCGAGTCGAATGCCGGAAACGACAGCGAACAGCGCATATCTGATTTGCGCGTGCTGTCCTGGGATGCCACCGGCGACCGTCATCGCACCGAGGAGCGCGGCGACAAGAAGTCCGATTCCCTGATCGACTCCGAAGGGGATCGCTACAGCGGCCGCCTGGAATCGCTCAGCCTCGGAGACGACGCGCAGGCCACGCTTCTGTTCAAGAGCCCGCTGCTTGAAAAGGTCATGAGCATCCCGGCGAAGCGCGTTTCCACGGTCTTCTTCGCCGACGGCCCCGCGCCTGCGGAAGAAAAGCCCGCCACCCTGCTGGTAAAACTGCGCGACGGAGGCCGCATCCGGGCTGATCAGTGCACCTTTTCCGATGACAACCTGCAAGTCCG
>JANOKL010000010.1:0-6219 GCA_031419215.1 Luteolibacter sp. | reverse complement strand
CATGAAACATCCCAATTCCCTCCAGCAGCCCACGTGGCACCACCAGCACTTCTTCTCCCGCGTACTTCGACATTGCCAGGAGAATAGGAGTCGAACCGCGCCCGCCAAGCCGAGACATCGCATGACTTCAAATTGGGGGATTTCGGAGCTTTTTGCGCATTATGAACGCCTTACGTCATTCCGTAATGTCGAGGTGGCCGAAAAAGTGACATAGTCTACTCGAAGTCAGGGCACCCCCGGCCTGCTTTCTCCCCCCGCTCCCCCACCCCCTGCCCCCCCGCAGTCATGAAATCCCCCCGAATTCTCCCGTGCATCGTCATCGCGACTCTGGCCACTCTCGGCTTTGCGAGCGGCCAGACGCTCACCAGCAATCTGAATTTCAATGTCGATGGCGCTTTCGCCAACGGAGTGGCTCAGGGCACCACCAGCCTGCTGATCGTCGATAACGATCTCAGTGATGGTTACAATGCCGGCATGGACCTCACCGACGCCCCATCGAACCTGAATCCGACTGGACCTGTTGGTTCCGCGTCCTTTCAGTGGGGAGAAGCCGCCACCTGGACCTCGTATCCGCATTCCAGCGCCCTTTGGTTCACCCCCTTGTCGGTGAGCGGAGCCCAGCCCGAGCGGTCGTTCACCCTCGGCTACCTCAACTACCGCAATGGCACGATCGTCTCAGGCACGGGTGCCAGCTCGGTCGATCTCTCGGTGAATCTCGCCTTTTCCGACTCCAGCATGTCGCCGCTCACGGTGAACTACACGATGCAGCTTGAGAACTCCCTGAACATCGACGGGGATCCCGTCGCCAGTGCCGACATTGTCCGCCTTGGCAATGTTTCCGCACCCATCGAATTCACCGACGCCTCAGGCAACCGCTACTACCTGGAACTCACCTTCCGCCCGGACCAGACAACGATCGACGGCACACTCTCGACGCCGAGTGAATTCCGTGTCTTCGAAGGTGGCCAAGGCAGCGCCGAACTCGTCGGCCGCTTTACCACCAGCCCGATCAGCGCCGGTGGAGGCGTGGTGCCCGAGCCGTCCAGTCTCCTCCTCGGAGCGCTCGGTTCCCTCCTGCTCTTCCGCCGCCGCCGCGACTGAAGAAGGGGCCAGTGGCCAGACAGAGTGAGGGGCCAGTGAAGAGAATTCTCCTCCTGACCCCCGAAATCCTGATCCCTGGCCACTTGACCTTTGGGCACTCTCTTCAGTGATCCAGCTTGAGCTTCTTCAGCTTCGGCTCGATCACCATCCGGCAGTAGCCGTTCTTGTTCTTGTTCTGAAAGTAGTAATCCTGGTGGTAATTCTCCGCCGGCCAGAACTCGGTGGCCTTGGTGATCTGGGTCACGATCGGATCGGTAAAATCCGCCTGCGCCTTCTTCTTCGATGCCTCGGAGGCCGTCTTCTGCGCGTCGGTCGTGTAAAAAATGGCGGATCGATACTGCGTGCCGGAGTCCGCCCCCTGACGGTTCAGCGTGGTGGGATCATGCAGTTTCCAAAACCAGCCTAGCACGGTATCAAGGCTCGCTTTCTTCGGATCAAACACCACCTGCACGACTTCCGCGTGGCCGGTGCTCTCCTCACAAACCTGCTGGTAGGTCGGCTTTTTCACCGTGCCTCCCATGTAACCGGAAGTCACTGAATACACGCCCGGAATCTGCTTGAAGGCAGCCTCGATGCACCAGAAACAACCGGCACCCAACGTCACCACTTCGGCACCTTCAGGAACTTTCGGCATGGCGGCGGGTGTCTCGTCTTTGATCATCGGTTTTTCGGGTTCGCAGGAAGCCAGGGTTGGCAGAAGCAACAGCAAAGACAGCAGTGAACGGCGGTTCATGAACGTAGGATAGCTGGAATCGGATTTTGTTCCCGAAAATTTTTCATCACGGAGGCTCAAGTCCGCCACCGATCAAATCCCGAGCAGCTCGGCCGTCGCCTCGCGCGGTCGCCAGGTGAGGATTTCCGGCTCTCCTTCGGTCACGAGAACCGTGTGCTCATAGTGCGCGGAGGGCTTGGCATCCTCAGTCACCACCGTCCAGCCATCGTCCAGGATGCGGATGCCGGGGCGACCTGCATTCACCATTGGCTCGATCGCCAGGGTCATGCCCGGGGCCAGAATCGGACTCTTCCCACTGGGCCGGTAGTTCGGAATCTGCGGTTCCTCGTGCAGCTTCCGCCCCACCCCGTGGCCCACGAAGTCGCGCACAATGGTGAACCCGAAGGGCTTCACATAATCCTCCACCGACCCGCAAAGATCGGCCAGCCTCCTGCCGGCCCGCGCCCAGGAAATCGCCTCAAAAAGGGACTGCTCGGTCGCCATCATCAGACGCTTGGTTTCCAGCGGAACATCGCCCGCGGCCACCGTGGTCGCGTTGTCGCCAATGAAGCCGCCCTTCACCACGCCGACATCGATCTTCACGATGTCACCCGGCTGGATGCGACGAGGTCCGCCGATTCCATGGACGACCTCCTCATTCACCGAAATGCAGATCTGCCCGCGGAATCCACGATACCCGAGAAACGCACTCTTGGCGTCGTGCTGACGGATCAGTTCGGCCGCCAGGGCGTCGATCTCTCCCGTCGTGCGACCCGGTTCGACCGCCTTCGCCAGCTTCTGCAACACATCCGAAGCCACATGACCTGCCTCGCGCATCTTCTCGATCTCACGGGCGGACTTGATGGGGATTCGAACGTGTCGGGACATGGGATTGGCGGAAAGCGTCAGGAAAGCGGGCTGGAAGGAAAAAACAAGTCGCGGATGGAGCTGGCAACCTCATCCACCGAAGCCGTGGCATCACAATGCGTCAGGCAGCCACGGGATTCATAGTAGCCGATCAGTGGCAGGGTATAGCGAAGGTAGGCGGCGTGACGGCTGCGGAAATTCTCCTCATCGTCATCTTCCCGCCGACCCACCACCCCATGGCATGCCGGACAGAGCTGATCCGCGCCGAGCTGCGAAACCTGACCCGTCCACCGGCACTCCGGACATTCGACGCGGCCCGCGATGCGCCTGAGCAACTCATCGAGCGGCACGTCCAAGGCAATCACGCGGTCCAGCTTCGTACCCTTTGCGGAATGCCATTCATCGAGAAACTGAGCCTGTGGCAGGCTGCGGGGAAATCCATCGAGCACGCAGCCGCCGGAATGCTGTTCCAGCCACTCGCCAAGGATCGGACACATCAGTTCATCCGGCACATAACCGCCGCGATCAAGGATCGGCTTTACCTCGAAACCAAGCGGCGAACCATTTTCGATCGCCTCCCGCAGCAGCGCTCCGGTGCTGAGGTAATCCACCTTCGCCACGTCCGCCAGCCGCCGCCCCTGGGTCCCCTTGCCGGAGGCCGGCGGACCGAGGAGCACGACGCGGAGCGGCATGAGGCGAAGGTATTTAGTTAGGACGGTTGTAGACCCAGATGGCCATGCCCACCACCACCAGCACGGCAATCACCGTGTAGAGGTAGATCAGCGCAGTCCGTGAGGCGGCGTTGCCCGTCTGGGCCAGACGGTCGTAGCGACCCTTCAGCTTGCCCTTGCGGAGGAAGCCGTCGTAGTGGCGCTGGATCAGGTGGGTTTCCACCTGACGCATCACGTCAAGCACCACGCCGACAAGAATCAGCAGACTGGTGCCACCGAAGAAGTTGAGCACAAGCGAGCTCGGAGGAAGTCCGACGATCAGTCCGATCGTTGGTGGCAGCGCAAAGATCGCAGTGAGGAAGATGGCACCTGCGAAGGTCAGGCGGGTCATCGTGAAATCGAGAAACTCGGCGGTCGGCTTGCCCGGACGAACGCCCGGCACGTAGCCACCATTGCGCTTCAAATCTTCCGCGATCTGGGACGGCTGGAACATCGTCGCCACCCAGAAGTAGGAGAAGAAGAAGATGAACAATGCACCGAGGAAGTAATACCAGGGACCGCCACCCGTCAGTGCGCCGTAGATTTTCACTGCCAAAGGATTGGTCGGGAAGAGCCACTGAAGCATCATCGGCGGCAGTGAAAGCACCGCGGTCGCGAAGATGATCGGCATGACGCCCGCGTAGTTCACCTTGAGAGGAAGATACTGGGTCTGTCCTCCGAACTGCTTGCGACCCACCACTCGCTTCGCATATTGGACCGCGATACGGCGTTGGGCTTGGGTGATGGCAATAGTTCCAGCGATGACGATCAGAAGCATCGCGATCATGACGACCATCATGATGGCCCTGAACGGGTTCTCAGCGCTGCCGGTGACGAAGAATTTCCAGGCTTGGATGAGGGCTCCGGGAAGCGATGAAACGATGTTCACCGTGATGATGATTGACGTGCCGTTGCCGATGCCTCGTTCGGTGATCTGATCGGTGATCCACATCAGCAACATGGTGCCTGCAACGACCGTCAAGGTCGCGAGAACAAACCACATCGGTGACGGATCGCCCACCAGTCGGCCGAATTTCTCGATACCAGAAAGGTAAGGCATCGTCTCGGGATTGGTCAGCGTCTTCGCAACGAAGAAGCCCTGCACCACGGCGATGCCGATCGTGAGGTAGCGCGTGAACTGCGTGATCTTTTGGCGTCCGCCATCCTCACGGGCGAGGCGGGAAAGCTTCGGCACCACCGCAGTCATGAGCTGAATCATGATCGAGGCCGAAATGTATGGCATGATACCGAGAGCGAAGACCCCCGCCTGCTGGAGACCGCCTCCGGAGAAGATCGCAAGCATCGCGTTGATGCCTCCGCCTCCGCTGGGGTCGGCCTTGCTCTGGGCGTCCATGTAGGCCTTGATGACCGTGCCATCGACCCCGGGAAGGGTGATGTGGACTCCGAGACGGACGATGATGATCATCGCCAGGGTGAAAAGAATGCGATCCCTCAATTCGGGGATCTTCCAAGTGTTCGCAAACGCGGAAATCATGATGGGCTGGGAAACTTTTGAACGCGCGGTTTATAAACGCGGAAAGGAAGCGGGCAAGCGCTTCCTCACCGGAGAGAACAGGTTGATGACCGTAGGGTCGGCTCAGGCGATCGACTCGATCGTGCCGCCGGCCTTTTCGATCTTCTCACGGGCGGAAGCACTGACGCCGCGGACGGCGATGGTGAGCTTCTTCGTGATTTCACCGTGGCCGAGGATCTTGATGGCGTCGCAGCGGCCGTTGACAAGACCTGCGATGCGCAGGGTGTCCTCGTTGACGGTGGCACCGTCTTCAAAGGCCTTGTCGAGATGGCTCACATTGACCACGGCAAACTTGTCGCGGAATTCGTAGTTGTTGAAGCCGCGCTTCGGAAGACGACGATGGATTGGCATCTGGCCACCTTCGAAGCCTGGGCGGGTGCCGCCACCGGAGCGGGCGTTCTGGCCCTTGTTGCCCTTGCCGCAGGTTTTGCCGAGACCGGAGCTTTCGCCCTTGCCGAGACGCTTGACCCGATGCTTGGCGCCCTTGTTCGGGCGGAGTTCGTGAAGTTTCATTTCCTAATGGATGGGAAGAGGTTGATCGAAGGGGACCTTAAATGGCCTTTTCCTTCTTCTTTTTGCCACGCGATGAGAGGACCTGGTCGCGGGTGCGGACGAGAGAAAGCGCCTTGAGGGTGGCCTTGACCACGTTGGCGTGGTTGGAGGAGCCCATCGACTTGGCGAGGATGTCACGGATGCCGACCGCTTCGCAGACGGCACGGACACCACCACCGGCGATGATACCCGTTCCCGGAGACGCTGGCTTGAGGAGGACCTTGCCACCGCCAAATTCGGCGCAGATTTCGTGAGGGATCGTACCGTCGACGATGTTCATCGGCTTGAGCGAACGCTTGGCGGACTCGCTGGCTTTCTTGATGGCGTCAGCCACTTCGTTTGCCTTGCCGAATCCGAGACCCACTTTGCCTTCCTTGTCGCCGGCGACGACGAGGGCGGAGAAGCTGAAGCGACGGCCGCCCTTGACGACCTTGGCGCATCGGTTGATGAACACGACTTTTTCCGCAAGCTGCGGGCCATCGGACTCCGATGGCTGGGAACGGTCGTCACGGCGCGGGCCACGGCCACGCTGGCCGCCTTGGCCACCGCCGCCACCACCTTGACCGCCGCGGTATCCGCCGCCGCCACCGCCTTGGTATCCACCGCCGCCGCCTTGATTGCCACCGCGGTATCCACCGCCGCCGCCTTGATTGCCACCGCCTCCACCTTGTGGTGGGGCGGAAGCTGCCGGAGCAGGAGCCGGTTTAGGGGCTGGAGTTGCTGCGGGCTGATTGTCTTGGTCT
>JANOKL010000009.1:0-12116 GCA_031419215.1 Luteolibacter sp. | reverse complement strand
TGGATCGAGGCCCAGCAAGTGGAAGGTGGCGGAGGAGACCATGTTTCCATCGCGTGGCAGGGTCCGGGCATCCCACGGGAGGCAATTCCCTCCACGGTCATGGCGCCATTCGTCGCCGGAGCCGCCTCGGGGGATCCGACTCCGCAGGCCGCCATTCCGGTCGTGGCCATCACCTCGCCGGCAAACAGCGCGGGCTATTTCAGCACCAACAACATCACCATCACGGCCAGCGTCACTCCGAACGGCCAGACGGTCACGGAAGTTGAATTCTATCGTGACAACGTCCTGATCGGCACGGACGGGGAGGCTCCCTATGAGGCGATCTATGTGAACGCGGTGACAGCGGCCTCGGTCAATCTCACGGCGCGTGCGCTTTATCTCGATACGTTCGCAACATCGCCATCGGTTAACATCATCGTCCAGGATGCGAACCCTCCGGTGGTGGCGACGAAGTATTTTGGGGCAAACTCAGGCATGGCTGCAAATGCGGTGCTGGGAACTGCGACCGCCACGGCATTCTCTCCACGCACCATCAGCGCGTGGGCGATTGTCGGAGGAAATGCCGATGGTGCGATTTCCATCAACAACGGCGGCCAGATCAGCCTGCTCCAGCCCGCTGGACTGCCAGCTCCGGGCATGATCAACCTGACCGTGCGAGCGACCGACAGTGCGGGCTACTCGGGTGAGGGCACGGTTGGAATTTTCACGAACTCCACGGGAGCATCCGTCTGGGTCAACCCCGCAGGTGGTTCATGGCCGACCGGTGGAAATTGGTCCAACAGCACCGCAGTTTCCGGAGCCAGTTCGATTGCCGATTTCTCGGTCCTCGACCTCACTGCGAATGCCGCCGTCACTCTCGACGGAGCACGAACCGTCGGGACCCTGGTGTTTGGGGACACGACTCCAAGCCACAACTGGACCTTATCGACGGGTTCCGCTGGTCCACTGACTCTCAACACCACAACTGGAAATCCAGTCGTCACCGTCAACAACCAGACCGCCACGCTCAATCTCGTGGTGGCAGGCACGAAGGGGCTTACCAAGAACGGATCCGGAACTCTGTCACTCGGCGGAGCCAATACCTTCACGGGTGGACTCACGGTCAATGCCGGAACTGTTAGACTCCAGCCCGGCGACTACAACAATGCCCTGCCGACCAATTCCGCAGTGACCATCAACAACGGAGGCACGGTCATCCAGGTGAACACCAATGTGACCAACAACGGCACAGCCTTCACCGTCAACGCGGGTGGCACCCTGAACTTCGCCTCCTACCACGCTCACCTCGGGGCCATCACCCTCAATGGCGGAACTCTTCTGGGAACGGGCTCGGGCAAATACGCCGGAGAGGATTTCGTTTTAAATGGCAACGTCACCGTGGGAGGCACGACGGCGTCCAGCATCTCCGTCGCCAACGGCATCGGCTTCGCCAGCCGCACCTTCACGGTGGCCGACGCCACCACGAGTCCGGCCGCTGACCTGACGATCAGCGGCAACGGAGCCATCAAGGGAACCGGAATCCTCACCAAGGCGGGGGTTGGCACGATGGCGGTTGCCAATTCCAATACCTACTCAGGAGGAACCAACATCAACGCGGGAACTTTTTTGGCCACCAATTCTGCAGGCTCGGCCACTGGAACGGGTGCGGTCACCGTTGCCGCCAGCGGGACTATCGGTGGAAACGGTACGGTTTCAGGAGCCCTAAGCATCAGCGGCGGACTCAGTCCCGGGGTGAATGACATCGGCACGCTAACCGCAAGTAGCACTCTCACCCTGGCTGGCACCAGCACGACGAGCATGCAGCTTGCCAAGGCTGGGGCGGCGCTCAGCAATGACCGGGTCCAGGGGACCACGACCCTGACCTTCGGCGGCACGCTGACGATGTCGGCTTCGGGAGATGCCCTGGCGGCTGGCGACTCGTTCGATCTTTTCGATGCGACGACCTTCACTGGCAGCTTCGCGACGGTCAACCTGCCGACACTTCCCAGCGGCCTCGTCTGGAACACCAGCCAGCTTAACACCGCCGGGATCATTCTCGTGGAAAATGGAGTCCTGCCCCAGACCATCACCTTCGGGTCGCTTGCGGCAAGGACCTTCGGGGATGCTTCTTTCTCACTTGGAGCCACGGCTTCATCTGGTCTGACCGTTTCCTATTCCAGCTCAGCTCCGACGGTGGCGTCGGTTAGCGGATCCACGATCACGATCCTGAGCGCGGGAACCGCGACGATCACGGCCTCCCAGGCTGGCAATGCTGGTTATCTTCCTGCGAGTTCGGTGGATCAGGTTTTGACGGTGAACCAGGCGGCCCAGGCGATCACGTTTGGAGCGCTTGCGGCGAGGACGTTTGGAAGTGGTAATTTCAGTCTCGCAGGATCATCCAGCTCGGGCCTCTCGGTGGGCTATCAAAGTTCGAATTCCGCCGTGGCCACGGTTTCCGGAAGTACGGTGACCATCGTTGGTGCTGGAACTGCGACGATCACTGCCTCGCAGGTTGGCGACACCAACTACCTTGCCGCGACCTCGGTGCCGCAGACGTTGACGGTGAACCAGGCCTCGCAGGTGATCACGTTTGGTGCATTGGCTCCAAAGACCTTTGGCGATCCGACGTTCAATCTCGGAGCAACCGCCGACTCGACGCTTTCCGTGAGTTATCTGAGTTCGAATTCCGATGTTGCGACGATCGCTGGCAACACGGTGACGATCGTTGGTGCCGGAACTGCGACGATCACCGCCTCACAAGCAGGTAACGGCAACTACCTAGCGGCGACTTCGGTTCCGCAGACCCTAACAGTCGGCCAAGCTTCGCAGGTGATCACGTTCGGTGCTCTGGCATCGAAGACCTTTGGCGACGCCACCTCTAATCTCGCAGCGACGTCCAGCTCAGGCCTGACCGTCGGCTACGAAAGCTCCAACCACTCGGTTGCGACAGTGTCCGGAAACACCGTGACGATCGTCGGTGCGGGCTCGACCACGATCACCGCTTCGCAGGCCGGTGATACGAACTATCAGGCCGCAGTTGCGGTGCCGCAGACTCTAACAGTCGGCCAAGCCTCGCAGGCGATCACGTTTGGTGCATTGGCATCGAAGACCTATGGCGACGCCACCTTTAATCTCGCAGCGACGTCCAGCTCAGGCCTGACCGTCGGCTACGAAAGCTCCAACCACTCGGTTGCGACAGTGTCCGGAAACACCGTGACGATCATCGGTGCAGGCTCGACCACGATCACCGCTTCGCAGGCTGGCGATTCGAATTACTCGGCCTCGACCTCAGTGCCGCAGTCGCTGCTGGTTTCCAAAGCCAATGCGACCGTGTCGCTAAGCGGGCTTTCACAGGCCTACACTGGGAATCCAAAAACTGTGGGCCTTGTCACAAATCCAGTCTCGCTGGCAGTTCTGATCACCTACAATAGTTCATCCACTCCGCCGACTGCTCCCGGCAGTTATTTGATCGTCGCTACCATTGATGATCCGAACCATCAGGGAGGCACCACCGGCACCCTGGTCATCACCAACGATCTTGTCGTGGCGAATTCCGAGACGCTGAGTCTTCCGAATGGCACCGCGACCTATGAAAGCTTGCTCAACAACGGCACGCTTGTCTTTGGTGCAGGATCGCTTCACATCACGGGAGCCGCCACGAATACCGGCGTGCTCCGTTTGACCGGCGATGCGGTGCTGAATGTGTCCGGCACATTCACGAACACAGGTGTCATCGACATCATCAACTGGTCCGGCACCTTGCCACCTGGTCTGATCAATTCCGGAACCATCCTCGACCGTTCAGCGATCAAGGTTCTATCCACCCAGGCAAGCTCCACCAACTTCATGCTCAGTGTTCCTAGCTTCACGGGTCATGCCTATCAGCTCGAATCAAAGGTGGATTTGAGTGGGCCATGGATGCCAGTTGGGGCACCCGTGATTGGCAATGGAGGAGCGTTGAATCCTCCTGCCTTGCAGTTTAGTCCCGCCATCGACGGACCTCGTCGCTTCTACCGGGTGGTGGTCAGTCCCGCCCCTTGAGCCACTTCACCGCTGCCGCGCCCACGAGGGAGCCGGTCGCGAAGCAGCCTTGCATGAGGTAGCCGCCGGTGGGGGCCTCCCAGTCGATCATTTCGCCCGCCACAAAAAGGCCGGGGAAATGGCGGACCATGAGCTGGTCATCGAGTTCACGCCAGCAGACGCCTCCCGCGCTGGAGATTGCTTCGGCGATCGGGCGCGGTGAGGTGAGGGAAATCGGGCAGGCTTTGGCACGGGTGGCGAGCGCTTCGATGCCATCATCCGGCGATGAGAATCCGCTTAGGATCGCGTGGGCGGCATCGGAAAGCTTCCAGCGATCACAGCTGGCTCCGATCACATCCTGCTTCACGGATTCCATTTTCCGAACCAGCTCCTCCACGGTGAAGGTCGGCTTGAAATCGATCTCGATGGTCGGTTCTTCCATGGATCGAAGCACCGAACCGAGCTGATAGATCGCGCCGCCTTCGAGCCCGTATGCAGTTACCATCAACTCCCCGGCGACTTCGATTCCTCCCGCTCGGACGACGATATTTTTCAAGGGCTTTCCCTCTGCCGCTTCGAGCACCGAACGTGGCCAATCGAGCTCCCAGCCACAGTTGGCGGGCTGAAGTGGATTCACGGGCATCCCCAGCCTTTCAAGAATGGAAACCCAGCCGCCGTTGGACCCGGTGATCGGCCATGAGGCTCCTCCGAGCGCGAGGATGACGGCGTCGCAATCAACTTCAACCTGCTGGCCATCATGATCAAAGCCGAGACGGTATCGCGCATCGTGCTCCATGGACGTCCAGCGATGTCGTGTTTCAAATCTCACGCCCAGTCCGCGCAGTCGTTCGATCCAGCGCCGCAGGAGGGGAGCGGCTTTCATTTCGATCGGATAGATGCGGCCTGTCCGTTGCTCGAAGGTGCGGATGCCGAGGCCTTCCGCCCATTTCCTCAGATCATCTGGAGAAAACTCCGAAATGACGCGCCTCCAGAATCCCTCCGGCTGATCCGGCCCCGAGTAGCGGTCCACGAATGAATCGAAATCCTCACCGTGGGTGAGGTTCAGGCCACCGCGTCCGGCGACCAGAAGCTTGCGGCCGACCGATGGCTTGGCATCGAACAAGGTCACGCGGGCACCTGCATGCGCCGCGACCTCCGCTGCCCTGAGGCCTGCTGGGCCTCCGCCGATGATTGCCAGTTCCATGGGTCAGGAGCGTAGGATCAAACCAAGCGAGTCCGCGAGGTAGCGGTATTCGTCGAGCGAGTTGTGAAGATGAGCGGAGATCCGGATCCAGCGCTTTCCTTGGAAGTGGATGATGGGGACCTCGATTCCGTAGCCATCGGCCAGCAGCGTGTAGAGCGGGTCGATTGGGAGTCGGTCTGCGGGTTCGGAAAGCCGGCCCGGCAAGGGCAGCGTAGCCATCGATCCTAACAGATTTTCCGGGCAGGGTGGTTCCAGCGAGAAGCGCTCACAGATCAGCTCTCTGGCTTTCAACAGCAGCGAGTGGTTGTGTTCCCTCAAGGGTGGCCAACCACCGGGGAGGCAGTCGCATAGCCAGGTGAGGGCAGCAGGAACACTGAGCCACGATGTGAGGTCGTGGGTGCCCGCCCAGTCGAAGCGGTCCTGAAACGGGGAATGCCCGGCACGGGGGGTGTTGTTGCCGTGGCTGATGACGGCGGGCTGGATTTTATCCTGCTTGTCTGGGCGCACCCAGAGGAAGGCAGAGCCCTTCGGCGCACAGGTCCACTTGTGGAGATTGCCGGTGTAGTACGCCGGACCTAGTTTCTCCAACTCCAGCGGCAGCATGCCAGGCGCATGTGCGCCATCGACGAGGGTATCAATGCCAAGTGTCTCCAGCTCACGAATGATGCGCTCGATAGGAAACACCAGCGCGGTGTTGCTGGTCACATGATCGATCATCGCCAGTCGTGTGCGTGGAGTGACGGACTTCAGGATCGCAGCGACGATCTCCTCTTCGCCCTGAAGCGGGAAGGGAACCTGTGCCACCACCACCTTAGCCCCGCTGCGCCGGGCAGTTTCCTCCAGCACGTTTCGACAGGCGTTGTAATTGTGATCCGTGGTGAGGATTTCGTCGCCGGGCTGAAATTCCACTGATCGCACGATGGCATTCACGCCCGTTGTCGCGTTGGTGACGAAGACGAGGTTCGCGGCATCCGCTCCGAGAAATTTAGCAAGAGCCTGACGCGCCGCATCAAGGCGCTCATTGTGTTGCCGCCAGAGAAACTGCACGGGAGTGGCTTCCATGGACTCGCGTAGCTTCGACTGGGCTTCCAGCACCACATTAGGACAGGCACCGAATGAGCCATGATTGAGAAACACCCAGTTCTCGGAAAGAAGCCAGTGCTTCTTCCAATCGGAGGTATCGGGCCATTCGGGGCGCATGGCCGACAGTCTATGGGGGCAGCCATGTGCATGGCACGCCCGGAAAAAACTTGTTGCAAGAAAACCCCGTGTGAGGTTCCTCATCGCCATGAGAACATCCTTTCTTTGCCTGATGTTGACGATTTCGAGCTTGGTTGCAGAGCCCTCCCCGCCCGATGCTGCCCTTCCGAAAGACAAGCCGGTTGCTGCGGCAGCGGCGATTGATCCCGCCATGCTCTGCCAGCATTGGGTCCATTCGGTCGAGGAGGAGAAAGCGGATGGCAAGGAGCAGGTCTTCCGCCCAGCGGCCTACAAGGTCTTTCCACCGAGCCGTTTCCGGATGGCCTTGAAGTTCAGCTCGAACAAGGACCTCGAATGGCTGGAACTGGCTTCGAACGATGCGCATGGTTTCAAGAAGGGCACGTGGTCGATCGATCCCGCTGACAAGTTGCTCCTGCATCTGGTCAAGGGCGAGGCCCACGAATCCTACCGGATCACCAGCTTGACAAAAGATCGTCTTGCTTGGACCCCGGTTGTCCCCGCCGTCAAATAAGGGCGGGCCACCACGGGCCGCACCCGACCATCGGGCGGATTTTCTGGATCGTCCCTGCTGGTTTGGGAAGACTTCCGGCATGGCCACGCTTTCCGAATCGTTCGTTGATCTCGAAACCACCCGCGGACTGATGCGTGTGCATCTGTTCGTTCCGACGGGGAAGACATCTC
Source organism: Luteolibacter sp. (assembly GCA_031419215.1). GTDB lineage: Bacteria > Verrucomicrobiota > Verrucomicrobiia > Verrucomicrobiales > Akkermansiaceae > Luteolibacter. Next base: position 5,011 of record JANOKL010000009.1, on the reverse strand, counting down.
GCCCGGCCATCATATTCTACTCCGAAATCTTCCAGGCCACCGGCCCGATCCGGCGGATGGCGGCAGCACTGGCGGGTGAGGGGTATCTGGTGGCGGTTCCCGAGGTTTACCACGAGTTCGAGCCTCTGGGCACGGTGCTGGCTTACGATGCCGAGGGCTCGGCACGCGGCAACAGCCTGAAGACCGAGAAGGAGATCGCGTCCTATGACGAGGATACCGAGGTCGTGGTCAGTTATCTAACCACTCAGGCCGACTGCACCGGAAAAGTGGCTAGCTTCGGCGTCTGTCTTGGCGGCCATCTGGCACTGCGGGCCGGCCTGCATCCGGGGGTGACGGCGGTGGCGGCCTTTTATCCGACCGATCTGCATTCCAGAAGCCTTGGGCTCGGGAAATGCGATGACACCCTCAATCGGATCGCCGAGGTCAACGCGCCGATGCTCTTCGTCTTCGGTCGGCAGGACCCCCATGTCCCACTGGAGGGCCGGCGGATGATTCATGAAACGCTGGATGCTGTGGAAGCGGACTACGAGTGGCATGAATTCAACGCTGCCCATGCCTTCTTGCGCGATGAAGGGCCACGCTACAATCCCGCTCTGGGAAGGGTTTCATTCTCACTGCTGCTGAGGTTTCTGGCAGAGAACATCGGCTAGCAAACCTGCCTTGAGTGACACTGCGGAGATCTGCCTTACCTGATTCAAGCTTTTCTCGTTGGCGCATTCTTTCGCGGGACCTTGCCAGGGCTGGACTTCGGGCTTTTGGCCAGCAGGCTCATGGCTTCACCCGCTTCAAAGGTTTCCTTCGCTCTCATGGTGATCGCCGCAAGAGCTGGATGGCGCATCACCCGTTCCAAGGTGATGAGATAGCAGGGAAAGCCGCATTTCACGGGAGCTCCCACCGTGCGCAGGGCATAGCGCTTGATTGCCTCGTCGAGCATCGGCGCGGCGATCGGCGCGACTCCAAGACCATCGGCGGCGGCGATCTTCATCAAGGCGGCGTCGTCGAACTCGGCGATGACATGCGGGCGCGTGCCGCGTGAATCGAACCAGCGGTCAATTTCATGCCTCCAGGCGGTGCGGCCGGAAGGCAGCAGCATCGGCGCGCCACGGAGTGAGGCGGGGAAATTCGCTTCGAGGGACTTCGCCAGGTTCGGAGATGCACAGAAGACCACGGGTGCAGTTCCCAGGAGGTGGTTGAAGGCCTTCACGGGAAGGGTGGAGGGCGCCGCTTCATCGGAAAGCACCATGTCAAGACGTCCGCCGGCGAGTGAACCGAGAAGCTCCTGGGCGTGTCCTTCCACGCAGCAGAGGTGGAGGTTGGGAATGGCCTCGATCGCAGGCCGGATCAGGCGCCAGGCCAGCAGCTTCGGGAGGGAGTCGGTGATGCCGATGTTCAGGCGCATGGGAACATTCCCGCCGTCGCCTTGCAGCGAGCGCAGCATTTCCGAGCCGAGGGAAAAGATTTCCGAGGCATAATCCATGATGACCTTTCCTTTCGACGTCAGTTTCAAGCCACGTCCGGTACGGTCGAAAAGCTGCTCGTTGAGGGCTTGCTCAAGGGACTTGATCTGGGTGCTGATGGTCGGCTGTGAAAGGTGCAGGCGTCCAGCTGCGATGCGGAGGCTGCCAGCACGAGCCACTTCCCAGAACAGTCGGAGGTGATGGTAGTTGATGAAGGGTTCATTCATGGGGAATTTGCTTCGGTTTTGTCGAAGTATGGATTCGAAACATCGAAATTGTCAAAGTGGCGTTTTTGAGTTTTTATGATCCCGTGCCAGCTTGTCAGAGATGAAGCCCATGCAAGTCCCGATCTTTGTTCTTCGAAAATGACCCTGGTTCCACCGGCCTTGGCCCACGTATTTGCTTCCTGATGACACCTGCCTCCATCACCCTCCCAACCTTGATCCAACTTGCCGCTATCACAGGTGGGCGGCCTGATCCCGAAAGACTTGGAACGATCCTGCATCAGATGGCGCAGACGGACGACGAGCCGCTGGCCCAACTGGTGGCTGTGGCACCTGAAGCGGGGTTCCGTGTGACTCCCATTCGTCAGAAGCTGTCCGAAGCCTTGTGGCATGCGCGGCAGGATCTGCCCTTGGTGCTCTGGAGTTCGAAGGAGTCTCGCTGGTTGGTGGTGACGTATGCGGGTTGGTTCAAGGTTCGGGTGGCGGATGGCGATCATTTGACGCACCGGACGAGTCTATCCCGCCGTGAATTGTGGGAGCTTCTTGGCTTGAATGGGCCTGACGATGTGATCGAAGCGGGTCTGGCTCATTCCCTGACGATCGCGGCCAGTCGCACGAATTCAGGATCTTCCGATCATGATCATCATGACTCGATCTCGCCGACACGAAGACTACTGCGTCTGTTGAAAGGCGAGCGGCAGGAGATCGTCACCCTGTTGATCTTTTCCGTGATGTCGGGTGTGCTGTACCTGGCTGCACCGCTCGCAGTGGACTCCGTGGTGAGCAACCTCGCGTTCGGTGGTCAGTCGCAACCCTACGTCCAGGCGATCGTGGTGTTGGCGATCGCCCTTTTCGGTGCTCTAGGCCTGCAGGCCCTGGTGAGCGGCTTCCAGTATTACCTTTCCGATATCATCCAGCGTCGCTTGTTTGTCAGGACGGCTTCCGATCTCGCTCACCGTCTTCCCCGTGTGCGTGCTGATGCCATGCAGGGAATCCATGCCCCGGAGCTGGTCAACCGCTTCTTCGATGTGGTGACCGCTCAAAAGAGTACGTCGCTGTTGCTTCTGGACGGGGTCAACCTGATCTTCGGCAGCCTGATCGGAATGCTGCTGCTGGCGCTTTATCATCCATTGATGCTGTTGTTCGTCGTGGTGCTGCTGTCCTTGATCGTCCTCTGCTTATGGTTGCTCGGAAAAGGAGCGGTCTCCACCAGTATCGCGGAGTCGCGGGTGAAGTATGACCTTGTGAACTGGTTCGAGCAGGTTGCTGCCTTTCCCTTCGCCTTCAAGGGACCGGGTGGCTACAAGCTGGCTTCGGAGCGATCGGACCATTTCGCTGCCGAATATGTGCGTTGCCGTGCAGCGCATTTCCGGGTGGTGATGCGACAGATCGTGGCGCTGCTGGTTCTCTCGGTCGCGGCGGCGGCCATTCTTCTGGTTCTTGGCGGCTGGCTGGTGGTGAGCCAGCAGATCACCTTGGGCCAACTGGTGGCGTCCGAGCTGATCATGAGCAGCATCGTCGTGGCCATGGCGAAGATGGGCAAGAAGCTGGAGGCCTGGTATGACGCCATGGCGGCCATGGACAAGCTGGGGCATATCTTCGACCTCGAAATGGAACGGTCGACCGGCGAAAAGGGAGTGCTCTCCGGCAAGGGCGCAGAAGTCCGCGCGACCGATATCGCCTTCGGTTATCATGAATCGCTTTTCGAAAACAAATCGTTCGTCATCCCGCCGGGCAGCCGCGTGGCGATCGTCGGCCCGCACGGTTCCGGAGCCAGCTCGCTGCTGGACATTCTCTTTGGCCTGCGAGCTCCCACCGAAGGGCATGTCAGCGTCGATGGTCTTGACCTGCGGAGCTGGCACCTCGAATCGCTCCGCGAGCGGGTGATGCTGCTGCGCCGCGATGACATCGTGGATGGATCGGTGGTGGAGAACCTCAGGATGGGGCGTGACGACATCGGACTGGACGAGGTGCGCGGGGCATTGGAGAAAGTCGGCCTTTTGGAGGTGCTGCTGAGGCGACCTGAAGGCATGGACCTTCACCTGACCGTGGGCGGCGCGCCTCTCAGTGGCAATCAGCGGACCCGCTTGCTTCTGGCACGGGCCCTTGTTCAGAATCCCAGGTTGTTGATGATCGACGAACTTTTCGATAGCCTCGATCCGGAGTCTTTCAGGCTCCTACAAACCGCGATCCTTGATCGCTCCTGGCCTTGGACCGTCATCCTCGCCACCCGCGATCATGATGTCACCCGGATCTGCGATCAGATCATCCAGCTGGCCCCCTGTCATTTAAACGACGGAACTTCGTCCGAATCTGAATCCGAACGCCTGAGCGCACTTTCATGAAATCCAAGGAACCCCTGACCGTCATCCCGCCGCTGCCTGCCTTGGGGCTTGCCGGAGCCGCGAAGTTCACCGTGCTTTTCAGCCGCTTGTTGTTGATTGGCTTCTTCGGATTGATCATTGCCGTGCTGGTGCTGCCCTGGCGACAGTTTGTTTCCGGCACCGGGCGGGTCATCGCCTTCGATCCGCTCGATCGCCGGATCAATGTTGAGGCCCAGGTTTCAGGCCGGGTGAAGCGCCTGAATGTCATGGAAGGGCAGCGGGTGAAGAAGGGCGATCTGATCATCGAGATCCAGGACAACGATCCGAACCTCATGGTCAACCTGCGTGCCCAACAGACTGCGATCAGCAGCCGGCGTGACTTTGCCATGGGTCGCGTGGAATCACTCGCGGCGCAGGTGGCACAGCAACAATTGGCGAAAAACCAAGCGATTGCAGCTGCCGAGCAGCGGGTCGTGGCGGCGAAGATCGCGGCTGAGACGTCGCTGCTGAATTTCAGACGGACCAAGGAGCTCTACGAGAAGAAGCTGGAATCCCAGAGAAATCTCGAACTGGCGACCTTGTCGCGGGACTCGACCGAGGCGGAGCTGAAATCCTCGGATGCCAACCTTCATCGGACCCGGAATGACTTCGATGCCTCGATCGCTTCGACCGAAGCCTCCAAGGGCACCGCACTTGGCGAAGTGGCGGCGGCTGAGCGGGACCTCGCCATGATCGGCATCCAGATCAGCCAGAACGAACGGCAGGTGGTCGAGGCCCCGCGGGACGGAATCGTGCTTCAGGTGCCGGTGACCGATGGGACCTATCTCCGCCCTGGATCGCCCATTTGCGTGATCATCCCGGAAACCGACAGCCGCTTTGTGGAAATGCTCGTCGATGGAAATGACATGCCGCTGATCCAGTCGCGCAAGGTGGTCGACGGGGTCACCACTCCCGGTAGCCCGGTGCGTTTGGCCTTTGAAGGATGGCCTGCGGTGCAGATGATCGG
>JANOKL010000008.1:0-2747 GCA_031419215.1 Luteolibacter sp. | reverse complement strand
CAGCCCGGCGGTTTGCGATCTAACACTTGAGGCTTTCCCCGGCCAGACCATCGCTCTCGTAGGTCCCACCGGCGCGGGCAAGTCCACGATCCTCAACCTCCTCACGCGCTTCTATGAAGCCGATCAAGGCGCGATCGAACTGGATGGCATCGACATTTCAAGACTCTCGAAGGAGTGGCTCCGTGGAAACACCGGCTTCGTCACGCAGGAAAATTTCCTCTTCAACACCAGCATTCGCGAGAACCTGCTGTTCGCCAAGAAGGATGCCAGCGATGACGAACTCTGGAGCGTCCTTGAGGCGGCGAATGCCGCTGCCTTCGTCAAGGCCCTGCCCGAAGGACTCGATACCGTCGCAGGTGAGCGAGGTGGACGTTTTTCCGGAGGAGAACGCCAGCGCCTTTCGATCGCACGGGCCCTGCTGAAGAACCCTCCGCTGCTGTTGCTCGATGAGGCCACCAGCGCGCTGGACAACCGCACCGAACGGCTGGTGCAGCAGGCACTTGACAACCTGCGGAGTGACCGGACCTGCTTTGTCATCGCCCACCGCTTGTCCACTGTCGAAAAGGCCGATCTGATCTGCGTCTTGGAGAAGGGCCGGATCATTGAGCGAGGCACTCATGAGGAGCTCATCGCACTCGGAGGGCTTTACCACCGTCTTTGTGAAGGGACTTCCATTCTGGAGTGAAGCCGTCATTTTCACTCAGCTCTCAGCCACATGGAAACCGTTGTCCATCTTCCAGAATCCGAACCGCCCTGCACCATCCGCGAAGTCCTGGATTCGCTCGGTTCCCAGAAGCTCTCACCCCGTCATGATCAGAAGAGCTGGGGCGACTGGATCCATCTTGAGGACTACCGCACGGTGATCAGCATCGAGTCGATGCGCGGCCTTACCCGCTCGGCCACCATCGAGGGCTCGAAAGAAGATACCGAAGATCCGACGCCAGCCATTCTACGCGCCTTCGGCAAGCTCGGCTGGTATGGCATCGATGAGGATGGCGAGTATCCGCTCGACTAAGCTGGACTATTTCTCCAACCGCTGAAGCAGTACGGGGCCGCCGAGCCCGGAGTCGATGGTCGGCCAGGAGCTTGCATCGAAGGGCTTGTAGGAACGGCCCACGAAGTTGATTTCGTGAAATCGCTTCCACGATACTCCACGCCGATCCAGATCCGCGATGCGGTTGGCGGCGAGATTCGTCACTTCGATCTCGATCTGGTTTTCGCCGGGCTTTAGCAGCTCGCTGACTTCCATCCGATGCGGAGGCGACCACGAAATCCCGGCGGGTTTGCCATTGATGAAGACACGCGCGGTTTCGCGGACATCCCCGAGATCCAGCCTCCAGCGTGAGCCCGCGACCACGGGCATTTCCATGGAAGTCCTGTAGCGGACGGTGCCTGAAAAATCCGTCACGGATTTGTCCTTCAATGTGGTCCAGAACGAGGTGTCCGCCAGGGGTCTCGCAGACGGAAGAGATGGCCCACCAGCGATGAAGTCGAGTGTCCAAGGGCCTCCAACCATCAAGGGCTCGCCCGTCGGCACATCCTTTGGAACGGGAGCCGCCTTGATCATGCGGTCTGTGAAGGTCCTCACAATGCAGGAGGCTCCCGCATCAAGATCCAGGAGAATCGTGGACCCTGACGTTTCAGGAGTCCTTGCCGCAGCTTCCGACCAAGGATCAAGCACGACGGCTGAACGGAACGGAACCGCCAGCCTCATTTTTCCGCTGAAACGCTTGGTTCCACGATTCGCGATGAAGTAGTGGAAGCCTCCTTCATGTGTGCGGCGAACGAACCTCAGTCCGTCCGCTACCATGGATTCGGCCGCATTTCCGCGCGACTCGAGCTCTTTGGCGAGCGATGCTGGATTGATGACCATGCGCCCTTTTCCGTAAGGGACTTCCCCCGACTTTCCGGCGAAGGGTTTCAACAGCTCCAGCATTTGGAAGAGTCGTTCAGCGTGTTGATGGAAGCCTGGAACATCCGTGGGCAATCCATCAGTGAAGACCACGGTGGCGCCGTTCTCTGCGAGAGCCAGCACACGCCGCAAGGACTCAAGAGGGATTCGCTTCACACCGGGCAGACTGAGCACCGGATAACGCACGTTCCCCATCTGCACTCCGCCATTCACGACCTTCGCCTTTTCCAAAAGACGATCTGACACGAAGTCGAACGGGTGGCCGGTGTTCCAGAGTTCCATCGCCGAGCGGTAGAACGGAGTCGGCCAGAGCCACTTCGCCTGATCGTGGATCGTGAGGAGAGGCAGCATGCCCTCATCGCGTGCCCGGATGTCCTCCATCGGGAAGTAGATGAGCGCGTCCGCTGTCGGTTCGCCGGATTGCAGGACGGACTGGCAACGGCGCAGGTAGCCTGTGAACGCGGGAAGGTCCCGCCAAAGCCCGCCGTTCTCCCCGAGGTGGGTGGAAGCGTAGAACAGCCAGCCCGGCCAACCGGCATCCGGTGGCGAGTAGGGAATGCCGTGAAAGAAGATGTGATTCGCCCCACCAAGAAACACGAAGTCCGCAGCATCCTTCAGCTTCGCCGGCCTGACCTGGAAGTGCTCATCAAGCCAGGTGAAGGTTTCAGACGAGGAAAGCTTCCGCCCGGCGACGTGCGCCGCGGAGGAGGCGAACCGTAGCATCGGAATCTGGTCCTCAGAAACCTCCTGGAAGATCTCCGTCTCTGGAATCTCGGACACCGCGTAATGGTCGAGAAGATTTCCGGGCGAGCCGTGAGCCTGATTGCGGGTGATC
>JANOKL010000007.1:0-3768 GCA_031419215.1 Luteolibacter sp. | reverse complement strand
GTCGACATACAGGCGACCCACGGCGGTTCCAGCGACTTCGATGACGCAGTATTCCGCTGTGGGGTAGTGTTGCCGATAGTGGGCGTCCTGCGCTACGAACTGCATCTGGCAGAAGTCAGCCTTCTGGGACTCGTCCCAGGGTGTCATCGCCAGCTCGTCCGCGCGGGTCGCTGCATAGACGGCAGCGAGAAATCCCGTGTCGTCCACGGTGGCGGCTCGCAGGCAGGCACTCGGCGTCATGGCCGGATTAGACCCGCTGGCTGCAGATGGCCTCCAGATGGACGAGCTCCTTAGAATGGCCGACCGGTGAAATGAACAATTCCAGCTCGCCCATTTTCGGGTGGGTGACCTGATAGATCCGGCTTTCGGCAGGTGAGCCTGCTGGCGCCGAGAATAGCAGGGAAAAGGACACGAAGGTCGAGGTGCTGCTGGCTGTCTGCTGGGCAGTGCTTACATTCAGCAAGGTGGCGGAGCTGCCCGAATCGAGCAGGAAGGTGGACTTGAGATGCGGAAGAAAGGCCTCCCGGCTCATCGGGTCAACAGGAGCTGAGGCCGAGGAAATGGTTTGGGTCGCTTCCGCCTCGCCAGCCGTCGCTTGGGTTCCGGATGCCTTTTTCTCTTGAGGCGAAACTGCTGCCCTGCGGTCGGACCAGCCGAAATAGCCTGCCAGTCCGCCGATGGCTCCGACACCGGTCCAGCGCAGGATTCGACGACGAGTGAAATGGCTTTGGGCTGAGCGGGATGGAAGTTCCATGGCAGACTTGGATGAAAATTAGCTGTTCGTGGCGTACCAGAGTCAAAGGACTCCCACAATCAAAGATCCGGAATTAATTTCAAAATATTTTCTAATCTCTGGACGGAAGATTGTTTTTTGAGATAAAACCTGAACAAGATTTTTTATCCAGAACCCTTGACCCGAAACCATGGCTGAACCTTTCCTGGGCGAGATCCGCTTGATGTCCTTTGCCTTCGCGCCTCGTGGCTGGGCGCAGTCGAATGGGCAACTTCTGCCGATCAATCAAAACCAAGCGCTCTTCTCGCTGCTGGGCACGACTTTCGGCGGTGATGGTCGGGTGAATTTCGCCCTGCCCGATCTGCGCGGTCGCGTGCCGATTCACGAGGGGGCCGGACACAACCTCGGAGAGAGGGCCGGGCAGCAGGCGCACACGCTCTCGATCGCGGAGTTGCCGACGCATGTTCACTCGGGTCAAGTCCGGACCTTGAATGCGACGACCGGTATCCCGAATAACAACCTGCTGGCAGGTGTGCCGAGTTTCGGCTACCGCAACAATCTCTCGAATCTCACGTCGCTTCACCCGACGACGGTCACGAACGTCGGCGGCAGCCAGGCTCACCTGAATATGCAGCCGTTTCTGACGCTAAACTTTTGCATCGCCCTCCAGGGCATTTTCCCATCCCAGAGCTGACCTCACGCCATGGCACAACCTTACGTCGGAGAAATTAGAATGTTCGCGGGTAACTTCGCCCCAGCGGGCTGGATGTTTTGCGAGGGTCAGCTCCTGCCGATCTCGGAAAACGAGACGCTCTTCCAGCTCATCGGCACGACCTATGGCGGGGATGGACAGGAAACCTTTGCTCTGCCGGATCTGCGCGGGCGGTTGCCGATCCACCAAGGAAATGGATTCATTCTCGCTGAAACCGGAGGAGCAGAAGAGATCACGCTGACCGTCAACCAAATTCCGGCGCATACTCACGCGATGATCGCGTCCGGTGATCCAGCGGATCAAACCACCGGGAACAATGGTGTCGTTGCCGCGCCGCCATCATTGAGCATGTATTACACTTCTGCGGCGGATACCAGCCTTAACGCCAATGCGATAGCAGCAGTCGGCGGTAGCCAACCGCACACGAATTTCCAGCCCTACCTGTGCGTGGACTTCATCATCTCGCTCTTTGGAATCTTCCCTTCACCCTCCTGACTCACCATGGATCCCTTCGTCGCGGAAATCCGCATCTTCCCTTTCAACTTCGCACCCAGGGGCTGGGCTTTCTGTGATGGCCAGCTCCTGCCGCTGTCGCAGAACACGGCGTTGTTTTCTTTGCTGGGCACGACCTACGGCGGCAATGGGCAGTCCAATTTTGCACTGCCAAATCTCCAGGGCTGTGCGCCGATGCATCCCGGGCAAGGGCCTGGCTTGTCGCTTCATGATCTGGGTGAGACGGGCGGGTCGGAAACCGTGACCCTTCTTGAATCCGAGATTCCCTCGCATAGCCACTCCATGCGGGCTTACACCGGCGATCCGGCAGACTCGCGTAACCCCACTCCGGCGCAGACTCTCGGAACGCCGTCCCCCGGCAATCTATATAATCCAACAACGGCGGGCCTGTCTCCCATGGCTCCTCAAGCCTTTTCGCCGGCAGGCGGCAACCAACCGCACAACAACATGATGCCCTACCTGACACTGAACTTCTGCATCGCGTTACAAGGCGTCTTCCCACCGCGGGGCTAGACTTGAAAACTGGGTAAAGGCTTCGCCCGAGACCTGATAAAACCTGCACTTCAGTTGACCTCCATCGCATCTGCCCAGCGGCTCACTCCGGCATGCTACTTTCATTATTCACCTCCGTCTCTCCACGCTTTATGATCTCATCCTTCACACGCGGAACAGTCTCCGCCCTTTTGCTTTCCCTGGCCGCCGCGGCGGGTCTGCAAGCCCAGGCACCGGCCATCTCCGCCACCAAGACGGACAACCTGCCCGCCGGCACGAAGGTGAATCCAGGTGCCACGGTGACCTACACCAATACGGTCACCAACTCGGGCACGGCCAACGCCACGGGCGTGAACTTCGCCGACCCTGACGTCAATGGTGCGACGGTGCAGATGAGCACCTTGAAAGTCTCGCCCCTCGCCTTCGATGACGTTTACACCGGCATCATCGCCTCCGGCGTGTCCATCGACACCAGTGTCGGCACCCAGTTCAGCGCCACGAGCAATGACTATGTGGGTGTTTTCAACAACGCTGCCGGCGTCCTGTCCATCGTCTCCTTTGATGCAACCTCCGCCAATGGCGGGGCGGTGTCCATGACCACCAGCGGCGCGAACGTCGGCAAGTTCACCTACACCTCTGCGGCTGGTTTCACTGGAGCGGACACCTTCACCTACACGGTCAGCAACACCGGCTTCACCTCCACGGGCACGGTGCGCCTGACCGTCTCCGGTCCGGGGATGTGGTTTGTGAGTTCCAGCGGTAATGACACGACGGGGAAGGGCACTCTGGCCGCACCTTTCCAGACCCTCACCAAGGTGGCGACCGTGGATGCCAACACCAGCCAGCGCATCTTCATGTTCACCGGTGCCTACACCGCTGGCATAACCCTGGAAGCGAACGAGCAGATCTTGGGTCAAGGCGTCGTCGGCGCCAGCTTTGATGCGGCGGTCCTTGGCATCGCACCTGGTTCTGATTCTGCCCCCCGGCCCTCGATCAATGGGACCAGGCCAACCATCACCGCCGCTGCGGGCAATGTGATCAATCTGGCGGATGGGAACGTCCTCCGCGGCGTCACCATCAACAGCACGGTCTCGGGCTTCGGCGTGGCGGGCACTGCCACTCCCTCGCTCCAACTCGGCAGCACGGTCGCGGGCACCCCAGCGGCGGATACGGTGGTGAACTCCACTGGCAGCAGCACGGGCTGTCTGTCTTTGACCGGTTCCGCCACTGGCACGGTGACTGTGACGGCCCAGCTTACCGCCACAGTGGGCAGGTCGGTCAACATCACCGGTCGCACCGGTGGCACCACCTCCATCAT
>JANOKL010000006.1:0-8071 GCA_031419215.1 Luteolibacter sp. | reverse complement strand
GCACGATCTGAAACGAGCTCATTTCGCAGGAAAACACCATCGTCGGCTTGCCCTGATCGAGGCAGATGTGCTCGACGACGTTCATCATGAACGAGGTCTTTCCCATCGAGGGACGCGCCGCGACGACGAACATTTCCCCGGGTTTCAGACCGCTGCTCATCTTGTCGAGCATCTCATAGCCGGTGGTGATGCCCTGGGTACCGCGATCGCCGGAAAGCAGGGCTTCGAACTGCTCGATGACCTCGGCGACCGATTGCTTGATCGTCGGCGCCTTGTTCGTTTCCGAGCCCTCTCGAATGCCGAGCACGCTGGCCTCGACGGTGTCGAGCAGCTCATTGACTTCGTCCGGCGTATCGTAGGCGCGGGCGATGGCGGCGTTGGCGGTCTGGATGATCGAGCGCAGGACGTGCTTGTCCTTCACCAACTGGAGGTGATGACGGAAATGCCCGGCGGTCGGCGCGTAAGTGTAGAGATCGGTGACAGCGGAGGCTCCACCGACGTGATCCAGCAGACCGCGGTCGATCAGCTTTTGGACGAGCGAGACGAGCTCGATTTCATTTCCGCCTTCATAGAGTTCGACGAGGAAGGCAAAGAGGGTCGCGTGGGCGGGAAGATAGAAATGCTCTTTCGTCAGCTTCTCCTCGATCGCCACGCCGATGTATTCCTGCGAGTCCTGAAGCATCGAGCTGAGGATGCTTTTCTCCGGACCCACCGCGTGCGGCAGCATGCGCATCACGTCGTCTGCTGAAACCACCGCATTTTGAAGGGAAGGTGCGGAGGAGGTGGGGAACTTGGAGATTTCAGCGGACATCACGGGGAGAGAAAAGTGGCAGAACTCGATCCCCTGGGTCAATGACGGCAACCTGTGAACGCTCTGTGAATAACCCTCTTCAAAGTTCGATATTGGATGTTCAATGTTGGACGTTCATGCTGATTCCATGGACCCGTCCCCTGCCCTCAACCGCCGTCGCTGGCTGCAAACCACCGGAGTCCTCGTCGCCGGATGGAGCGTCGCGACCCGCGGAAACGCGATTGCTCAATCGGCTCCGAAATCCTCCGGCCCGGCGCGCCTTGGTCTGAACGAGAATCCTTTTGGCCCCGCCGCCTCGGCCATCGCTGCAATGCAGGCTCAACTCGCCTTCACCCATCGCTATCCATCGAACTTCACCAGCGAACTGACCCAGGCGATCGCAAAGAAGGAAGGTGTTTCGGTGGACCAAGTGGTGCTCGGAGTCGGCTCCGGAGAAATCCTGCAGGCGGTGGGCCGCTGGGTCAGTCAGCCTTTTGGGAATGAGAGAGAAGTCGTTACCGCCACGCCAAGTTACATGCAGCTCATCGACGTCGCCCAGCGAGCCGGAGCAAAAATCATCTCCGTGCCGTTGAATGATCGCTTGGAACACGACCTGCCGGCGATGGCTGCGAAAATCAATGCCGACACGAGACTCGTCTACATCTGCAATCCAAACAACCCGACCGGCACTCTCGTCCGACCCGCTGACCTCAAGGCTTTCGTCCGTGAGGTCTCCTCAGGCACCAAGATGAGGTTAATCACCACTGTCCTAATCGACGAGGCTTACCTCGAATGCTCGGACGACTTCCAAGCAAACACGATGGTCGGACTCGTCCGCGAGGGGTTGGACGTGATCGTCACCCGGACCTTTTCCAAGATCCACGGACTCGCCGGCCAGCGGATCGGCTATGCCATCACGCACTCTGCGGCAGCCGAGCGCGTGCGCTCCTTCATGACCGCCACGACCTCGATGAATCTGTTAGGCGTGGTGGCCGCGAAAGCCAGCATCGCCGATCACGAATACATCGAATCCACGCGGCTTAAGATCAAGAACGGCCGCGACCAACTCACCGGCGCCCTGACCTCGCTCAAACGCCGCTTTGCCGAGCCTCAGGGCAACTTCGTCTTCTTCCACACCGGCATGCCCATCGCCGAATTCCAGGAAAAGATGCGGGCCGAGGGAGTCATCGTCGCGCGGCCTTTTCCACCCCTGCTCGACTGGTGCCGCCTCACCATCGGACTGCCCGACGAAATGGAGCGCGTGCATCGAGCGCTCCGGAAGATCCTCGGCTGAATGCTTGAAACTCCCGGGCATCAGGTTACTCGTCTGCCTCATGAATCGTTGGTGGAACTGCGGCTGCCTGGCCTTGGGAATGGTGCCGAATCTCCTCGCCGAGGAACCTGCCGAGACGCTCCCGAAGATCGAATCCGACTCGATTCGCGAGGCCAGCGGGCTCGCCATTTCCCAGAGAGACGAAGGCCTGCTGTGGACCCTCAACGACAGCGGCGGCACCACCGACCTGCACCTGATGGGCGTGAAGGGAGAGGATCGCGGAAAGGCAAAGGTCGAGGGCGTGACGAACCGTGATTGGGAGGATCTTTCATCATTCACGCTTGATGGGACCGGCTACCTGCTCATCGCCGACACCGGGGACAACCAGGCGAAACACGACACCTCCACGCTGCTGATCGTTCGCGAGCCCACGCAGCCGGAACCTGGGAAAATGCTCGCGACCTCGGTAAAAGTGGAGCGCACGATCGAGTTCCGATTCGAGGGAGGCCCCGTGGATTGCGAATCGGTGGCGGTCGATGCGGCTGGCGGGAAAATCATACTCCTCAGCAAGCGCACCCAACCGCCACAGGTCTTCGAGCTGTCCTTGAAACCAGCCTCGCCCGGGATCCAGACCGCCAAGCGCATCGGCACGACCGCGGTCGAATCCCCGGCGGGCGCTTCCCTGTCCTTTGGCAATCAGCCCACCGCTCTCGACATCAGCCCTGATCGCAGCAAGGCCGCCGTGGTCACTTATTACGGAGCATTCGTTTTCACACGGTCGAAGGAGGAAAGCTGGGCGGACGCTTTCGCGAAAAAGCCAACGTCACTCGGCCCACACGGACTTCCGCAGGCGGAGTCGATTGCCTTCTCCAAAGACGGCAAGACGCTCTTCGTCGTGTCGGAAGGAAAGCACTCACTGATCCGCAGCTTTTCGCTAAAGGCGGATAAATGATGACTATCCTAGGCAGAATACATCGAACGATTCCGGGGCGAAAAAGCCAAATAGTTATCCGATTTTCGGGATTGGTGGCGTTGTAATGCTGCCAGATTGTATTGGACACCTTCTGATCCATTTGGGAGCCATTTCGACGTCATTTTAAGCTTTGCTCCTCCCACCGCGCCCTGATGAAAAAACCGATCTTCTGCCTCGCCGCTGCGGCCTTCAGTCTCGTCTCCACCGCTTCCGCCGTGCTCAAGGTCGGCGATGATGCTCCGAAAATCCAGGTCAGCAGTTGGGCTCAAGGTGAAGGCGTCAAGGAGCTCGAGGGCGACAAGGTCTACATCGTTGAATTTTGGGCCACCTGGTGCGGTCCGTGCATTTCCGCCATTCCGCACATCAATGACCTCTACAAGAAGCACAAGGAAGCCGGGCTCGTGGTGATCGGGCAGAACCTTGGCGAGGACGCCGCCACCGTTTCCAAGTTCGTCAAGGGGATGTCCGGGAAAATGACCTACAACGTGGCCGTCGACGACAAGACCGATGGCGGATGGATGGGCAAGCACTGGCTCACCGCCGCCGGACAAAGCGGCATTCCCTGCGCCTTCGTGGTCAGCAAGAAGGGCAAGATCGCCTACATCGGCCACCCGATGTCGATGAAGGAATCCCTGCTCGAAAGTCTGCTCGCCGAACCCTCCACCAAAGCCGAGGGCGGACCACAGGCCCCGGCAGCGAACGCGGCTCCGAGCGCCAGGGCGATCGAACTCGCCACCCGCGCCCAAGCCGAGATCAGCGCCGGAAAACTCAACGAGGCCGAGGCCACCATCGCCCAACTCCACGAATCGCTCTCCGCCAACCTCGGCTACATCGGCGGTCTGATGGAACTCGATCTGCTGCTCGCGAAAAAGCAGAACGACGACGCGCTCGAACTCTCCAAGCTGCTTTGCGAGGACTACGCGAAAAATCCCACCGTGCTCGTCGCTATCTCCGGCCACCTGATTGCCCGACCAGACGCCTCCTCTTCCCTGCAAGCCGCTGCGGAAAAGATCGCCACGCCGCTGAGTGCTTCCACGGGTGAATCCCAAGGCTACGCGCTTTCGACCTTGGCCCGCATTGCTTTCCTCAAAGGTGACAAGGCTCAGGCGCAGGAACTTCAGAAAAAGGCACTCCCGCTGCTCCCGAAGACTGAAGAGTCCGCCGCGAAGTCCGCGCTCGAGTCCTATCAATGATTTCCGTTTTCCGCTTTCCGCTTTTCTTCCATGACTGATACCAGAACTCACTTTGTCCAGGCCGTGCGTGATCGCGTCGGCGAGGTTGTCGTCGGCCAGGATGTCGTCGTCGAGCGCATGATGATCGCGCTGCTCACCGGTGGCCACCTGCTGCTGTTAGGCGTGCCCGGCACGGCGAAGACACTGCTCGTGAACGCCGTCGCCAAGGCGGTCGATCTCCAGTTCAGCCGTGTCCAGTTCACGATCGACATGCTGCCGTCCGACATCATCGGGTCGGAGCTGCTCGATCAGGCGACCGGGAAATTCCGCACCCACCAGGGCCCGGTGTTCACCAACCTGCTGCTGGCGGACGAAATCAACCGTGCCGCGCCGAAGGTGCAGAGCGCCTTGCTGGAAGCGATGCAGGAGCGCAAGGTCACCATCGGCAATGCCAGCTATCCGCTGCCGATGCCGTTCCTCGTCATCGCCACGCAGAACCCGATCGAGCAGGCCGGAACCTTCGAACTGCCGGAAGCCCAGCTCGACCGCTTCATGCTTTGCCACCGCATCAGCTATCCCACCGCCGAGCAGGAGGAGGAAGTGCTCCGCCGCCAGTTGAAGATGGGGCTGAAGCGCGTGGAAGGTGGCGCGATGCCGAAGACCGCCTTCGACATGATCGGCGGCGAACCGGTTTGTAAATTGGAGGAGCTGGTCGCCGCGATGAGCGATGTGCAATCGGTTCACGTCAGCGAAGTCTTCATGAAGCACTGCGTCGAGCTGATCCGGCTCACCCGCACGCATCCCTCGATTGAAATGGGCTGCTCCCCGCGTGCCGGGCTTTCCATCGTCCAGGCCGCCCGTGCCCGTGCCTTCGTGAACCAGCGCGACTATGTGGTGCCGGAAGATCTTTTCGAGCTCGCCGAGGACGTCGTTCTTCACCGCATCCGACTCAGCTACGAAGCGCTCGCGGACGGCCGCAAGCCTGAGCAGGTGCTTGAGGAGCTGCTTCAGAAACTTGGTTGATCCCTGATGAACACCGGGACACTCAATCATGATCCGCTGGATGGGCGGCAGTTCGAGATCGCGATCAAGCGGCTCGCCAACGCGCTGACCTATGGCCAGGAAAGCTCACCCTTTCTCGGCGCGGGCATGGAGTATGTGCAGTCGCGGCTTTATCAGGCCGGAGACCCGGTGAAGTTCATCGACTGGCGCATCACCGGCCGCACCGGACGTTTCCACGTCAAGGAATACGAGGCCCCGAAACAGATGCCGGTCTACCTGCTGGTCGACACCTCGGCCTCGATGGCGGTCACTTCTTTAAAGATGAGCAAGTATGCCTGGGCGGTGCAGATCGCCGGAGGCATCGCGCTGGCGGCCGTGGAGCACATGAATCCGGTGGGACTGATGGCCGTGGGCGATCGCTCGCTGCACCACACCCCCGCCCTTTCGCGCGGCACGATTCTCCAGTGGCTGCACCAGCTCCGGCACTACCATTTCACGGAAGGCACCACGCTTGGAAAACGCGTCCGCGAACTCATCCCACGGGTCGAGCAACGCTGCCTCTTCATCGTGGTCAGCGACCTCCACGATCCCGATGCGATTCCCGCGATCAAGCTGATGGCACAGGACCACGATTGCGCGGTGCTGCATCTCGAAGACCCTGCGGAACGCGGCGGCCTGCGGGCCGGCATCCTTCGCGGTGTGGAGGCGGAGTCCGGACAGGAATTCGTCGCCGGTGGCCGGACGAAGTTCATCACGGGACAGGACGCGAAGTCCCTTTCGCGCGCCGGAGTCGACTACCTGAAGCTGCCCACGGATGAGCCGATCCTGGCGAAGCTTCGCCATTTCCTGAAGAACCGGAGCTCCAGGAGGAACGCATGAGGTCGCGAAGGCTCGCAAAAATTTTCAGCGTGTTCGCGCTGTTGGCATCGGTGCTGATTTCTTCCGCTGCTCCGATGGAGAAAGGCATCGGCCTGGAAAGCGATGTCGTGATCACGCTGGATCGCGGCGACTACCTGCCGCGGCCGATGGATGACCGCACGCCGCTGATCCTGAGGCTGGATGGGATGAAGCCTGCGGAGAACGGACGCTTCACCTACTCCTTCCACTACATCAGCTTCGAGCCCGGTTCCTATCGGCTCGCCGACTATCTGATGCATCCCGATGGCAGCGCTGCCACCGACCTTGGAGAAACTCCAATCGAGATCAAATCCATCCTGCCGCCTACCTTCCAGGGCGAGCTCAATCCCTTTTCCCCACGACCCTTCCCGACGCTTGGTGGCTATCGCATGGTCCTCGGCGGGCTGGCGGTGCTGTGGCTTTGCGGACTTCCCGCGCTGATCTGGCTGGGTCGGAAAAAGAAGGCGGTCCTCGTCGAAGAGGCGGTCATTCCCACACCATCGTATGCCGAGCGCATCCGGCCATTCGTCGAAGCCGCGGCCGCGGGATCTCTAACAGCTTCAGGCCAGGCCGAGCTTGAACGGCTTCTAACAGGCTACTGGCGCGAGAAGATCGCAAGCCCGGAGCAGCGCATGAGTGAGTCACTCGCCGCGCTGAAAAAGCATCCGGAGGCGGGCTCGCTGCTGCGGGCACTCGAGCGCTGGCTCCACCAGCCCGGCGGCGCCTCGAAGTCCGAGATCGAGAGCCTTTTGCAGCCCTATCGCCAGGACTCCGTCAACGTGAACAAGGAGGTGGTCGCGTGAGTTTCCATCATCCGCAGTTGCTGTGGTTGCTCGCGCTGCCGGTCCTGTGGGGTTACTGGCAGTGGGTCCGCCGCGGCCATCCCGTCGTGCTGCCTTTCGATCACGGGCAGCAAGGCGGCGGAAATTGGCTGCGTTCTCTCACCAATCTCGCCGGCACGTTGCCTGCGGTGCTCCTCATCGTCGCCGTGCTGATGCTCGCCGGTCCGCGCAAGACCGCACCGCCGCAGGATGAGCGGGTGATGAACAACATCCTGCTTTGCGTTGATGTCTCCGGCTCGATGAGTGCGCCATTTGGAAAAGGCACACGCTTCGAGGCCGCAGTCGAAGCCGCGCGGGAGTTCTGCAATTTCCGCAAGGGCGATGCCTTCGGCCTGACGATCTTTGGCTCCGAGTATATCCACTGGGTGCCGCCAACGAAGGAGGTCTCCGCCATCGCTGCCGCCACCCAGTATATCCGTCCTCAGAACATGCCGGGGTGGATGGGCGGAACGATGATCGCGAATGCCCTGCATGGCTGCATGCTGCAGCTCGTCCGGACCGAGCAGGGCGACCGTGCGGTCATCCTGATTTCAGATGGCGGCAGCAGCGATTTCCAGAACGGCGGCGACCGTCGCGTGGCCGAAGAACTCGCAGCGGCGAACATCCGCGTGTTCATCATCATGGTCGGCAACGACGGCGGATCGGGAGCGGACGGCGTGGAAACGATCGCCGCCGGCACAGGTGGGAAGGTTTTCCAGGCAGGTGATCGCTCCGCATTGGACAATGTGTTCCGTGAAATCGACCGCATGCAGAAGGCACGCTTCAAGCAAGTGACTGCTGACTGGGTGGATGATTACACACCCTTGTCCGTCATCGGAATCGTCGCCGCGGCCCTGTATCTGCTCTCGTTGCTGGGCCTCCGCTATACCCCTTGGTGAAATGACCGCTGAACTCCTCCAATCCTACGCCATCTGGGCCGCGCTCGCCGCTGCCGGGCTGGCTGTGATCGGCGAATGGCTCCACGCCCGTCGACTCACGCGGGTGGGCACATTGGCATTCGGTCCCGTCGGTCGGGCGCGACGCTGGACCCTTGTCGCTCCGGCCGTCCGCGTGATCGCGCTGACTGGACTTGCCTGGTCGCTCGTCACCCTGATTTCCTTCAACAACCTGGTCCGCGAGCGG
>JANOKL010000005.1:0-3305 GCA_031419215.1 Luteolibacter sp. | reverse complement strand
GCGGCCATGGCGCGCAGTGACTCGCGTGAGGCGGTGTTGAGATTGATGTGACCTTCGATCCTTGCGACCGTGCCTTCCCGCAGGGCCTTGTCTTCTGATCTGGATTTTCCCGTGTGGAACAGGTCAAGCAGGCGGGCCGCGTGGTTTCCGGGCATCAGATGCGGGGCGTGGGCCGCGGGCTGGTCGAAGTTCGGATGCTCCGGACGCCCGATCCTGAAGGTGTTTCCGCCGCCCATGTAGATGCTGGGGGCATTTCCTATCTGCACGGAGGGCCAGGAGGTCCCGGCGGCGGGCATGATGCCGGCGGAGGAGATCGGAATCCCATTGTTGCTGAGGATGCGCGAATCGAGTCCGGAGGCGGGATCGAAGGTCGGCACCCACATGATCGGATCGTAGAGGCGGCCCAGTTCCGTGGCGCTGTAGAAGCGTCCGCGATCGGAAAGATAGGTGAGGGATTCGCCCGGTTGTGGCGTGGAGTTGTTGGGGACCGTGGTCGGATCGAAAGCTGGGCCTGTGCCATTGGCGGGAGGGCTGGTGTCGCCTTGTCTCGCGCTGCTCCAGCCGTTGCTCCAGGAAGGCACCTCGGCATCGTGTCCACCATCGGGCCACTCGGATGGAATGACCCGTCCGTAGGTCTTTGGCTTCGTGCCGCTGTCCGAGGAGTAGATCGTCTGAAAGCGGATGTTGCGGCGGTTCGGGCTGATGTTATTGGGGAACGAGTTTTCTCCCAGGGGGATGCCGTTGGCGGGACCGACTGCGACGCCGTTGAAGGGGATGTAGTGGGCGATGCGTGGGTCTCCCATGTTGTTGATGAAGTCTCCGAACGGCCCGTAGCTGTGGCCAGGGATGGCGGCCTTGCCGAAGTATTTCCTGAATGAGGCAATGAAGGTGAGTCCTGTGCTTTCTCGGGTGATCGAGGGGATGCGCTCCACTTCAGCGCCATTCCACATCATGCTCAGACCGGCGGCACCGAGGTCCTCGCTGAGGGTGAAATTCGCCCCCACTGAACCGGTGCCGATGTTGACCTGGTAGCGCACTGTTGCGAATTTCACGAATCGGTATTCCCCGGGCTTGAGGACGACTGACTGAGGCCTGGACCAATAACGGCCATTCTGTGGGACCAGGTCGTGGCTGGTCTGACTGGCGTCTGAAAGCAGGGAGGGGTCGTCGAAACGGGTTCCGACCGGACTCGCGCCGATCGGTGGGAGATTGAGGCCCACCTCATAACTGAGTGAGGACTGCCCCTCGATGGGCAGGTTGGTGTGGTTCATCATTTCCCCGAAGAGGATGAACTCATAGAGCATGATCTTGCTGGTACCTCTGGTCGTGAAGCCGAGGTAGTTGATGTCGAGGACGATCTCACTGATCATCGGGCTGGCACCGAGCCCCCGGTAGGTGCCCATTTTCACGATCGGCTTGTTTCCGGGCGCGGCATAGCCGATCGCGTTGGCAGCCAGAGTCTTGAGATAGTCCTCACCGAATCCGCCTTTCCTTTCCTTGAAGGTAGGCAGCGCCTCGTCAATCCAACCAGCCATCTCGGTGACCGCAGTGTCCGGTGCTTTTGCCAGCAAGGCATTCAGGTTGAGCTTTGGCTTTCCGGCCGCGGCCGATGAAATGCCCTGAGCGAAGGGCACCACCGGCTGCTCGTCGTAGGGCTGGACACTGGCACTGAGGTTTTCCTCGACGGCGGCGGCCTTGAGATCCACGAGACGGCCCGTCGCATCACGCGTCAGCGGCGGCTTGATGCCGGCGACGGCGAGGACCGAGTCCGGAGACACCAGCGCGGCGCGGCTGTCGATGATGGTCTTGTCCAGAGACGAGGTGTCCTTGGCGGTGGCGTCCGGATCGAGCGCGTAGAGCGCGATGGGGTCGAGTGGCGGTTCCTTGTCGCGCCCGTCCGGGCCGATGTCGGATGGCGCGGGATTCAGGCCGGGAGCCGGAAATCTCGCGTAGGCGGTGGTGTCTCCGGAGACCCAGCCAAAGCGCTTGTGCGCGCCTGCGACGTCCTTGGCGTTGCCGGCCGTCCTGGCATCGACCCGGCTTTGAAGATCCTCGACCCAGAAAGCATAGCGACCGATGAGCTGTCCTTTTTTGTCGGTGACTGGTATCCAGGCGAGCCGTGATTTGTCGAGATACGGCAGGGTGGAGATCTCGGTGGAGGCTCCGTCGGCGGTGGAGACGAGTGGTTCCATCGCGGGGATGGTGAACTTGGTTTCAGTCGGGCCAGTGGTGGTGCTGAAGAGCGGGAGGTAGCGGAAGGTGGGGCTGGTGGCGGTGGCACTTCCCCGGGCGATGAAAAGACCTGGAGCCGGGGTCTTTCCTGCCGTGATGGGAGTGGGCAGCGTGGACTGGAGGATGACGAAATCATCGTTCGCCGTCTCGGTTCTGAGAACGGCCACCACATCCTGCAGTCCGGCGCGTGCGGTGAGTTCGGCACGTTGACGGTCGAGGTACGATCGTGCGGTCTTCCGCTCGATGCCGACGATGAGAAGCAGGCCGATGGCAAGAAGCAGCAGTGCCGAGGCGATCACCAGGACCGCGGGCAGGGTGAAGCCTGCGCGGAAGCGCAGCGGGATGGATTCAGCGGACTTCATCGTTTCCAAATCGGATCAGACTTCCGAAAGTCTCGAGGCTTCGATTTCTCGCGACGTCTTCGGGTTTTCCAAGCAGTTTGCCGGTCGTTCCGAGCCCGTCCCAGTCAGCGGTGGTGGAGAGCTTTCCGGAGAGATCACGGCGGGCGAGGACCAGCTTGAGTTCGACGGCCTGAGGATAGGTTTCCTGGCCGAGATTCCAATCCTGCCAGATGCCGGCCTCATCGCGGGTCTTTGGTCTGGCCTCGAAGGAGACGACCCCGAAGGCAATCGGCTCGTCCCGATCCCTGGGAGAGAAAAGCGAAGCGATCGAGCCGGCCTTCACGGCATCAAAGGTCTCCGCGCTTTCACGGAAACCACGCATCAGGCAGCGGACGGTTCGACCTTCGGTTTCGAGGTCCTTCACGTAATAATGGATGGCGCAAAGGTCGCCGATGCGGCCTTCGGATGATTGGGCATCCGCCGGCTGAAGGGCGAGGAAACCGATGCGGTCCTTGTTCCAGCCGCCGCCGATTTTCTCGAAAACCTGATCGGTGTGGAATCGCGCGGTGGTGAGATCGGAGGAGACCTGGCTGAGCACAGCCCGGGCTTCACGCTCTGCGGAGACACCGCCGCCGATGCGGTCGTAGCCATTCCCGGTGGTTCCCAGCACGCTGACCGCCAGGAGGAGAACCGACGTGCCGATCGCCATCGAGACGAGCAGCTCGATCAGCG
>JANOKL010000004.1:0-8769 GCA_031419215.1 Luteolibacter sp. | reverse complement strand
GGTTCGTTGAAGCCGATGTGGCCGGTGCGCCCGATGCCGAGGAGCTGGAAATCAATGCCTCCAGCCTCGCGGATTTGCTCTTCGTACGCGGCACAGTGAGAGTCAATCTGATCGGATGGAACCGTACCGGAAGGCAGGTGGATGTTTTCCGGAGACAGGTCGATGTGATCGAAAAGATTCCGGTGCATGAAGGTCCGATAGCTTTCCGGATGATCGCGATCGAGGCCGAGATACTCGTCGAGGTTGAACGTGATGACCGTTTCGAACGACAGGCCGTCCTCACGATGGAGGCGGATGAGTTCGCGGTAAAAGGAGAGCGGCGTGCTGCCTGTTGCCAAACCGAGTACGGTCATTTGGCCTTGGGCCGCGCGGGAACGAATCAACTCCGCGACTTCAGAAGCCAGTTTCCTAACGGCTTCATCCTGACACGAAAACACCTGCACCATACCTTCCTTCACAAAATTCACGGCGGTAGCGTATCGAAGCGGATGGGCTTGTCAACGGAGCCGATGCTTGTCTGAGATCCTTTGATGGAGGCTTGCCATGCGACTGACACGGAAGCTCAATGCCTCCGTTCCTTATGACTCTCTCTGCCTTGGATTTGTTTACGATCGGAATCGGCCCGTCCTCGTCCCATACGGTAGGGCCGATGCGTGCGGCTTGCCGGTTCGTCCGGAAACTAGAGGCGGAGGGAGTGACATCGCGCGTCGCCCGATTGAAATGCGATCTCTATGGATCGCTGGCCGCCACCGGGAAGGGGCACGGCACGGACGTCGCGATCCTGCTCGGTTTCCTCGGCGAGGAACCGGAAACGGTCGACGTTGAAGGGATTCCTGGACGCATCGACTCGATCCGCACACAAGGCCGTCTGACGGCTCCGTCGGGATCGGCGTTGGAGTTCAGCGAAAAGGAGGATCTCGATTTCAAGCGGCTCAAGCCACTCCCGCTGCATCCGAACGGTATGCATTTCCTGGCGCTTGATGAAGCTGGGGACTTGATCGCGGAAGAGGTTTTCTACTCGGTCGGCGGAGGTTTCATCGCGACCGAGGCTGAGCTGAAGGAGGCACCGCGAGGAGGCATCGTGCTGCCGCATCCGTTTGCAAATGCGGCCGAGTTGATGCGTGAATGCGAATCGTCCGGCCTGTCGATCAGCGGGCTGATGTGGGCGAACGAAGCGGTCTTTCGTCCGGTGGAGGAGACACGCGCGAAACTCGATGCGATCTGGAACGCGATGCAGGCTTGTGTGAAACGCGGTTGCAGCCAGGACGGACTCCTGCCCGGTGGACTGAAAGTGAAACGTCGCGCCAAGGCGATTCACGAAAACCTCTGCCGCTCGCCGGAGGCCGCACTGAAGGATCCGCTGACGATTCTCGACTGGGTCAATCTTTACGCCCTCGCGGTGAATGAGGAGAACGCCGCCGGAGGACGCGTCGTCACTGCTCCGACCAATGGCGCGGCAGGCATCATTCCCGCCGTGCTGCATTACGCGGTTAGATTTCGTCATTCGCCGCATGCGGATGGCGTGCATCGATTTCTTCTAACAGCCGCGGCGATCGGGATGCTCTACAAGCGGAATGCCTCGATTTCGGGAGCCGAGGCGGGTTGCCAGGGCGAGGTCGGCGTGGCCTGCTCAATGGCGGCAGCGGGGCTGGTGGAGTTCCTCGGCGGCACACCGAAGCAGGTCGAAAACGCGGCGGAGATCGGCATGGAGCACAACCTCGGCCTGACCTGTGATCCGATCGGCGGGTTGGTCCAGATCCCTTGCATCGAACGCAACGCGATGGGTTCGGTGAAGGCGATCAATGCCTCACGCCTCGCCTTGTCCGGAGATGGCACCCATTTCGTCTCGCTCGACAAGGTGATCCGCACGATGCGCGAGACCGGTCGCGACATGAAATCGAAGTACAAGGAAACCTCCCGCGGTGGCCTCGCGGTGAACGTGGTGGAGTGCTGAAGGAAATCACTTCCCCTTCAATCCATAGGTGAGCCGCAGCGTCGCGAGGGTCTTCGCGAGTTCGGCATCGTCCAGTGGCCGATCCCAGATCAGGAATTTCGCGATTTCGCCATCGAAGGATTCCTTGCCAGGGTGGTTGATGGCATCGCGCTCCTGGCCGATCGCGAGGAGGGAAGGATTCGCCTCCGGCCTGACCGGGACGTTGCCGGTGGCGACGGGTTTTTCCGAGTCCACGAAGAAGTCGAGCCGCACTTCGCCGGTGCCTGACTGCATCCGGCCGATCAAAATATGGAACACGGTAGGCTCCAGGGTCGGGGCGATCAGTTGCGGATTATTGACGTCGAAGCGCCCGAAGGTCAGTCCATTCCTCACGCCATACCACGGGCGGTTGTCATCGGTGACGCAGCCCCAGAGGCCCTCATACTTTTCGCCGTTCCTGAGGTTTCCGAAAAACGAGTTCACATCCTTGACGCCGACGCGCTGTGGATGAACGGCGATCACCGTCGCCCAGGTGTGGCCCTTGCCGGTGGAAAGGGAGTCGAAGGCATCCTCATCGAAGCAGACGAGTTCCTGCTGGAGGAAAACCAGCGTCGGCTTGTCGCAGAGTGCCGCGACTTTCGTGCGCAGGGTTGGCCTGCCGGAGCCGGGTTCCTTGCGGCCTTCGTCGCGTTTGACGAACTCAAAGCGCTTTCCCGGAACCTCGCTGACCCATTTTGAAACATGATCGCCATCCTCAAGCGTCACTCCCTTTCCCGCATCGAGGTCGAGTATCAGCCCTTGGGCGGGCAAGGCGCTTTCCTCCGCATGAGCGACGGCGAGCAGCAGGAAGATCGGAATGGAAAAACGCACGTTCGTCCTTACGACGACCTGCGGAGAGATCCTGCGGCTTTTTAACAGACTCAGCTCGCCGTGCTGGCGTCCTTTGCTAGGCGGTCGAGCACGCCATTGACGAATCGCCCGGAATCGGTGGTGCCGAAACGCTTGGCCAGCTCGATGGCTTCGTTGATGACTACTTTCACCGGAATGGCTGCGTGGAAGATTTCATAAACAGCCAGACGGAGAATGGCGCGGTCGACCGGGTCGATGCGTTCCGGTGCGAAGTTGTCGACGACCTGCGCGAGCCGCTCATCGATCACCGACTTGTGGTTGAGCACGCCATCGACGATCGCGTCCGCATCCTTGCGCAGCACGAGGATGTCGGCGCGGGATTCGCGGAGCTTCGAAAGGTCCGCTTGATCAGGAAATTTTTCCGGCTCCTCGACCATCCGCATGCGGTCGGAAATGCGCTGAAGTCGACGCACCGAGGCGGCGCTGGCTTCCAACTGGCCACGCATGGACGGGAAGTCCTCGATGCCGTTGAGAAAACGCTGGCGACTGAGGGCGAGTTCGCGGTCGATCCGGAAAAGCACGTCGAGCGCCTTTTCCAATCCATCGGCCACCGCGTCGTCATCGTCGTTGCGCGGCAGGCGATCAACCTGATCGAAGGCGGCGCTCCACTTCGATTCAAGCTCGGCGATGCGGTTGAGCTCGATCTTCACCGACTCCGCTTCGAGATGGGCGGAAAGGAAAGCGGCGGCGACGGCTTTCCGCTCCATGAACTCGGCGAGCCGGACATCGCGACCGGTGGCGAGGTGCTGGACCGTGCGGAACGTGGCGACCTGGAGGCTGCGGCGATCCGACTCGGTGATGAATTCCCAGAACGGCTCGCGCACGGAGGCCGGGTCTGCGCCGCCTTCGAGGTCGGTGCAATAGAGGAACTGAATGACCGCCTCGCGGATCTGGCGGCGACTAGGCATCTCGGCGGGTGCGGGAGGTTGAGGACTTCGGCATGGACCGCTCAAGTTCGTGGAAAATATCGATCATGCTGGCAGCAGCGCGGGCGGCTTCGCGGCCACGGTTGAGCTTCGCACCGATGCAGCGGGCGTAGGCCTGTTTTTCATCGGCGACGAGCAGGACCTCGTGAATGACGGGCCGTTTGTATTCAATGGCGAGCGTCTGGAGGGAGTCGGTGACCGACTTGGCAACGAGGTCGGCATGGTCGGTGGAGCCACGAATGATGAGGCCGAGGGCGATCACACAGGCGGGAGCATCGCGGTCGAGGACGTTGGCGACGGTGACCGGAATTTCAAAGGCACCCGGGACGCGGATCAGGTCGACGCGGCCTTGGGGAACCAACTCGCCGAGTTCTTCGACAGCGTTCTCGACCAAGGCATCGGTGAACTGCTCGTTGTATTTCGAGGCGACGATGCAGATCCGGACTTTTGGTCCGATGATGCGGGGTCTGGGTGGCAAAGCCGACGACATGGGCGCGGTATGGGGGCAGGTGACGAAAAAGTCAACCGATGGGAATCATCGGGGACGATCCGTTTCAGGCGAGGTGGAAAACCTCCCGCAGCGGCTGGCCAACGGGGGAGCCATCAGGATTCGCGGGCATGATGTCCGCCATGTGCCGCCACCAGCGCTGGCAGACTTCGGTTTTCGCGATCGCGTCCCAGCGGGCCTCGTCCTCGATCTCGACGTAGCCGAAAAGCTGGCGGGTTTCCGGGTGGAGGAAAATCGAGTAGTTGTGCGCGCCGTGGCTTTTCAACGTGTCCGCCAGGTCCTGCCAGATCGGCTGATGGCGTCGTTCGTATTCAGCTTCCTGGCCGGCATCGACCGAGAGGACAAAGGCTTTGCGAATCATGGGTATGCGGACAAAACGGTTTAGGTAGATTTCAATTTCAAAGCTGTATCGCAGATCAACCTTGCATTTAAGCTATAGGCCTTTTTTTCTTGCTTGGAGAAACGAGAATAAAAATATGAAAATTAAGACGCCTCCAAATACGGTGAATATTATCACATTCCGATAATCCCGTGTCTCTTCGTCAATAGAGGCGATGATTTCTTCTGGATTGGATATGTTTAAATTTCGATTCTTTGTGGTATTGGATTCATGGGCATCGATTCTTTTGATATCCCCCAAGTCAGGGAATGCGATTGGTTGTTTTTCGGGATCGAAACCATCGATTTGCTGAATGATTTTTTTCGCGATATCTTCTGGAATCAAATATGAGTATGTCACCAAACCAGTCGGGTCTTTTTCTGAAAACGCTAATAGAATAGCACATCGACCAACCCCTGAGTTCTTTGAAATTACTTCATGTTTACCAATTAGATACAAAAATTTTCCGCTGTATTCTGTTGGAATTTCCGAATCCAACTTGATTTTCGGTCTATTTGGGACTAATGCAAATGAATTGATCGTCTTTATCCTAAAGGTGTTTCTCTCTGAGGTGCCTTTGTTTGTCATTTTTACCTCAGTGAATTCAGCCCAAGATGACGGCAGTTCTTTGAATTTTTTAATGAATGTATGATTGAGATCCATTTCGACATCGCGGCAAATCCGCACTTCCGGGGCTATCGAAACATCTGCTTGACACCTAGAAAAAACACATAACATATAAATTATGATGAATTTGAATATTTTCATTTCTTGGACCAGTTTTGATTGCTTCTCAAGCGCGAAATTGTTTTTGAGTATAAGACCTCCTTCTCCGGGTTGCTGGGACTTCCACCACCGTTCTGCATGATGCCTCCCTCTCCATGCTCTGCTTCTTCGCTCAAATTTCCGGGCTGATGACAAATTTCATGTACAGCTATAATTTGGATGTATTTTCTAAAATCGTCCTCTACTTCGGCCTGAGTTAATACTCCATCTGATACTAGTCGAAAACTGCGATCAAAAGCTTCCCGGCAAGTTTCGACGAATACCGTAGAGTGCTCGTTATTATTGTAAATGGTTGTGCCGCCAGCTGTTCCCTCCTCTGAATCCGGATCGGAGTCTGATTCCTGAGTAAATTGGTAGGCTGCGGTGATTTGACAAATCCATATTCCATTTTTTTCAGTTAAGTCTTTTGAGGTGTTTACCACTGTCACGGGTTGAAGGCTATCATTAGGCTTGAATGTTACAGTTTTTCTTGAATTGAACGCTCCAGAATCCACGGCCTCAATAAAGGCTGGCTTGAACAAGCTCTTCATGAAGTTGTCTGCCAAATTCAAAAGTGGCAGTGGGGGTGAGCTTAAGCCGAAATCATCATCATCATACAGCCTGAACTCTGATGCCACTGGGACAGAAGTAAAATCTCCAGCGACTTTAACAGAAAATTTCAAATCATTTAATCCATTCCCGTGTTTGATTTCCGTTCCAGTTACTGGATGTGAAGTGCTTTGGATAATAAATCTTCCGTTTTCAAGCTCGGTCGAACTGCTTTTATCGCTAATAAGATGAGTCGTGAACAGTGTATCAACACCTGAAGGTGCTAAGTCTACGCTGGTGACTGCGTCACTGGGGAATTCGCAGGTTAAATTATTTTTCTTGTAACCGTAAGAATCCACCGGGATGGCCTCCATAGAATCATTCTCGACCCAAAGTCGTCTCCAAACGGTCAAAAGCGGGGAAACATACGTGCCTGCATTTTGTGTAGCTGCTGGCCCGAGATACTTAGCGGTGGTTGGATTAGTGGTTTGAGCGCCTGAGTAACCAAGGTTGTTGAGTAATGAGGTAACCACGCGGTAGTTGTTGCCTGGCTGCATGCCGACACGGAAAATAAATTTCGCCTCGCCATTCGTGGCTACGACGACATTTGCGGTGTCTCCTCCCCAAGAGGATCCTGTCCAGAATTGACCTGATTGAGGTGTGCTTAAAAAATCTAATATATTATCTCCGCCCGCTGGGCCGTTTGAGTCCACGTCAGGCATAGAGCTATTGGGATATTTGACGGATGCTTCGTTGGTGCTGTCGTCCACGTCGAATGCTTTGACGAAGACGCTTTGGCCAGCCATCGCGGGGGAAACGGTTACTATGAGTTCCAGCTTGTGGCGGATCTCCGTGTCGTTGGGGTCTTTGTAATCGGGGAAAATGCGCTTGCCGATTCTTGCATGCGTCCATGGATCTTCATGGTCATCGATGTTGTCAAATCCGTTGAGAGCCTTCCATTCGACTTTGACGGGAACGAGGAGGGCGGAGGAACTGGTTGCTGTGGGGGACTGGATTTGGACGAGATAGGTGCCGTCTTTGTTGGAGCGGAGGGGTTGTATGGTGTTTCCAGCTTCCAGGAGTTCCTTGTAGCGAGAGCAAAGATCGATCATGGGGATGAGGTCGCCGTTGCGCCATAGTTTACCATCACTGGTGAGGGCGCTGCCGTCTCCGGCGAAGAGTTCGATGTTTTTGTCGGTGAGTTTGGTGGCGTATTCGTACTGGCCGGTAGGATTGGGTAGGAAGACGCGGCCCGTGGTGCTGGCTCCGGCGGTGAGGACAACTTTGCCGTTGGGGAGGTCTTTGGTGCGGACGGGGTAGCCCCAGCCTTCGGCTTGCGCGGGGAGAGCAATAGGGTAATTGAAAGCGTCCCAAAGTCCGACTTTGTGGGCAGCGGGCTGTCCGTTGCCGGCGGCGCGGGTAAGGTTTGAGGCAACCCAGCCGGTGCCGGTGCTGTCAGCGTGGCTCCAATCTCCGCTGGGGTGAAAGCCTTCGTTGCCGTCCATTTGGGCGATGAGGGCTCCCGATGGATCGTAACGCTCCATCCTCTGAACGCCATTCATTCGGCGGGCTCGCAGGACGATGTCGCCGTTGTCTGAAACAGCAATGGGAGTGAAAGTGCTGTGCTGGTTATCCCATAGGTTGGCGGTTTCGATGATGAGGCTGGGAGAAGATTGGTCATTTACCCAAAATGCAGGAGAGCCGATGCCGGCTCCTCCGGCTGCGGGGCCATCGGTGAATGTGAGGTGGGCTGAGCCGATGAGTTTGCGGTCGGCATTAAAGGCGGACCAGTTGCCGACAGTGGCGTTGTAGGGGTTCTCATCGGGGTCCACGCTACTGAGTGGGGCAGCTTGACGTGGAATCCAAGTGCCGCCTGCCCAGATGCCGTCGGGGAAGAGGACTTCGCCTCTGTTGTTGAGGGCTTCGGGGGCTGGATAGATGGACTGTGTTTCGATCTCGATGAGGGCGTAGCTGCTTTCAGGGGTGCGCTTCCAACTGATGAGGTTGTCTCCGGGAACTGCGTCTTCGAAGTCGAGGGTGCCGTCTTCGTCGGAATCGGTGGAGTTGGCGTTGCCTTTAGGCTTGGTGCCGAGGCGCTGTTCGTTGAGGTTGGTGACGCCGTCGTTGTCGGGGTCGCCGTTAGGGCCGTTGTCGATCAGGCGGGTGCCGTTGTCGGTGGGGTCGAAGCCGTTTTCGAGTTCCCATTTGTCACTGAGCCCATCGCCGTCGGTATCGGCGCGGAGGGGATGGGTCTGGATATTGGGGCTTAGTCCACTGAAGCCGATGATTCCGCCGGGGCGTGGGCGTGGAGTAAGTTCGAAGTTGTTGGAGAGGCCGTCTCCATCGAAGTCGGCGGCGTCGAGATCAGCGGCGGTTTGGTCGGTGCGGACGAGGCGGAAGAAGCCGGCGCCGGTGGGCCCGTCGACTTCGTAACTCATGGGGGCATCGACTCCGGGCTCGATGTTGGGGGCCCAGGTCCAGTCGAGGAGGTCAGGGCTGGCTTGGACAAAGTAGCTGAAGCCAGATTGACCGATCCAACTGAACACTTTCTCGCCGGTGGTGAGGCGTTGGAAACGGGGTTGGGCTTGGAGGTGGAGCTGGGAGTTTAGCTCTTCCTGGGTCAGGGGTTGGGGTTGGGCTTTTGAGAATCCAGAGGCTAGAATCGAGAGACCAGAAACAAAGAGGGAGCGGGACGCTCCAGAGACGGGGTGGAGCAGGATGCTCCAGCTACGTTGGAGGCTGAGGGGGGAGAGCTTTTTCATGGCTGCTCGGCTCCTTCTTGTTCGTCGCGCTGTTCGGC
>JANOKL010000003.1:0-14156 GCA_031419215.1 Luteolibacter sp. | reverse complement strand
TACAAGGGTGACAGGGTCAGAACGACCTCGCTGGTTCCGTTCATGTAATAGATTTTGACTTTGTAAGGATAGCTTCCGGCATTGCTATGAGTTCTTCCACACTGCTTCCAAGTGAGAACATAGCCTCCTGCCCGGACATTGGCTATGGGTTGCTTAACGCCATAGTTTCCGTAGCTGCCGTCCAGCTCGATGAAACGCTCCGCATTCGAACCAGTTCCGACCTCCCAAACTTCGACCGTACTACCGACGTAGGCTGTCCAGCCGCCAATTGGCCCTGCACCCCATTTAAAGGCCCCGTTCTGGTAACTTGTCGACCCAAGCGCATTCGTCCACGTGGTGAAGTTGACGACACTGAATTCGCCATTGACGAGTGAAGGCGGTGGTGGTGGTGGCGGAATAGGCGCCGAAGCAGGTGCGGGTGCGCTGGCCGGTGCGGGAGTTCCTCCACTCGGGGACGACGAAGTCACGGGAAAGCTGAGCCAATCCCGAGGGTCTGTGCCGTGAATCAGATATTCTTCTGAGTCGCTCCAGCCGTCCGCGTCTGTGTCTGCGAGTGAGGCGTGTGTGCCGATGACGAATTCCCAAGCGAGAGAAAGTCCATCTCCGTCCAGATCTGAAAGCCCGTCCGCTGGATTAAGAGGGTCCAGACCCAGGAGAATTTCATTCACATCGGTCATTCCATCCTGATCGGCATCCTCAAGAAAGCTCCAGGCGGGCGGAGCGGGAGTCTGTGATGGAGAAATTCCCGAAAGAGCGGGAAGGTAGATCAGGGCGGTGAAAAGTGGAGTTCGTAAATTCATTTGGCGCACCAGTTACGCTTTGAATGAATGACCAATCGCATGCAGTCAAGATTCAATGTTTGGCTTTTTTGACAAAGTTTTAACATGGACATTACTGATGCGGGTGAATTCCCCAAAGTGGCCATGACGGAACAACGTCGGTCGAATACCTAATCTCGACTAGGTCCATGCCAGCGGGCTTGGGATGCATTCTGGAAATTCCGTTGATTTCGTCAAAAGGAATGGTCTTCATGCCGCCATGCTGATCGGGAGGGTTGGCCCTTTCCAGCCCACTCCACAATCGGCGGGCTTTTCTCATTGGCTGTCCTGCGCCGATCAGTTCATGCTCCGCCCGAATGCGTCAGTTCGATTGTCCGCAATGCTCGGCTCCGATTCCCTTTGAAACTCCGGGGGCGGTCTTTGCCGTGTGCCCGAGTTGCCGGTCCATGGTCGTCCGGCGGGACATCGAGCTGGAGGCCATCGGCACCATGGCCGAGCTGCCACCGGACTCCAGCCCCCTGCAATTGGGCGCGGTCGGCACCCTCGGAAACACCCGCTTCCGCCTGCTCGGACGGCTGCGACTCGCTTGGCAGGACGGCGTCTGGAGCGAGTGGTATGCCGACTTCGGCCAGGATCGCAACGGCTGGGTCGCCGAATCCCAGGGGTTTTTCTACGTTTCCGAATCCGCTCCGGTGCCTGCTGAGGTCGCCCGGATCGCGAAGCATCCGACTCTTGATAAAGCCATCCCGATCGGCGGCACGATCTACAAGGTCACCGACATCAAGGACGTCCGCGTGCTCGGAGCCGAGGGCGAACTTCCTTTCTCCGCAGTTCCCGGCGAGACATGGCAAGGGATCGACTTCACGGCGAAAGGTCGCCTGTTCGCCGGCGCGGAGTGGGCGGACGGCATGACCCGGCTTTACCTCGGCACCACCGCGCTGCCCGAGGAAATCCGCTGGGAGGGCCTGCGCAAGGTCCCGGGCTGGAATGGCGAACCGGTCCCGATCGAAAAGAAGCTCACCCAAGCCCTCAACTGCCCCGAATGCGGCGGCGTGATCGAACAGCGGCTCGCCGGAGTCACCACCACCCTTTCCTGCAGCCATTGCGGAACGGTCCTCGATGTCAAAGGCGAGAAGGCCATCACCGCCCAGAAGATCAAGGCCGCCGAGCGGCTGATGCGCCCGATCATTCCCCTCGGAAAACGCGGCGTGCTGCGCGGCGTGGAGTGGCAGGTCCTCGGCTGCCTGAAGCGTGATGACGGCTGGGGCGGCTGGACCGAAATTCTCCTGCATAACCCCTGGCACGGCTTCGTCTGGCTCACGGAGTCCAACGGCCACTGGAACTTCGTCAAACGACTTCTGGATGAACCTGAAGGGTCCAGCCAAGAGCCGGTTCTACGAGGAGTCTCGTACAAAGTCTTCTGCAACGGCGAGGTCAAGGTCAGCCAGCTCGCCGGGGAGTTCTACTGGAAGATCCGCGTCGGCGAAAAGGCCACCGCCATCGACTACATCGCCCCACCCCGCCTGCTTTCCTTCGAGTCCTATCCGGAGCTGAAGGAAACCAGTTGGTCCGAAGGCGAATACCTGCCGCCGGAGGAAGTCTCCGCCGCATTCGGCATCCAGCACCAACGGCCTAGCGGCCCCGTGTTCCTGAACCAGCCGAACCCTTGGGAACTCCGCTGGCCCTCGCTGAAACGACTAGCCCTTCTCGCCATCCTGATCGCGCTGGCGCTGGAGGTGGTGTTCAGCCTCTTCAGCCTGAAACGCACCGTGCTGGAGCAGTCGTTCGAGTTCAAGCGCCCCACCGAAGTCGGAGCGGTGATCACCCCGATCATCTCGCCGTCCTTTGAAATCAAAGGCTCCCAGAAACCCGCCACCATCGAGATCCAGGCCGGCGTCGACAACGCCTGGATCGGCATGGATGCGGAGCTGGTGAACGAGCAGACCGGGGCCGTTTATCCTGCGGAGGTCGTCGTCGAGTACTACCACGGCTACGACGACGGCAACTGGGAGGAAGGCAGCAACAAGGAGTCCACCGACCTCCCCGCCGTGCCTCCCGGCCGCTATCACCTCGCCCTCACCCCCGAAGCGGATCCCTCCATCACCAGCCTGCCGTTCCAGGTGAAGATCCGCCACGGCGGCGTCTTTTGGTCGAACTTCTTCCTCTGCCTGCTGGCCATCGGTGCCTGGCCGATCTGGGCCTTTTTCCGCCACCACGGCTTCGAGTCAAAACGCTGGTCGGAAAGCGACTTCTCACCCTGATCCCTCACACCTTCTTCCAATGAAAAGTCCCGTTTATCTCTTCTGGACCGTGCTCTGCGTGGGCACTCTCGCCACGGCGAACCTGCGCGGCTGGAGCCTGCTGCACACGCTTTCCCCCGCCCGCTTGTTTCCCAATACGTTCTCCGGTTTCCACCACAAATAACCACCACCATGGCCCTCGCCGCCCTCTCCGAACTCGTCAATCTCAAGGATGTCGTCGCCTCGCTGCTCTACTCGGGCATCGGCATCGTCATCTTCTGCCTCTCCTTCATCATCGTCGACAAGCTCACGCCCTACGATCTCTGGAAGGAAATCATCGAGAAAAAGAACACCGCCCTCGCCCTCGTGGTCGCAGGCGTCGGTGTCGGCATCTGCCTGATCATCGCCGCGTCGATCCATTGACCTGATCCGGATGGAATCGCGCGGCATGCGCCTGCTGCTGCTGGCCTCGGTCTTCACCATCGCCACCTGCGGGCTGATCTATGAGCTGATCGCAGGCACGCTCGCGTCCTACCTGCTCGGGGATTCCGTCACGCAGTTCTCCACCGTCATCGGCGTCTATCTTTTCGCCATGGGCGTGGGCTCGTGGATCTCGAAGTTCGTGAAAAAGGACGTGCTCGCCACGTTCGTACGCGTCGAGTTCCTCATCAGCCTGATCGGCGGATTCTCGGCCTTCATCCTGTTCTCGCTCTTCGATCAGGTGGCCTCGTTCCGCGTGCTGCTTTACTCGATGGTGTTTCTAACAGGCAGCCTGGTGGGTCTGGAAATCCCGCTGCTGCTGCGCCTGTTGAAGGATGAACTGCGCTTCGAGGATCTGGTGTCCCGCGTGCTCTCACTCGACTACATCGGCGCCCTCGCCGCCTCGCTGCTGTTTCCGCTGGTGCTGGTGCCCAAGCTCGGCCTCGTTCGCTCGGCCTTTCTCTTCGGCCTGCTGAATGCCGGAGTCGGCCTGCTGGCCCTGCATTTCCTGCGCGACCAACTCCGCCGCCAGCGCGGGCTGTGGATCGGCGGACTGCTCTCGTTTTCCCTGCTGGTCACCGGCTTCATCCAGGCCGACCGACTCCAGGCCTGGGCCGAGCGGGCCGCTTACAACGAGAACGTCATCTTCGCCCACAGCAGCCCCTACCAGCGCCTCGTGCTCACCCGCCACCGCGATGACCTGCGGCTGTATCTGAATGGCAACCTCCAGTTCAGCTCGCGCGATGAATACCGCTACCACGAATCTTTGGTCCATCCGGTGATGGTCCGGAGTTCCGCGCCGAAGCACGTGCTGATCCTCGGCGGCGGCGATGGCCTGGCCGCCCGCGAAGTTCTCCGGCATACCACCGTGGAGTCGATCACGCTGGTCGATCTCGACTCGGAAATGACCCGGCTTTTCGCCCAACACCCGCTGCTCACGCCGCTGAACCAGGGCTCGCTGAACTCACCGAAGCTCCACGTCGAGAATGCCGATGCCTTCACCTGGTTCGAGGAGGCCATCGGTCGATCGCTGCGCTTCGATGCCGTGATCATCGATTTCCCGGATCCCTCGAACTTCTCCATCGGCAAGCTCTACTCGACCTCGTTCTACGAAAAACTCCGCCGCGTGCTGCGACCGGAGGCGGTGATCTCGATCCAGTGCACCTCGCCCCTCGTCGCGCGAAAGTCTTTCTGGTGCATCGAGGAAACCCTCCGCGCCACCGGCTATGGCACCCTGCCCTATCACGTCTATGTGCCGTCGTTCGGCGAGTGGGGCTTCATCCTCGCCAGTCCAAGTCCGGCCTTTCTCTCAGGCGTCACACCCGGTCCGCTTCCTGCCGGGCTGCGCTATCTAACAGACGAGACGCATCGCGCCGCGTTCCAGTTTCCGCCGGACATGGCGCAGCTTCCCGCCGGGGTGAACCGACTGAACAACCAGGTCCTCGTCCGCCACTTCGAGGAGGAATGGGGGCGCTATGAATGAACGCCTCAGCCGCCGCGCCTTTCTCGCCGGATCGCTGGCCCTCGGAGCCTGTCGGCCTTCCTCATCCACCTCCTGGACCGGCGGCATCGTCGGGGCCTCCCACGACTTCGGCCACCTCCTGCGACAAGCGCCACGCGCCGCCACTGCCACGGCGGAAAAGGCGGACGTCGTCATCGTCGGCGGCGGCATGGCCGGACTGATCGCTGCGCTGCGATTGAAGCAAGGCGGGCGCGACGTGAAGGTGATCGAGCTGGAAAACGAGGTCGGTGGCAGTTCCACCAGCGGTCGGAACGCCACCTCCGCCTACCCTTGGGGAGCCCACTACGTGCCGCTGCCTTCGGCGGACATGACCGATGTCTGTGCCTTGCTCGAAGAGTTCGGCCTCGGCGGCCCGGACCGCTGGAAGGAGGACGCTCTCTGCCACGATCCCAACGAACGGCTCTGGTATCGCGGCCGCTGGCTGGAAGGACTGATGCCGAGCTACGGGCTCGACGACGCCGCCCGCAACGAGGTGCAGCGCTTCTTCTCGAAGATGGAGGAGTTCAAGCACCTCCGCGGCTCGGATGGCCGACGCGCCTTCGCCATTCCCCTTGAAGAAAGCTCGCGCGATCCCGTCATCACCTCGCTCGACCAGCTCACGATGGCGGACTGGATGACGCGGGAAAACTTCCATCACCCGGACCTGCGCTGGCATGTCGATTACGGCTGTCGCGACGACTACGGCAGCGGCTTTGAAACGGTCTCCGCCTGGGCCGGGATTCACTACTACGCCTCTCGTATTTCCTCCGAGGTCTTCACCTGGCCGGAAGGAAACGGCTGGCTCGTCGCGCGCCTGCGGGAACGACTCGCCGGCCATCTGATCCCGGGCCATCTCGTCACCCGCATCACGCCGGAAGGTCGGGTCGAGGCCGTCGCGGCAGGCTCGCTGAATGCCCGCGCCTGGCAGGCGGAAGCGGTTGTCTGCGCGGCCCCGCGCTTCATCGCGAAACGGCTGATCCCCGGTCAGGAGTCGATGCCGTCACCGACTTACGCGCCCTGGATGGTAGCGAACCTCACCATTTCCAAACCCATCTCCCAGACCTGGGACAACGTCCTGCGCGACAGCCGATCGCTCGGTTACATCGTCGCCACCCACCAGCAGCTCGGCCCCGCCAGCGGCCCCACGGTCCTGACTTATTATCAGCCGCTCGACCACCTGCCACCGGCCGAGGCGCGGAAGGAGGCACTGGCGAAATCCTACGCCGCCTGGTGCTCCGAGATCCTCGCCGATCTTTCCGGTCCGCATCCTGATCTGCGCAAGCATCTGACCCACCTCGATGTCTGGCTCTGGGGCCACGCCATGGCCCGTCCCGTGCCAGGATTTCTCCACGGCCCCGAACGCGCTGCCATGAGCCAGCCACTTGGAAAAATCCACTTCGCCCACTCCGACATGAGCCTCTCGCTCTTCGAGGAGGCCTGCCACTGGGGCCACCATGCCGCCCGCGCCATTCTCGCCTGACTTCCCTTTCCATGACCCTCGCCTGGCACACCCTGATTGATTTCCACGACTGCGACCCCGACCGGCTCGCCGACGCCCCGGGCCTGCGCAACACCCTCCTGACTGCCATCGCCGACGCCGGTGGCACCTACGTCACCGATGTCTTCCACGAGTTCAGCCCGCACGGACTCAGCGGCATCATCGTCATCGCGGAAAGCCACGTCGCCCTCCACACCTGGCCGGAGAACGACTTCGCCGCGCTCGATATTTTTTCCTGCACCAAGGCGCTCGATCAGAACCTCATCATCGCGCGTCTCGGCGAATGGCTGAAGACCGATGCCCGCCACGTCCAGGAACACGAACGCGGCGGCGTGCAACTTTTGCCGGTCGAACGGGTTTCCCCCGCATGATGCGTCACCTGATCACGCTGCTCGTCTGCCTCGGTCTTTCGCTTTCCGCCCACGGTTACGATCCGCTCGCGGTTCCTGCAGAGGCCATCACGTCAAAGACCTTCGACGTCAAGGACACCAAGAGCGGTCGCGCCCTGCCGATCCGGGTCTATCTTCCGAAGTCGGAAAAGCCCGCACCCGTCATCCTCTTTTCCCACGGCCTCGGTGGCTCTCGCGACAACAACCCCTATCTCGGAAATCACTGGGCCTCGCGCGGTTACGTCGTCGTCTTCGTCCAGCATCCCGGCAGCGATGAAAGCGTGTGGAAAGACACGCCCGGACTCCAGCGCATGGCCGCGATGAAAAAGGCTGCCTCTGGAGAAAACTTCCTCGCCCGCAACAAGGACATCCCAGCGGTCCTCGACACGCTCACGACCTGGAACGGCGAAAAGGATCATCCCCTGAAAGATCGGCTCGATCTCAGCCACGTCGGCATGTCCGGCCATTCGTTCGGCGCGGTCACGACCCAAGCGGTGTCCGGCCAGGGCTTCCTCGGAGGAAAGACCACCTTTCTCGAACCCCGCATTGATGCCTCCGTGATGCTCAGCCCCAGCCCGCCGCAAGCGGGAGACCCGGTCGCCGCGTTTTCCACGATCAAGCTCCCCTGCCTGCTGATGACCGGCACCCTCGATGACAGCCCCATCGGAAACTCCAAACCAGAAGACCGCCTCAAGGTTTACCCGAACCTCAAGCAAGCCCCGGCCTGGCAGGTCGTCTTCGACAAAGCCACGCACATGAGTTTCGGCGAGCGTGATCTGCGAGGCCAGGCGATCAAGGACACCCGCTACCACAAAGCCATCCTCGCCCTCAGCACCGCCTTCTGGGACATGACCTTGAAAAGCGACCCCGACGCCAAAACCTGGCTCAACGGTTCCGCCGCCAAGTCCGTTCTGGTCCCCGAAGACAAGTGGGAGAAGAACGGGAAGTGAGACCGTCATCTGCCCTTGGAAAAGGCACCGAGAAAAAGAGATTTTGACCACGGATGAAGAGGATCATCACGGATTAGAGTGGCAGAATGGAGCTACCTTATCCCATTGACGAATCTCAAAATGACAAATCCAAGCAGCTCTCAAGTCTTCATCCGTGTAAATCCGAGTCATCCGTGGTGAATCCTTCTGTAGTTCTCCCAAATCTAAGGCGCCGAAGGGAAGTGAGGTGATCGAGAAAAAAGCGAAGGGCACAAAACTGTTCATTTGACCTGCTTTCCGGAAGCTGGTAGTTGCTCATCCAACTCCACCAGCCGACTCCGACATGAAAGCCAATGCTCCGACCTCGTCCACTGCCCGCCTCGCCTCCCTGTTGAAGCAGGTTTTCGGTTACGACAGCTTCCGCCCGCTGCAGGAAGACATCATGTCCGCCACCCTCGGCGGGCTCGATACCGTCGCCATCCTTCCCACCGGCGCGGGGAAAAGTCTCTGCTACCAGCTTCCGGCGCTGGTCCGTGAGGGATTGACCGTGGTGGTCTCGCCGCTGATCGCGCTGATGAAGGATCAGGTCGATCAACTCCAGGCCGCCGGGGTTGCGGCGACCTATCTCAACTCAACCCTCGATCCCGCCGAGCTGCGGGCGCGGCATGAGGACCTCGATGCCGGGAAATTCCAGCTCCTCTACGTCGCCCCGGAACGCCTGCTGGCCGGGGATTTTCCGAGGAAACTCGCTGGCTGGAAGGTGGCGGCGATCGCGGTCGATGAGGCCCACTGCATCAGCGAGTGGGGCCACGACTTCCGCCCGGAATACCGCCAGCTCGCGACCCTGCGCGAACGCTTTCCCGGCGTGCCCTTCCTCGCCCTCACCGCCACGGCAACGCCCCGTGTCCGCGAGGACATCATCGGCCAGCTCCGCCTTCGCGAGCCGCAGGTGTTCATTTCCTCCTTCAACCGACCAAATCTCAGCTATCGCGTCATTCCAAAGAGCAAGCCTGAGCGCCAGGTCTGGGAGTTCGCCAGCGCCCGACCCCAGGACGCGGGCATCATCTACTGCGCTTCCCGTAAATCGACCGAATCCCTCGCCGCCACGCTGCGGGCCGAGGGAATTTCCGCCGTCGCCTATCACGCCGGGCTCGAGGCCGCCGAGCGTTCGCGCAACCAGGAGGCCTTTCTCCGCGATGAGGCCCGCGTGGTTTGTGCGACGGTCGCCTTCGGCATGGGCATCAACAAGCCGAACGTCCGCTGGGTGATCCATTTCGATTTGCCGAAGAACGTCGAGGGCTACTATCAGGAAACCGGTCGTGCCGGTCGCGACGGACTGCCGGGCGATTGCCTGCTGCTCTACTCGCGTGGCGACGTGATGAAGCAGCTCAAGTTTCTCGACGAGATCAGCGACCCGCAGGCCCAGGCGGTGGCGCGGGCGCAGCTCGACCAGATGACCGGTTACGCCGAGGACGATGGCTGCCGTCGCGGGCACCTGCTCCACTACTTCGGCGAACACTGGCCGCATGAAAACTGTGGCGGCTGCGATTCCTGCCTTTCGCCGCGCGAGACCTACGATGCCACGCTCGACTGCCGGAAGTTCCTCAGTTGTGTCTTTCGCGTCCGCCAGCTCAGCGGCTTCACCACCGGCCTCCAGCACATCGCCGACGTCCTCTGCGGCGCGAACACCGAAAAGATCCGCCGCTGGAAGCATGACACGCTCAGCACTTATGGCATCGGCAAGGAAACGCCTCGCGCCGAATGGGTCGCGCTCGGTCGCCAGCTCCTGCGCCTGGATCTGCTACAGCAATCGCAGGACGGTTTCTCCACCATCGGCCTCACCGACTCCGGGCTCGCGGCCTTGAAGGACGGTCGAAATTTCACCCTCAGCCGCGCTCCGGAGTCCGTCCGCGAAGCGAGTGCCACCTCGGTCGCGAAAGCGGGCGACATTCCCTGCGATGAAGGCCTCTTCGCCGAGCTCCGCGCCAAGCGCAAGGAACTCGCCGATGCCCGCGACGTGCCTTCCTATGTCGTCTTCTCGGATGTGACTCTGCGCCACATGGCCCGCAGCTATCCGTCGGATGCGGCTGGCATGTTGAAGATTCCCGGCGTCGGGGAAAAGAAGTTCGCCGACTTTGGTGCGTTGATGCTGGAGATCATCGCCGACTGGCTTGCCCTCCATCCGCGTCAATCGTTTGCCTCGCTTCGCGCCGCTCCACCCGTCCGCAAGATGCAGACGGAAGGCGCGCTCAACGGCACCGCCCTTGTCACGCTCGAACGCTTTAAGGCGGGCCTCAGCCTCGAAGCCATCGCGGTCGAGCGGGATTTCACCCTTTCCACCATCGAGAGCCACCTCGCGAAGGCCGTGGAAAGCGGCGAAAAGATCGACCCACGCGGCATCTACACCCAAGCCGAGGAAAGCGACATGCGTCGCGCCTTCGAAGGCCACGACGGCATCGCCCTCAGCCCCATCTTCGAAAAACTCGGCGGCCAGATCAGCTACGGAAAACTCAAGCTCTTCCTCGCCTTCGAGCAGGCACTGGCGGTGAGATCGTGACTTTGGCAGAATTTCAGAACTTTCCCTGAGATCCGATCATGGCTAGATTGCCG
The DNA here is from genome assembly GCA_031419215.1 of Luteolibacter sp. GTDB lineage: Bacteria > Verrucomicrobiota > Verrucomicrobiia > Verrucomicrobiales > Akkermansiaceae > Luteolibacter. Next base: position 3,730 of record JANOKL010000003.1, on the reverse strand, counting down.
TTGTGGTTGCCTTGTCCGATCATCTTTTCTGGGACGTGGAGCGCACTGGGATCGATCCGGTGCGTCATTCTTCGTGGCTGACGAAGCGGGTGCTCGAATACGGGAGATGGAGCGACTGGCAGATTCTAGTCGCCCATTACGGAAAACCACAGCTTGCTGAGTTGGTTATGAACTTGCGCAGCCTCCAACCCCGTGCCTTTGCGTTCTGCTGCGCCTGGTTCCAACTTCCGCCTTCCTCTTTCCGATGCTCCGCTTCGACGTCGTTCCAGAGCCTGTAAAAAGGTTGCTGCTTCGTTTGGCCCCGCATCGCGCCATTCAGGATTTCGCGCTCGGAGGCGGCACTTCACTAGCCCTGCGGTTCGGGCATCGGCTGTCGGTGGATCTGGATTTTTTCACGATTCGGGAATTCGCGCCGGAGGCTCTGTTTGACGAACTCAATCTTGTGGATGCGACGGTGATTGGACGTGCGAGGAACTCGCTGACGATGGACGCCGGTGGGGTGAAACTGGATTTGATGCGCCACGCCTATCGGCTTCTCGAACCTGCGGAATCCATCGGTGGGATCACGCTGCTGTCCTTGCCTGATGTGGTGGCGATGAAGCTGAACGCAATCGCGAACCGCGGATCCAAAAAGGATTTTTTCGATTTCGTGGAGCTTCTCGACCATTTTCCCATCAAGTCGATGATCGGATTCTTCACGGAAAAGTATCCCACAACGGATGCCTTCACTGTGATTCGGAGTTTGGCATGGTTTGAGGACGCCGAGGACGAGCCGGATCCGGTTTCTTTGGATGAGAGGACCTGGGAGCAGGTGAAGCAAATGACGCGCGCCACCGTGGCAGGGCTTTGAGGATTTCCTTCGGTTAGGCCTTTGAACATTTGTCATTTCTCTTCAGCAGCTCGGGTGGCAAACAGGAACTTCAAGGCCTTTGCTTGTCACCTGCACCTGGATGGTCGAGTATGACGTTTGAATGGATTGCCGATCTGCCAACGCCGAACTGACGAATTGATGATGGGCCTGCGCGTATTGGCGGCCTCGGCGGCAGATGTTTCTCCCCTGTTCGCGCTGCTGAGCCTGGTGCTGATTCTGGCGGTGCTGGTGTCGCTGGTGCTGATCCGTTTCCGCCAGAGTTTGCTGGTTGGTTATCTGCTGTGCGGGGTGGTGATCGCGAATGCCGGGCTGCTGCCCTTCGCGGGCGGCGCGGAGGCGGACGCGGTGATCACCCACCTGGCGGAAATTGGGGTGATCCTGCTGATGTTCACTCTGGGGATCGAGTTCTCGCTGGGCGAGCTTTCCCATCTCTGGCGCATGGCGCTGCTGGGCGGTGGCCTGCAGGTGCTGCTGACTTCGCTGATCACTGTGGCGGTGGCCACGGTCCTCGGTTTCCCGATGGCGGAGGCGGTGGTGATTTCCGTCGCGGTGGCGCTGAGCTCGACGGCGGTGGCGATGAAATCCTTCCAGGACCTCGGCCAGCCGAACAATCCGGCGGCGCGCGCGGCCCTCTCGGTGGCGCTTTTCCAAGACCTGCTGGTGATCGCGTTCATCCTGATCCTGCCGACGATCTTCGGAAAGAGCGAGGGCTCGATCGCTTATGGCATCGGCGTGGCGGCGGGAAAAGGCCTGCTCTTTCTCGGTGGGGCGTTGGTGCTGGGTCGCTATGGCATCACGCCGCTGCTGCACGCGGTGGCGCGAACGCGGAGCCGGGAGCTTTTCACGCTGACAGTGGTGGCGCTCTGCTCGGGCGTCGCGCTGGCGGGAGGAGCGCTCGATCTTTCGCTGGCGCTAGGAGCCTTCGCCGCCGGACTGGTGGTGAGCGAGTCGATTTACAGCCACCGGATCATGGCGGACATCCTGCCGTTCAAGGACCTGTTCCTGGCGATCTTCTTCATCTCCGTCGGGCTTCAGATCGACCTCGGCGTGGTGGTCGCGGAGTGGCCGAAGGTGGTGCTGGGCTGCGTGCTGATTTTCACGCTGAAGGGCGGGATCGTGTTCACGGTGACGCGGCTGATGAACCTGCCGCTGAGGCCGGCGCTGCTGACGGCGGCGGCGCTGGCGAGCACGGGGGAATTTTCCCTGGTGCTGATGGGAAAGGCCGAGGAATACCACAACTTCGATCCGGCGGTGATTCAGTTCCTGTTGATCTGCAGCGCGGTCACGATGGGCCTGGTGCCGACCCTGATGCGGGCGAGTGGACCAGCTGGTCGACAACTTGAAAGGCGCGGCTGGTTCCGCTCACGCCGGCCGATGTCCGAGGCGTTGGCCCCCACGAAGGCGATCAAGGAACTTTCCGATCACGCGGTCATCTGCGGCTACGGCCCGGTGGGACGCGCCCTGAACGAGGCACTGAAACGCTGCGGCGTGGACACCCTGGTGATGGAACTGAACTCGGACACCGTGCGGGACTTGAAGAAGGAAGGGCAGCTCGTGCTCTTCGCCGACGCCACTCACCCGGAAGCGCTCGACCTCGCCGGGATCGGTCGCGCGAGGCTGGTGGCCTTCACCTTTCCAGCCGTCGACATGACCTGTCAGGCCGTGCCGCTGGTGCGCGAGCGGAATCCGGGGATCATCCTTTTCGGTCGGGCCAAGTATCCGGCGGAGGTGCAGCGACTCCAGGAGCTGGACGTCAACGTGGTGCAGGACGAACGCGAGAGCGCGGTGGCGATGGTGCGCTCGGCGATGCGGACTTACCAACGCGCCGACATCGACCCCGAAGAGGTCGTGAAAAGCATCATGAGCGCGGAGTGAAGGCCTATTTCCTTACGGCTTACCTTCCTTCTTCTCGGGCTCGCGGAAGTCTGGAAATCCCAGCACTTGCGGGGAGCGGCTGCCAGCTTGGGGAATGACGAAAAGAACGCTCCTCGAGCGGTTGTCATGACGCCATTTCGTTTCGCAAAGAGGGTAGAGCACTTCGTTTCCCGGTATCCGGAAAGAGAGGTTCACGTTGTAGTCCTCGTTCTTTGAAGCGGGGGCATTCATGATCATTTTCGAATTGGCCGCCATCGCGAGTTGTTCGGTACCGACCTGACCTCCGACGCTGTTGGGTGTTAGATTGAACCACAGCATTTGACCCGGTCTGAACTTCGTGGCGTCCGCGTCGATGACCTGAAGCTTCACGGGGACGATCTTGTTGGCGGAATCACTGCTCACGAGGAGGTAGAAGTCCGTCATGGTCTGCGGAATGGCGGCTTTCGGGGCGTCCGGACTGACTTCTTCAGGCTTGAGGGGCGCGGTGGTGAGCAGACGAATCACAAGCTCACCATCGGGCAGCTTGTAAACCGGAGAGAGGTTCATCTGGGGCAACTCGACTTCCTGGCTGGCCTTCCCATCGAAAAGCTGAAGCTTTGCCGGGGCATCGGCTGGAGCGGAGAGAAAGAGAATGCGGCAAGTCCGGCCTGCCATGGATGGGGCAGTGCCTAGGACGGAGAGCACGAAGACAAGGGTGAAGAGACGGCGCATGGGAATAGAGACAGGATGACGAGTGCGAGGCAAAGGGTCGATGGTCAGATTTCCGAAGGGTTTAGCCAGCGCATCGAAACGAGCTGGAAACGACGACCGAAGGAGACGTTGACCGGCCTCGTTGGCAGCGTGGTGATCTCGGCGAGATCGGTGGGATCGACATAATCGCGAATGCGGCGAACCACAGCCTCACAGGTGGCACGGGCGGTAATCCTGCCGGTCTTGTCGCGCGCGTCCCCGTAGGCACGGATCGTGAAGGTGTCATCCCGGGCG
>JANOKL010000002.1:0-36517 GCA_031419215.1 Luteolibacter sp. | reverse complement strand
ATCCTCTTGTCGCCTTCTTCTCTCTGGCTAGCCTCGCGGCATGAGACGCTCACGCTGGCTTGCTCCTTGGAAGGACTCCCACGGCAAACCCGCCATTTACCACTGCATCTCCCGCGTGGTCGACCGGCGCTTTGTGCTGGGGGATGACGAGCGCGAACAGTTCCGCAAGTTCATGCGCATGCAGGAAAACTTCTCCGGATGCCGCGTGCTCTCCTACTGCCTGATGTCGAATCACTTTCACCTCCTCTTGGAAGTCCCGCCGATGCCGGAAGGGGGAATCTCCGACGAGCTGCTGCTGAAACGACTGGCCGCCATCCAATCGGCGGCTTTCGTCGCAGACGTCGCGCAGGAACTCCAGCACGCCCGGCAGGCCGGAAATGACGCCCTCGCTGCGGAAACCCACACCCGCCACACCTACCGCATGCACTCCCTCAGCGAGTTCATGAAAACCCTCCTCCAGCGCTTCACCCGCTGGTTCAACCGCACCCATGAGCGCAGCGGCACCCTTTGGGAACAGCGCTACAAAAGCGTCATCGTCGAAAGCGGGATCGCCGCCCGCACCATGGCCGCCTACATCGACCTCAATCCCGTTAGAGCCGGCATGGTCAAAGACCCCGCCCACTACCGTTGGAGTAGCTACGGCGAGGCCATCGGCGGAGGGAAAAAGGGCAACGGCAAAAAGGCCCGCGAAGGTCTCGTCCGCGCCTGCCTCAGCCATCGCGGCGTAGGATTCGAGGCAGGCAAATGGCAGGACGCTGCCAAAATCTATCGGCAACTCCTCGGTCTCGCGCTCCAAAGAAAAAGCGGTCGCGCCGATCTAACAGCCGCCCGCCACGCCCTTAAAGCCGAAGTCAAAGGCGAGCTCAACACCACAGCCGAGGACAACGGCACCGTCCTGCCTGAACTCGGCCTCGCCGCCATGCTGCGCTGCCGCATCCGCTACTTCAGCGACGGTGCCGTCATCGGCAGCAAAGTCTTTGTCAACGAAGCCTTCACCGCCTCACGCGAACGCTTCAGCGTCCGGCGCAAGGACGGAGCACGGCGCATGAAAGGCAGCGCCGCCCTCGCTGCCAATACCCTCTGGACCGTCCGCGACCTTAGAATGCAAATCGGCTGAGAAGCCGGATCATTATTGTGCCGCCACGCATCGTTCTCGATGAGAAAATCTTCGAGCCTATCATTCGGGCTGTTGCTTTCAAATCTCCGGCGGAACCTGTTCCTTGTGCGTAGAACGGACCTTGAGGTTCACCAGTTCGACCAGCAGCGAGAACGCCATGGAGAAGTAGATGTAGCCCTTCGGAATGTGGAAATGAAATGCCTCTGCCATCAGGGCGGTGCCGATCAGAATGAGGAAGGAAAGCGCGAGCACCTTGACCGAGGGATGCTTGGAAACGAAGTCGCTGATGAAGCCGGAGGCCAGCATCATGACTGCGATGGAGATCACGACGGCTACCATCATCAGCGAAACGCGGCTGGGATCATTGACCATGCCGACGGCGGTGATGACGGAGTCTAGCGAGAAGATGATGTCGATCAACGCGATCTGGACCAGGACCGCGCCGAAGCTGGCGACCGCGCGGGTGCCGTGTGCGGATTCCTCCTCGCCTTCCAGCTTGTGGTGGATTTCCTTCGTCGATTTCCAGATCAGGAAAAATCCGCCACCGAGGAGGATGAGATCCTTCCAGGAAAATCCGAGCTGGCCTCCGTGCTCGGCGGCCTTGGGCATCATATCCCAGAGGGTGGGATGCACGGAGAGATGAAAGATCGGATCCTTCAGGCTCATGATCCAACTAATGGACAACAACAGAACCATCCGCGCTCCCATCGCGAGGCTCAGACCGATCAAGCGGCCTTTCTTCCTCTGCTCCAGCGGCAGGCGGTCGACCAGGATCGAGATGAAGACGATGTTGTCGATGCCGAGGACAATCTCCAGCAAGGTCAGGGTGAACAGCGCGGCCCAGGCGTTCGGGTCATTGAACCAGCCGAATTCGAGGAGTGAGGCGATCATGACTGCGAGGCGAATTGAAGGGCGCGTTGTTTCATCTGGGTGGCCATCAGGTTGAGCGCGTTCGCGCGGGTGGGCGCGAGGTGCTCCTTGAGGCCGGTTTGATCGATGAAGGAAAGGTCAGCAGTGAGGATGGCATCCGGCGTCTGGTCATTGAGCACATTGACGAAGAGCGCGATCATGCCCTTGGTGATGACCGAGTCGGAGTCGGCGACGTAGCGGACCTTTCCATCGGCGAAAGTCGCATCCAGCCAGACCTGCGATTGGCAGCCCTTGATCAGGTGGTCGGCGTCTTTCACCCCGGCGTCCATCGACGCGAGTTTCTTGCCGAGGCTGATGACATACTCGTATCGCTCGGTCCAATCCTGGAACAGCGAGAGGTCCTCGAGGAGTTGTTGCTGCTTGTCGGCGATGCTCATGCGAGGGCTTGGTGAATGAAAGGAGGGTTGCGGGCAAGGCCGGAAAGTTCAGGTGGCGGGTACCCAGCGTTGCAGACGCCGTCCGATCATGTAGGCGAGTCCGGGTAAAACCAGCGTCACCAGCAGGACCGGTTGCTCCCAGACACGCTCGCCGGATGGCACCTGTGACAGCGCGATCGGAAATGCGGCCACGCCTTCTACCAGAGGAATCGCCGCCAGCAGGGACGCGACCATCACCGGGATCGACTGCCTTTTCACGAGCACCGTGACCAGCGTGAGGATCAGCGGCAGGGAGCCGAGTAGCGTCGGATACGGATACCAGCGGATCCACCACGCGCCCATCAGGATGACCGGCAGGCAGAGCAGCGCCTTTGCGAGCAAACGCGGCCCGGTTGGGGGATTGGGCATGCTTTCGTAGCGGGCGTTGAGCGAAAGTCCAACGATCCAGAAAAACAACCCGGAGGCGTGCAGCGCGACGACGATGAAATACTGATGTAGTTCCCAGAAAGTCGGAGTCGCCGCCACGGTCCCGACCAGCCGCATGCGGTAAACGGTTTCCGTCCTCAGCAACTCCGGCTCCACGGCGAGGAACCCCATCACGATCAGAAGCGCACGACACAGGCCCATCGGAATGACCGCCCACGCCGCCTTCTTGTGCCAAAGCGTGTAGATGACCACGCAACCTGCGATGACCGCCGCGACGATGCTGCAACGCACGTTGATGAAGTAGGCGATGATGACCGCCAGCCCCAGGAAACGGATCGCGCGGAGCTGATAGGAAAGTGGCGAGAACAGCCCACGGGGTAAGGCGCGCTCCGGACGTTTCTCGGCATCCCATTCGCGATCGTGCCAGTCGTTCAGGAAATTTCCACCGAGGTAGAGCAGCACGCCGCAGAGGGCGAGCACCGCGCCCTTGATGAAGAGTGAGCGGTCGCTGTCCCAGCCCCACTGCCAGGCCCCCAGTGCGACGCCGAACCAGACGTTGCTGATCACGCTCGGAATGTTCGGCAGGCGTGCGGTGGCGAGCAGCGCGCGGAATTTTCCAGTGTCGTTCATGCCTGTGCCTCCACCCAGCGGTATTCCGCCGCGATCTGTTCCACCACCGGACGTTGCATCGTCTCCGGCAGCACGCCCCAGGTGTAGGTTTCGATTTCGTAATGCGTGCAGGTCAACGGATGGTCGCGACGCCAGGCCAACACATCGATCACTTGCTGCCGCGTCGACCCCAGTGGCACGGCAGGTTCCGCATCGAGCGGAATGTGGAAATGCACCCGCCATTCCTCCGCAGGCTCCTGTGCTGCGAGGGCGTCCGGGAGATCGATGAAGCGCTTCAAGCTCCCATTCGCCGAACGCGCGATGACCTGATGGAAATACACAGGCTCCTCGAATCGCCGGATCGCTTTCACTGACTCTTCGTCACCTGGATCCAGCGAGATCGCCGACGAAAGATGGATCTTCGAAATCCTCAATCCAGCGGCGACGAGCGCATCCAGCGAAGTACGGGCGTCCTCATATTGCAGCGCGAAATGGCAGGCATCGTAGTTGATGCCGAGTCGACGAAGCAGTCGCGCCGGATCGGGCGACACCGCTTTCATCCGCTCGAAGAACGCGATCGTTTCCGCTGTGTTTTCGAAGTGACCGAGTGGCTCGGGTTCCAGCCCGAGATGGAAATCGCGATCCGTTTCGAACGACAGCTCGTCGAGGAAGACCGCCAGCGTTTCGAGGTTGGCGAAGATGGCGGCTTCATCCGCGCCGAAGGTCTTGTGTGAGCCAGGCAGCGTCGAGACAGAGCCGTCCACGCCCTTCGGAAGGATCGCGGCGAGGATCATGAAAAGCTGCTTCGTGTAATCGAGCCGCTCCGCCGTCGACCAGTCGGGCTTGAAGACGTTTTCCTTCACCCGCGTGCCGTGGAAGTCGCCGTAGGGAAAGCCGTTGATCGTGAAGACATAGGCGTTCTCCGACAGTAGCCACTTTTTGAAATGCTCCAGCCGGTCGCCTTCGAGCAGCTCCCTCGCCGCGCCGGCGGAAAGCCGCAGGCCGATCGCGTAGGGCTCGCCCGCCTGCACCACCTGATCGCGCACCGCCATCGCATGAGTCGAGATCGCCCGAAAGGTTTCCTCCCAGCTTTCCGCCGGGTGGATGTTGGTGCAGTAGGCGAGATGTCCGTGGCCGAAGCGCATGGCCGAGCTTGGATCAGGAGATTCGCCCCGGCAAGGGTTCAGAACGTGCGAAGATTTTATCGCCCAACACGCCCACGCCAGTAGCTGGGCTCCCTGCTGCAGTGCATGATGGCATGAATGACCACCCGCCCAAGCTGCGGATCCCATTGGTAGTAGATGACGAATGGAAAGCGCTTGAAAACGAAGCGCCGGATCTCCGGTGGCTCGACCACGCGGTAGCGATCCGGATTTTCGAGGATCGAGGCAATGGCCGATTCGACGGTCGTGATGAAAGTTTCCGCCACCTCTGGTGATGCGACTTGGAGGTAGTAGTGGGTCGCCTCGGCGTATTCGAAAAGCGCCTCAGGATGGAATCCGTAGCTCGTCGCCATCAGTTCGACGCCTGTGTGGAGGCAAGCAGTTGACGGACTTGAGCGAGCGCCTCCTCGCCGGGAATGAGCGTGATTTCACGCGATTCGACCTGGGCAATACGCTTCCTGACTTCTGAAATCTGGGCCGCAGCGATGTCCGCCGGAACCTCGCGGATGAGGCCCTCAACCAGGCAGTCGGTGAGTTCAGCGCGCTCAAGTGCGGAAAGCTGTCCGACCTCTTCGAGGATGTGGGCCAAGGCCTGAGTCATAGGGGCAGAATACCAGCGATCCGGCCTTGGGCAAGAACGCAGAAGCTACTTGGAAATGAGTTTGTGAATCCAGACATCACAGGAGGATTGATGCTTGCGTGTGGTGATGGTTACGAGTCTGCCTGGCTTCTTCGGGGCGTGATTGAGGTCATCCAACGACGCACACCACTGATCCCTCTGGGATTGATCACCGAAGGTAAGCCCGAAAGAGTAGAAGTTATCGATCAGTTCCTCGGTGGAGGTGGCATAGTCGATCTTGTAGTTTCCTGATGGCGGCGCGATTTCGACGTAATCCAGCGAGGCTTGGAATTTCGTGGCGAACTCGTGCCTTCTCGATGCACCCGAAAGAAACATGCCCAATACGGTGCCCAGAATTCCGGTCACCGAGAGGATGAGTTTGTTTGTTTTCGCGGCAATCATTGTGTGAGGACGTCGAGTTTGAAGTCGTGGGTCCTTGGACGGCGTGCAACCAAGTTCCATGTTTTCAGGACTGCTACGCCCTTCGGCCTTGGACGTTCAATGTTGGACGTTCGGTGTTCAATCCCCGAACAAATTCCCCAGCCCGCCGATCACCGAGCCCTCGCCTTTTCCGGACGGATACATGCTGGTGATGCGCTGGGCGAGTCGGGAGAACGGCATGCTCTGGAGCCAGACCGTGCCGTGGCCCTGGAGGGTGGTGAGGAAAAGTCCCTCGCCGCCGAAGACCATCGACTTGAGGTTTCCAGAGCGCTGGATGTCGTACTGGATGCCTTTGGTGTAGGCGACCAGGCAGCCAGTGTCGACGAAGAGTTTCTCGCCCTTGAGTTCCTTGCGGATGACGGTGCCTCCCGCGTGGACGAAGGCCATGCCGTCGCCCAGGAGACGCTGGAGGATGAAGCCCTCGCCGCCGAACAATCCTGCGCCGAGCTTCTTGTTGAACGCGATCCCGACCTGCGTGCCGAGCGCGGCGCAGAGGAAGGCGTCCTTTTCACAAAGCAGCTCGCCACCGAGTTCCGAGAGGTCGATCGGCACTACCGTGCCGGGATACGGCGCGGCGAAGGTGACATGCTTTTTCCCGGAGCCACGGTTGGTGAAATGGGTCATGAAGATCGACTCACCTGTTAGAGCGCGCTTGCCCACCGCCATCAGCTTGCCCATGAAGCCGGTGTCCGGCGTCGAGCCATCGCCCATCTTGGTTTCGAACTGGATGCCGTCCTCCATGTAGTTCATCGCCCCGGCTTCCGCGATGACGGTCTCGCCGGGATCGAGCTCGATCTCCACCATCTGGATTGATTCGCCGTGGATCTGGTAGTCGACCTCATGCGAGCGCTTCGAAATCGGCGGCGGTCCACCTGTGGGCAGCGGGGGAGGGGCACCGGGCGTTTTGAAGAGGTCAGGAAGGACCTTCGCAGCCGGTTCCCAACCGGTCATGCCGTCGGTCCACATGATGGTGCCGGCGGAAATCGTTCCGCCCGCGATCAGTTCGGGAAGGTTCTCATCGGAAGTGGTGGCCGTGCTGCCTGAGGTGGAGTGGTAATGCCAGGTTTTCATAGGGTCGGCAGGCTACCAAGAGAATGGACCAAGGCAAGTGGGAGCATGGGCGGATTTTCAAATGGGACGCCGGGTGGATGGCGCGGAGTTTGATGGGGTTGCATGATCCGGGAAAAGCGGCTGGTATGCTGCTTTCCAGTCATGAAAAGCCCCTTCGTTTCCCTCGTGTCCGCGATCCTCGCGTGCGGCGTGCTCCATGCTGCGCCGGCCAAAGCGCCCAACATCCTCTTTATCATCGCCGACCAGTGGCGGGCGCAGGCGTTCGGCTTCGCGGGCGATCCGAATGTGAAGACCCCGAACCTGGATCGCCTGGAGAAACAAAGCACCAACTTCACCCAGGCGGTCGCAGGCATGCCGGTGTGCTCACCCACGCGCGCCACGCTGCTCACCGGCCAGCGCCCGCAGACGCACGGCATTTTCATCAACGATGTGCCGCTCAATCCGGAGGCGGTCACGCTGCCAAAAGAACTCAAAGCCGCAGGCTATGACACCGGGTGCATTGGCAAGTGGCACATCGACGGGCATGGCCGCAGCGCCTTCATTCCGCGCGAGCGCCGTCAGGGATTCGATTACTGGAAGGTCCTCGAATGCACGCACGACTACAACAAGTCGCCCTACTACGCCGACGGACCGGAGAAGCTGATGTGGGACGGCTACGATGCCATCGCGCAGACCCACGACGCGCAGGAGTATCTGAAGAGCCACGCCAAGTCCGACAAGCCGTTCATGCTTTGGCTCGCGTGGGGCCCGCCGCACAATCCCTACGAAACCGCTCCGGCGAACTACCGCGCGATGTATCCGCCCGACAAGATCGTGCTGCGCGACAACGTGCCGGAGGCCGATCGTGCCGCCGCGCGCAAGGACCTTGCTGGCTATTACGCCCATTGCGCCGCGCTCGATGACTGTATGGGCGAGTTGATGGCCACGCTGAAGGAAACCGGTCTGGATCAGAACACGATCGTCGTCTTCACCTCCGACCATGGCGACATGATCGAGTCCCACGGCCAGAAGCGGAAGCAGCGGCCATGGGAGGAGTCCGCCCGCGTGCCGATGCTCTTCCGTTTTCCGGAAACGCTCGGCATCCAGCCGCGTCGGATCGAAGGCGCGATCAACAGCGAGGATTTGATGCCGACCCTCCTCGGGCTCTGCGGAAAGCCGATCCCGAAGAGCGTCGAAGGCTTCGATTTCACCGGCTACCTGCGCGGTGGAGCCGATCCCTCGGGCGGCGCGACGGTCATCCGCTGCACCACGCCCTTTGGCGAATTCACCCGCGCCCAGGGAGGCCGGGAATATCGCGAGGTCCGCAGTCCTCATTACACCTACGTCCGCGATCTGAATGGTCCGTGGCTGCTCTATGACAACGAGAAGGATCCGCTCCAGTTGGAGAATCTCGTCGGAAAGCCGGAGCACGCGAAACTCCAGGCCGAGCAGGAAGCTCTGCTTAAGCGCAAGCTCGCCGAGCAGAAGGATGAGTTTCTCCCAGGCCCGGACTACATCGCCAAGTGGGGCTACAAGGTGGATCCCGTCACGGGCACGATTCCCTACAAGAAATAGACCATTCTGGTCCTCACGCGCCGGGGGATTTTGATGGCGGTGCATGCGGGGCTTCGACAGATTCAGCGGGTGAATTTCAACGCGATGACAGTGTCGACCGTGCTGCTGCTCGGCGCGATGGCAGCTCCGCTTCAGGCCGAGGAAACCAAGAGCTCCGCCGCGGCGGGCAGTCGCGTGGACTTTTTCGTGGCTGCCCTGGCGGGAAAGGAAGTGGCCTTCAAGGATGAGCCTGCGGATTTGGCGAAGCTAGATGAACTGCGCCGGAGCCTTTTTGCCGACTATTCCGCTGCGGCGAAGAAGGCGGGAGAGGGAGCATTCAAATCTCCGCTCAAGCTTGAAAAAGGAGTGAAGAACGAGTTGTCGCCCGGAAAGTACCACATCGCCGATGGGCTGGACATGCCCTATCTCGTGTTCTCCCGTGGCGAAAAGCCTGCCGGTGGCTGGCCGCTGGTGATCGCCATGCACGGTGGCGGCGGCACTTCGGACAAGCTGCCGAACCCGCATGCCTGGCCGGTCAATACGCGTGAATGGCAGACCCAGGCCTCGCTTTCCGCGTCGCTCTATCCCGATGGCGCGATCTATTTCGTGCCGCGCATGGTGGACGACAACAATGGGCGCTGGTGGCGTGATTTCAATGTGGTGGCCTATGACCAGATGATCCGCTATTCCCTCGTCAACTGGGAGGTGAATCCGGATCGGGTCTACATGCTGGGCATTTCCGAGGGTGGTTATGGCACCGAGGTGCTGTCCACCCGGATGACCGATCGCCTGGCCGCCGTCAGTGCGATGGCCTGTGGCTCCGGCTCATCCATCCACGTCGAGAACCTGCGCAATCTCCCTTTCCGCACGGGAGTCGGGGAAAAGGACAGTGCTTTTGGCCGCGTGACCAATGCCCGCAAGAACCACCAGCGGCTGGAGGAACTGCGCCAGCAGGATCCGCAAGGCTACGTCAATCTACTCGATGAGCAGAAGGGCAGGGGACACGGCATCGACTACAAGCCCGGCCCGGCCTGGATGATCGGCCTCACCCGCAGGACCCACCCTGAACGCGTGGTGCTGACCACCTACCGAGCCGACAAGAAGCGCAACGACAGTGCCTACTGGCTGCAGGTCACCAAGGACCTCGGAGAGCGCGATGTTTATCTGGATGCGAAGGTCGACAAGGCCGCCAATGCCATCGACATCAAGGCCGAAGCCACCGCCGCAGAGGCCAAGTATCAGAGTCCCGACTGGCAGCAGGCGCTTGTCGATCCCGGGGCACTCGTCCCCGCCAAAGGCCTCAAGCTGCGGCTCTGGCTGCATGAGTCCCTGATCGATTTCACCAAGCCGCTGATCGTGAAGATCAATGGCAAGGAAGTCAGGAATGGAAACGTCACGCCAGGTCTCAAAGCCATGGTGGAAAGCCTCCAGCGCCATGGTGACCCACAGCGCATTTACCCGGCCTTCCTCGATGTGGAAGTGGACAGTGCCGCGCCGTGAGCCTGGCGATTGTCTGTGGTCACGGACATCAAGCTTCGTACAAATCGAATCAAGGATTGCCCCTCGTTCTGCGGATGCGATAGAACCTGACCATGCCTCGAAGTCGTCATGTCGCGGTGGTCATGGACCTCACTTGGCCCTTCAAGCGGCACTATGAGATCTTCGCTGGCATTCGCGACTTTGCCGAAAAGCATGCGGACTGGACCTTTGATCTCGGAAACTTCCCGCACTACGAGCTGGCTCTTGGAAAACGCTACGATGGCATCGTCGGGCGGATCGAAAAAGACTGCCACATCGCGGCTCAGAAAGCCGGCATTCCCATGGTCAATGTCTGGATCGACTCGCCGGTGGCCGACAAGGTTCCTTGCGTACATCCCGATTCACGCACCATCGGTCGATTGGCGGCCGAGCATTTGATCATACGTGGTTACAAGCGCCTCGCTCATTTCGGCTTCAAGGGATCAACCGACTCCAAACGGCAGTATGAAGGCATGTCCGAAGTGGCGCGGGAGCATGGCTATTCGTGCAACTCGTATTTGACGCATTCTGGTTTCAGCGACAAAGCCGAAAACTGGGCGCGCTTCGTCGATGGCGTCAAGCGGGCGCAGCAAGATTGGGAAGCCCCGCTGGGCATTGCATTTCCCGTCGATGAACTCTGCCACGCGGTCTCCGCCATCTGCCGTGCGGATGGGTGGAAAATCCCTGAGCAACTTGCCGTGATCGGCTGCTGCAATGACCTGCTGATCTGCAACGCCGCCGATCCCACCTTGTCGAGCATCGACCTGGCGGCATGGAAATGCGGCTACGAATCGGCCAAGCTGCTCAACGAACTGATGCGCGGAAAAGCACCGCCGGCCAGGCCCATCCTGATCCCGCCCAAGGAACTGGTGGTGAGAAGATCCACGGACTTCCACGCGGTGAACGATCCGCGCGTGGCACGGGCCCTTTCCTACATGGTACGGCAATCCGCGGAGAAGCTCACGGTTCCGGAAATCGCGAAGCATGTCGGCGTCGGACGCCAAGCGCTGGAGCGGGGATTCGTGAAAAGCCTCGGTCGCACCATCAACGAGGAATTGATCCGTCATCGGATTTCAAAGCTGAAGCGCTTGCTGGTGGAGACCGAAGAATCGATCAAGGAACTCAGCGCCAGGGTCGGCTTCGGCACCACCGCCAACATGTTCCCCATGTTCAAACGGCACACCGGCATGACCCCGAAGGAGTATCGGGAAAAGCACGGCTCATCGCCTGGAGGGTGACCGGATCAGGAAGTCGAGTTCAGCGCTTGAAACCAGTCATGCCAGGCGCACTTGGCTGGTGCGGCGATGATTTTCAAATGGTGCAATACTTGACTTATTACATCGGATGCTTGATTGACACGATTCGGGGTGTCTGTCAGGGTCACGTAATGGTGGATAAGAGAATTATGCCCAATTCCTTTCATGGTGCACGCAGGGCCGCCAGCGGATCTCCTCTGATGGAGACGTCCAGTCACTCCACTTTCCGCCGATCCGATCCCGCGGCCATGAGAGCCAAGTCCGGTGGCCAACGAGACATGCTGAATATCGGCAGCGATTGGAACGCATCCTGCTCGAATAGGATTGCTGCAACCCGGAGCATGTTTGTCCGTATTCCCCACCTCGGCCTTTTCGGTTGAAGCTTAATTCCACCTCCACTTCGTCATTTTCCATCCATTCTGCCCAATCCTCTGAAATCCAATTCAAACAGATGAAACCACGCATCCTCCCGACCGCCCGTCTCTCCTTTGCGCTCGCCTCTGCCATCGCTGCGCTGCTGACCACACCTGCCGCTCAGGCGGTCAACCTTTGGTGGGACACCAATGGAGCCACAACCACCGCAGCCGCAGCGACCGGAACCTGGACTGCTGGTTCAACCGCAAACTGGACAACGGTCCTTGCGGGTAACCTTGCCACTGTTGCTCAAACGACGACCAATGCTGATGATCTCACCTTCAATGCCACCGGCATGACAACGGCAACAATCACCGTTTCTGGTACGCAATTTGCCCGTAGTATTACTTTCAACACAGCAACGACTCTATCTGGTGGCACAGCCATCGATCTCGGCAGTGCCACGGCGGGCTCCGGTCTATTCTTCGGCAATCAGGCGGTTACCATCAGCACCCCGATTATCCTCAACAGCGCGGCCACTGCCATCGCCATCACCAACGGTGGCGGCCAGACCCAGACCTTTGGCGGCACCATCACCGGCTCTGCTGCTGGCCTCCAGACCATCACCATTGGCGCCCTGGGCGGCCAAACCAACTTTAACGGTATCATCAGCAACGGTTTAGGTGGGGGGGCCGTCGCTGTCACCGTCAATGTCCCATTCACCACCACCACCCTTGCCGCCGCCAACACCTACACCGGTGCGACCAATATCCTCGCCGGCACGCTACAGGTTAATAACGCGACTACCTTCACCAATACCAGTGCCATCAACTTGGGCAGCTCCGGACGCCTGAACGTGAACGCGGCCAATTCAACACTCTCAAAACTCGCCACGGGTGGCGGTGGCAGCGGCGTGGTCGCGGGCAGCTTCCTGCGTTACTCGACTGCGCAGACCGCGGCTGGTGCAGGTAATGGCCCGGGTACGATCTTTGGCACCGTCGAGTTGAACAACGCGGCAGCAAACCCGAACTACGTTCTCGATTTCGGCTCGGGCAGCGCATTGACCAACATCATCACCGCGACTTACACGTCTCCCCTGACGATTTCGGGCAATGCCTCCATCGATGCCAGCCCTGCGAACGCAACGCACACCGGTACTTACAGCAGCGGCGGCATCACCGCTTCGACGGCAGGCGCTAAAACCCTCACCATCACCGGCACGAACACCACCGCCAACACGATTTCCGGCAACATCGGCAATGGCAGCGGCACGATTGCACTCAACAAGGGCGGCGGCGGCACCTGGGTCCTCTCCGGCACGAATATCTATACCGGTGACACCCGCGTTGATGCCGGTATCCTCCAGTTCACCAACCAAGTTTCACTCTACAACAACGAAGGCGCGGCGACCTGGACCAAGACCAACATCAATGTGGCCGACGGTGCCACCATGGCCTTTAACATCGGCGGCGTCGGTCAGTTCACCAAGGCGAACATCATCACCCTTCTCGGATTGTCCGACGCGGCCAGCAACGGATTCATGTCCGGTTCGTCGCTGGGACTCGATCCCGCCGCTGGCGGTTTTCTCTACGACAGCGTCATCGCCAATACGAACAGCGGGGCCAACGTCCTTGGCTTGACCAAACTCGGCGCCAACACGCTCACTCTCGACCAAGACAACACCTACACCGGCCGCACGGTAATCAGCGCCGGCACCCTGCAGCTCGGCAACAGCGGCACCACCGGCAAGCTCTCCACGAGCAGCACCATCCTCAACAACGGCAACTTGACCATCAACCGCAGTGATGCAGTGGTCCAGGGAACAGATTTCAGCTCTTCACCCATCACTGGGACTGGGTCCTTCACCCAAGCAGGTGCTGGTACCACCACGCTCAATACCGCTAATACCTTCAGCGGCCTCACCACCGTCAGCGCTGGCGTGCTGAACCTGACGAATGAACGTGCGCTCCAGAATAGCGCGATTGTAACCACCGGCGCGGGCACCGTCACCTTCACCGGTTTCACCACTCCCGTCCTTGGCGGTCTCAGTGGTGCGACGGGTGATCTGAGCACCGTCATCCCCGGTTTTGCCAGCACCACTGCCCTCAGCCTCAACGCGACCGCTGGCTCGTTCACCTATGGCGGTATCATCAGCGATGGTGCCGGTTCCATGAGCCTCACCAAGAACGGCGGGAGCACCCAGATCCTTTCCGGTGCGAACACCTACACCGGAGCCACCGTCGTCAACGCCGGAACACTCACGGTCGGATCGGGCGCAACCGGATCCCTGGACAGCGCCACCACCCTTCAGATGGGCGGAGGCATCTTCAATTACAGCAGAACGGGTGCTGGCCAGACCGTGAACGGTCTCACCGTCAATGCCGGGAACTCCACCGTGAACAATACGTCCGCCGGCCAAACCCTGACTCTGGGCGCAATCACCCGGACCGCCAGCGTCTATGGGTCGGTCAATTTCGCGACCTTGACTGGTGCGATCAGCACCATCACTGGAAACACCAACAGCATCCTCGGGCCCTGGGCGACCACCGGCTCCACCACGACCTTGAGATATGCCATCGGTTCCCCGGATGGCTCGACTCCAACCAGCATCTCGGCACTGACGGGAACCACGGCCACGGCCAACACCTTGGCTGATGTCAGCGATGCGACTGTGAATTACGAATACTCGGCCGCGGTAGCGGCCATGCCCGCCAGCACCGCTTTGACGGCTAACACCCTGCGCTACCACACGGGTGCCGCCACGACGACCGCCATCAACGCAACCAGCACCCTCACGCTCAACGGCCTGATGAATGCCGGTACCGGCCTCTTGACGGTCTCCGGCGGGCCCAGCACCGGCGGCATCATCATCGGTTCCACCAACGAACTGGTCATTGCCGCGAACGCGCAGGGCACCACCATTTCCTCAGTGATTGCCAACGGAGGTTCGGCAGGAACCTTGATTTATGGTGGTGCCGGCAGCACCCTAACACTCTCCGGTGCCAACACCTACAGCGGCGGTCTGGTCATCAATTCCGGGATCGTTGCGACCGGCGCGGCCGCAACGGGTTCAGTCGGAGGCACGGGCACCGGGCCGATCACTGTCAACGCTGCCGGTAGGCTGACACTCAATTCCGGTGTCGGCACCCTCAACCGCGCCCTGACCTTGAATGGCGGAAGTCTTTTCTTCGCCGGAAGCGGCAACGACCTGACCGTTGCCGGAACCATTGTCTTGGGAGCCAACTCCACGATTGATGCGACGAATAACAACTCCGGATTTCCAACCATCTCCGCCGACATCAGCGGCACCGGCGGATTCACCAAAACAAACTTGGGCGGGGTGAGACTCAACGGTGCCAACACCTACAGCGGCCCGACCGTGGTGAGCGCGGGGGGGGTGACGGTTAAGTCCTCGCTCTACGGCAATGACACGACCAAATGGACCCCGGCGAACATCACGGTGGCCGCCAATGCCACGCTGACGCTCAACGTCTCTGCGACCGAGTTCACCACCGCCCAAGCGGCCACCATGTTCAGCCAGTTATCGACCAATGTGAACAACAACGGCCTGCTGGCCGGTTCCTTCATCGGTGTGGACACACGGAATGCCACTGCGGGCAGCACCTTCACGTATTCGGCGAACATCACGGATTCCACCGGCGCCGGCGGCGGGGCAGTGAGCTTTAAGCACACGGGAGGAAATAATGGCGCAGGAGTTGGTACCACCACGCTGGAACTCACCGGAGCCAATACCTACAGCGGCATGAGCATTGTGGACAACGACGGCTTTTTGAAAGTGTCCTCGCTGAACAGCGTCTTCACCAATGCCGCGTTGGGTACGGTTCACTCCGCTAGCAGCAGTCTCGGCGCGCCCACCACGGTGGCCAACGGCACCATTCATCTTGGCACCGCAGGCAGCACTGCGCAAAGCGCCATTGGCAACACCTTCAGGGGCGGCAGCCTGATCTACACTGGCACGGGGGAGACGACAGACCGCGTGATCAGCCTCAATGGCGGGGGCGGTGAGACCTACGTGCTCGACCAATCCGGAACTGGCCATTTGAAGTTTCTCAGCTCTTTCGCAAGCATCGATACCCGGGCGACCAAAACCCTCACTCTCCGGGGCTCCACCGCGGGAACGGTGGAACTCGCCGGCACCATTCCCAACGCTAGCAACGGCAATAACCAGTTGACGAAATCCGGAACCGGCACCTGGACGCTCTCCGGTGCCAATCTTTATGCCGGCGTTACCACGGTGAGCGGTGGAGCCTTGGTGCTGGCCAACGCCAACGCCTTGTTTGGCGGCATCGGAGCCACTGGCGGCCGGGGTGCGCTGACCTTCAACGGCGGCGTGATCGGCCTGGGCGCGGATAACAATACCTTCTCCCGCCCAATCGCCGCAGCAAACACCATCGGTGCCGCCACCTTTACCGGCGCAGGCGGCTGGGCGGCCTACGGCGCAAATCGCACAGTCAACCTCGGCGGCGCATCAGCAGCCATCGCTTGGTCGACGGCGAGCACGGGACTGAATAGCCAAACGCTCATCCTCAGCAGCGCCACCGCCACCCACACCGTGGATTTCCAAAACCCGATCACTGTGGGTGGGAACCGCACTGTGCGAGTTGATAACGGTGCCGCTGCCGTCGATGGCATCATGAGCGGAGCTATCAGCGGCTCCTTCAGTCAAACCATGACCAAGTCCGGCGACGGCACGCTTCTGATCAGCGGCACGACCGACAACGGGAGCCTCATCCTCAATGCCAGTGCAGGGGTTGTGATTCTTGGAAAGACAGTCGCTGGCCCCCACGCAGTTGCGGGCATCAGCAACATCGCTACCGGAGCCACGGTTCAGCTAAGTGGGACCGGAGGCAACCAGATCTTCAATGGCCCATTCCAGACGCAATTTGGTTTGGTCAATATGAGTGGCGGAACGCTCGACCTCAATGGCTTGAACGAGGGGTTTGACAGACTCACCGGAACTGGCTCGGTGACCAATAGCGTGGCAGCTACTACGAGCACCCTCACGCTTGGCACCGCAGGTGGGAGCGGTTCGTTCGGGGGCGTGCTTACTGATGGATCGGGTGTACTTGCCTTGACCAAAACGGGTGCTGGCACCCAGACCCTCAACGGCACCAACCTCTACACCGGTGCCACGACTGTTTCGACCGGCACCCTCAGTCTCGGCACCACCGGCTCGGTCGCCACCACCACCTCCCTCGCCATCGCGGCGGGTGCCTCGTTTGACACCTCCGGCCAGGCCATTTATGCGATTCCGGCCACCACGCCGGTTGCTTTTGGCATCAATGCCGCCGGCTCCGGTTCCAGTGGCAAGATCATCGCCGCAGAACTGGACCTCTCCAACGCGACGGTCACTTACAGCATCAGCGGCACGCCCGACGACCCGGTCTATGTGCTGGCAACCTACACCACGCTCACCGGTGGCACATTCTTGTCAGCCCCAACTCCACCCGCTGGCTACACACTGGAATATGCCTATGAAGGCAACAAGATCGCCTTTGTGTCTGCCGGCACGCCCTACGACGCCTGGGCGACTCTCAAGGGCCTGACCGGAGCTCCCGGCTTCGAGAACGGCAAGGCCGACGATCCGGATGGCGATGGGAAAAACAACCTCTATGAATTCGCCTTCGACGGCAACCCGCTCTCTGGTGCCAATGATGGCAAGATTGTTGGCAAGATCGCCACGGTTGGAGCCGATCAGGTTCTGACCCTGACCATGCCGGTCCGCGCTGGAGCCACCTTCTCGCCATCTTCTGGTGACCAGCTATCCGCACTGGTCGACGTGATCTACTACCGCATCGAGGGGGATGGGGTCCTCAGCACCTTCGCTGATACGATCACAGAAGTCACAGGCGGCGATGCCACCACCATCCAGACCGGATTGCCGGCTCTGTCTGGTGCAGGCTGGACCTATCGCACCTTCCGCGCCCCCGGCACGGTGCCGGTCGATCCCAAGGCATTCCTCCGCGCCAAGGTCAGCGAAACTCCGTAAGAGTTCCAATCCACCTTACCATCCATCTCCCTCTTGGGCGGCTTCCCCTTAAAAGGAAGCCGCCTTCGTCCGTCTATCTTTGTCCTGGTTTCATGAAATCTTTTTTCACACCCACATTCGCGGTCATCCTCGCCTTGTCCCACCACTTGGGAAATGCCGCCACCATCACCAAGTCCGCCACCGGCACCGATCTTGCAGCTGGCGCAAGCTGGGGCGGCACCGCGCCCGGCTCCGGTGACATCGCCACATGGACCAGCGCTTCTCTCGGCGCAGCACTCACACTCGACTCCAACACTACTTGGAACGGCATCGCCATCTCCGGGGCCTTGGGCGACATCGGCATCACCGGCGCGGGCACGCTCACTCTGGGCGCGAGTGGCATCGACCTTTCCTCCACCACTAGGAACCTCACGATGGCCAACAACCTCGTGCTGGCCTCCAGCCAAACGTGGAACGTCGCGTCAGGCAGAACATTGACCGCCTCGGGGATCCTCAGCGGAGGTTTCAGTCTGACAAAGTCCGGTGCTGGCACGGTCACCCTCACCGCGCCAAACTCCTACACGGGCGGTCTAGTCATCAATTCCGGGATCGTTACCACCAACGCGGCCGCATCCGTCTCAAGCGGCGGCACGGGCACCGGCCCGATCACTGTCAACAGCGGCGGCAGGCTGACGCTGAATTCGGGTGTCGGCACCCTCAACCGCGCCCTCACCTTGAACCAAGGCAGTCTTTTCTTCGCCGGAAGCGGCAGCGACCTGACTTTTGCCGGAACAATCGCCTTGGCAGCCAACTCCACGATTGATGCTACGAATAACAACTCGGGATTTCCCGCTATCAGCGCCAACATCAGTGGCATCGGCGGATTCACTAAGACAAACTCGGGCGGCCTGAGACTGAACGGCACCAACACCTACACCGGCCCGACGGTGGTGAGCGCGGGTGGTGTGACGGTGAAGTCCTCGCTCTATGGCAATGATACCACCAAATGGACCCCGGCCAACATCACCGTGGCCGGCGGTGCCACGCTGACGCTCAACGTCCACGGCACGACCGAGTTCACCATCGCCCAAGCGGCCACCCTGTTCGGCCAGTTGTCGACGGGTGTGAACAACAACGGCCTGCTGGCCGGTTCCTTCATCGGCGTAGACACGAGAAACGCCCCGGCCGGCACCTACACCTATTCGGCAAACATCACGGATTCCACCGGTACCGGCGGCGGTGCGGTGAGCTTCAAGCACACCGGGACCTCCAGCACGATCCTGGAACTCACGGGCACCAACACCTACAGCGGCATGACCATCGTGGACAACGACGCCTTTTTGAAAGTGTCGTCTCTCAACAGCGTCGTCACCAATGCCGCATTGGGCACGGTTCGCTCGGCCAGCAGCAGCCTCGGCGCGCCCACCACGGTGGCCAACGGCACCATTCATCTTGGCACCGCTGGCAGCACCGCGCAAAGCGCCATTGGGAACACGTTCAGGGGCGGCAGCCTGATCTACACTGGCACGGGGGAGACGACAGACCGCGTGATCAGCCTCAATGGCGGGGGCGGTGAGACCTACGTGCTCGACCAATCCGGAACCGGCCATTTGAAGTTTCTCGGCTCGTTCGCAAGCATCGATACCCGGGCGATCAAAACCCTCACTCTCCGGGGCTCCACCGCGGGAACGGCGGAACTGGCCGGCACGATTCCTAATGCCAGCAACGGCAATAACCAGTTGACCAAATCCGGCACGGGCACCTGGACCCTCTCCGGTTCGAACTTTTACGCCGGCGTGACCACCCTCAGTGGCGGCGTTCTCAGTGTCTCCACCATCAGCAACGGTGGCCTCACTCCCACCCTCACCACCACCGCCTCTTCCGCCACCGTCATCGCCAGCAGCACTGCCGGCCTTGTCGTCGGACAAACCATCAACAGCTCAAAAATCCCCGTCGGTGCCACGATCGCCACCATCGTGGACAGCACCACCTTCACCCTTAACAGCGGTACCGGAGTCACTGCGGGTATCACTCAGACCTCCATCATCGGCACCAGCAGCAACCTCGGCTTCGCGACGACTGCCGCCACCAACCTCGTCTTCAACGGCGGCACCCTCCGCTACACCGGCGCGACCGCCAGCACCAACCGCAGCTACACCATCAACGCCAGTACGACCGCCACCTTCGACGTCACAGCCAACAACCTCACCCTCACCGGCGCGTCCACCGCCACCAACGGCGCTCTAACAAAAACGGGACTAGGCACCCTCACTCTCGCCGGAGCCAACCTCGCCACCGGCATCACCACCGTCAACGGCGGCACCCTCGCCATCACCGGCACCACCTCGAGCACCAGCGTCGCCGTCAACAACACCGGCAGACTCCTCGTTCAAAACACCGCCGCCACCGGCAGCGCCCCCGTCACCATCAACAACGGCGGCTCCCTCGGCGGCAGCGGATCCATCAGTGGAACCGTCACCGTCAACAACGGCGGTAGCATCGCCCTCGATGCCACCGGCAGCACCCTCTCGCTCGCCAGCGCCACCAGCCCGACCTTCGCCGCCTTCGGCTCGCTCAAAATCAACGCCGCTTCCAACACGCTCGATCGTGTCCTACTCACCAATGCCTCCGCCAACTTCGCTTGCGGAAACCTCGACCTCGTCATCGACACCACCGGCCTTCCCCGTGCCTTCAGCGCCGTGGAAATCGTCCGCACCACCAAATCCAACGGCGTCACCGGGACCTTCCGCAGCGTCTCTGTCATCGGAGACCCCTCTTACACCGCCAGCGTCGCCTACGCGGGAAACTCCATCACCCTCACCCTCAGCGGCGGCTCCTCCACGCTCCCATCCGCCTACAAGATCCAAGTCGCGGGAAACAGCAGCGCCATCACCACCGCAGGCACCGGCGTGAACCTCACCGTCACCGCCCTCGACTCCTTCGGCGCCACCCTCACCGCCTTCAATGGCGATAGCGCTCTCTCCTTCTACGGTCTCGCCACCTCGCCTAACAGCACCGCCGCCACCGTCTCCGATAAAACCGGCCTCGCCAAAAACGCCACACTGCTCGCCGCCACACCCAACACCACCCTCACCTTCGTCAACGGCATCGCCACCACCAGCGCGTCCAGCAACGGCGTCCTCACGCCCTCCACCGCCGCCGTCTCCACCGTCCATTGCTTCGATGGCTTTGTCAGCAGTGCCTCCGGACTCGGTGCCTCCGGTCTCAGCCTCACCGTCAATCCCGCCGCCATCAGTTCCTACTCCGTCACCGCCTCCTCGCCCCAGGGAACCGCCACTCCCTTCGCCACCACCGTCAGCGCCAAGGACGCCTTCGGAAACACGGTCACCAGCGACAACTCCACCGCCGTCACCCTGACCAGCAGCACCGGCAACGCCCAGTTCGACAGCGATGGCAACGGCACCTATGGCGACAACACCAAGACCCTTGCCAGCGGCACCTTCAACATCACCACCAAAGACGACGTCACCGAAACCGTCACCCTCACCGCCACCTCCAGCGGCGGCAAGACCGGCACCTCTTCTCCCATCACCATCGCCACCAGTTCCGCCAAGGACATCCTGACTTTCACCTTTCCGACCTTCGGCGCGGCGATCATCACGGGCACCAACATCACCCTCACCGTGCCCTTCGGCACCTCCCTCAATCTCGCTCCAACCTACACCCTTTCCACCCTTGCCACCTGCTCACCAACCAGTGGCAGCACTCAGAATTTTTCCACGCCGCAGACCTACACCGTCACCGCCCAGGATCTCAGCACCAAATCTTACACGGTCACCCTCACCGTCGCGCCGGAAGCCACCACCTTCACTTGGAACAGCGCCTTATCAGGAAATTGGAGCGTCCCTGCAAACTGGACCAACAACAGCGGCCTGGTCCTCGCTCCCAACGCCGCTGGAAGCGCCAAGTACACCCTCAACTTCAACCAAGCTGGCACTTACACGCCCGCCCACGATCTCAACAACAACTTCCTCCTCAACCAACTCAACCTCGCCGCCACCGCGACCATTTCAGGCAACAGCCTCGCCTTCAGCGCCAATGGTCCGACGCTGCCGCAAATCAACCAGAGCAGCTCCAACGCCATCACCTTCAGCGCGCCCATCGTCCTTAATGCCAACCTCACTTTCGGAGGCTCCGGCAATGGCACTGTCGCCCTCTCCAGCAACATTTCCGGCACGGGGAGCCTGACCAAATCCTGCTCTGGAACCATGACGCTTTCCGGCACCAACAGCCACGGCGGCGGCACCACCATCAGCACCGGCACGCTCACCCTCGGCGGCACCGCCAATACCCTGCTGGGAACC
The DNA here is from genome assembly GCA_031419215.1 of Luteolibacter sp. Classification (GTDB taxonomy): domain Bacteria; phylum Verrucomicrobiota; class Verrucomicrobiia; order Verrucomicrobiales; family Akkermansiaceae; genus Luteolibacter. The sequence goes on along the minus strand of JANOKL010000002.1, from coordinate 14,789 downwards.
GGCACCGTGACCCTCGCATCCGGTTGCACCCTCGCCCTCAACGGCAACAACAACCTCATCAACACCTTCGTGCTGAACGGCGGCACCGTGAGCAATGGCAACAGCTTCTCCGCCAACCTCAACGGCCCCATCACCTTTGGAGCGACCAATACATTCAGCCTTTCCACCACCGGCAACATGACACTCGGTGGCAACATCACCGGCCCCGGCGGACTCATCAAACTGGGAACCTCCAACGGACCGCTCATCCTCACCGGATCTAACAGCTTCACCGGTCCCGTCACCATCTCCGAGGGCTCCCTTACGGTCTCTTCCTTCAATAGCGTGACCGGCGGCACTGCCACCAGCAGCCTCGGCGCTCCCACCATCCTCTCCGACGCCACTATCTCCCTCGGTTCATCCGCCAACGCCGCCACACTCACCTACACCGGCCCCGGAGAAACCACCGACCGCGTCATCCGCATGAACGGCACCACTGGCGGTGTGACCCTCAACCAATCGGGAACCGTTGCAGGCCTCGCCACCACCCGCGGCACCAGCGGCCACTTGAAATTCACCGCCGATCTCTCCGTCCCCGGCACCGCAGGCGTGGATAACCGCAAAACCCTCACCCTCACCAGCACCGCCAACTCCAATACCGGTTTCATGACCGGCACCGGAGAGATCAGCGGCGTCATCAGCGACAGCATCCTCGGCGTCTCCGCTGCACAACGCGTGACCAGCCTCACCAAATCCGGCGTCAACACCTGGATCCTCTCGGGAAACAACACCTACACCGGCACCACCACCATTTCAGCTGGCACCCTCGCCTTCACCCGCACCAGCGCCCTCGGCAGCGGCCCACTCCTCATCAGCACCGGTGCCAGGGCGAGGATCGACTACATCGGCACCCGCCAGATTTCCCTGCTCACCCTTAATGGAATCAGCCAGCCCAACGGCACCTACGGCTCCACCCAGTCCAATGCGTCTAACAAGAACGACACCTGGTTCTCCGGCCCCGGCACCATCACCATCGGCTCCATTGCCAATCCCACCACCACCGCCCTCGCCCTGACCACCGGCAGCAATCCCTCCAATGGAGGCGTCTCCGTCACCTTCACCGCCACCGTTACCGGCCCATCGCCCACCGGCAGCGTCCAGTTCTACGACGGCATCACCCTCATCGGCACCGCCACCCTCAACGGCTCCAGCCAAGCCAGCATCACCACCGCCACACTCGCCGCAGGCCCGCACGCCCTGACCGCCCTTTACCCAGGCACCGTCGGGAACTCTCCCAGCAGCTCCGCCCTGCTCACCCACACGGTCATCGAAACCCGCGCCGCCACCACCACCAGCGTCGCTCGCACCGCAGGCGCCAGCCCCTCCACCTACAACGCCGCTGTCACCTTCACCGCCACCGTCAACGGCAGCAGCCCCACCGGCAGCGTCACCTTTTCCAACGGCACCACCATTCTCGGCACCGCCCCCATCAGCTCCGGTAGCGCCGTCCTCACCACCCGCGCCCTGCCTCCTGGCTGGAATCCCATCAGCGCCCGCTACTCCGGCGATGCCTCCAACGCCCCCAGCCAGAATCCCACGGTCCTCTTCCATTCCGTGAATCCACCCGCAGGAAACGGAAAACTCAAAATCTTCGTCCTCGCCGGCCAATCCAACATGCAAGGCAAAGGCAATGTCGAAATCGGACGCAATCCCAACAACTTCAACGATACCAATTTCGCCGGCGGACTCGGCAGCCTGCGCAACATGCTCAACAAGTTCCCCAACCAATACAGCTTCCTCGCCGATCCCGCCAATCCCGTCGGCGCCAACCCCGGCTGGCAAACCCGCAGCGACGTCCGCCTCGTCTATTGGAGCGGCCCGGAACCCAGCAATGCCAACCCCACCTCACCCGCACGCCAGGGGAACCTCGATCCCTACTTCGGCAACGAAGGCGAAGGCCCATCGAACGGCAATTCATTGCACGGCCCCGATTACGCCTTTGGCATCAACGTCGGCAGCCAACTCGCCGATCAAGTCCTCCTCATCAAATACGCCTTCGGTGGCAAATCCCTCAAAACCGAATTCCGCCCACCCGGTGCCGTCGCGGCGCGTGGTGGCGTCGTCGGACCCTACTACACCGGCATGGTCGCCCGCGTGAACCACGTCATCGCCAATCTCAACACCTACGTCCCATCCTACTCTGGCGGCGGCTACGAAATTGTCGGCCTCGGCTGGCACCAGGGATTCAATGACCGCGTCGATCCCATCGCCGTCGCCGAATACGAAGCCAACATGACAAACCTGATCCATGATCTCCGGACCGCATGGAGCGCGCCCAACATGCTCGTCTCCATCGGCAACACCGGCATGGACAACGCCCCCTCCGGTCCCGGATCGCTCGTCGAAGCCCAAGCCAACGTCGCTGACCCCGCCAAGCACCCCGAATTCACCGGCACCGTCGCCACCGTGGACACCCGCCCCTTTGACTACGGCTTGTCCAACAGCAGCACCAACAACCAAGGCTTCCACTGGCACCGGAATGCGGAAAGCTATTACTACATTGGCGACAGCATGGCCAAGGCGATGCTGACGATGCTGCCGGCCAACAACTCCCTGCCCGCCGCCGCTTCGCAAACCCTCAGCACTCCGGAGAACACCGCGCTCCCCATCACCCTCACCGGCAGCGATCCTGAAAGCAGCCCTCTCACCTACAGCATCGTTGCCCAACCCACCCACGGTGTAATCAGTGGAACCGAACCCAATTTCACCTACACCCCCAACGCCAACTACGACGGACCGGACAGTTTCACCTTCGCCGCGAGCGACGGTTCACTCACCTCTGATGCCGCCACCGTCTCCATCACCGTCACCCCATCCCCGTTCAGCATCTGGGCCTCCAATCCCTCGCAAGGCCTCACTGCCGGTGTCAATGACGCGCCCACGGATGACCCTGATTTCGATGGCATCAACAACCTGATGGAGTTCGCGCTGAATGGCCTGCCGACGGTCTCCTCAACGACCATCTTGCCCACCCTCACCAAACCCGCTGCCTCCTGGGTCTTTGCCTACGACCGCAGCGTGGCATCCCGCCCGGCCGCCACCACCCAGATCGTCGAGTATGATGACGATCTGACAGGCTGGACCCAGGTGACCATTCCATTGGGGAGTGCTGCGAACGTGACCATCACTCCTCAAGGCGCGACAGACCGTGTGGAGGTGACCCTTCCGCCAATTGGTGCCAAGGGGTTCGTCCGCCTCAAGGTGAACCCGTAAACTCACAAACCCTGATCTGATATGCTTCATCCACGCTTGAGGAATCCGTTCTCACTCTCATCCGCCTGTCTGGCTCTATTGGCCATCCTGTGCTTTTCGCAAAGTGGTCTCGCCGCAAACACCCCAATGCCCGGATGGAAATACACGGGCGTAATGGCGGTGCTGACGACTCCGGACGGCGCGAACCTTCCTGCAGGTGCCGCCGTGGATGACTTTCCTCTGCTGGTGCGCTTGAATGCTGACTGGTTCAATTTCGAACAGGCAAAACCCGACGGTGCGGATCTGCGTTTCACTTCAGCGGATGGCAAGCAGCTGCCCCATCAGATCGAGCAATGGGACGCGGCCGGCGGCAAGGCCAGCATCTGGGTGCGCATTCCCAAGATCGAAGGAAATGCTCGACTGCCCCTGCGACTGCATTGGGGAAATCCAACGGCACCCAGCGTCTCGGACGGCAAGGCCGTGTTCAGCGAATCAAACGGCTACCTCAGCGCCTTGCATCTCGGCGAGACCGTGCGCGATGAGGTCGGCGTGCTGGAAGCGAAAGACAGCGGAACGACCCCAACAGCCGGTGTCATCGGCATGGCGCGTCATTTCGAGGAGGGCTCGAAAATTTCCCTCGGCGACAAGATCGCCGGCCTTCCCATCGAGAGCGCACCGCACACGACCGAGCTGTGGTTTCGCCCGCAGCGTTCCAACGCCAATCTCATCGGTTGGGGAAATCAAAAGCAGCAGGGCAAGGTCGTCATGCAGTTCAGCAGTCCTCCGCACATCAACATGGATTGTTGGTTCTCCGACGGCAATGTGAGCGGCAGCCGCCCCATCGCGCTCAACGAATGGAACCACATCGTGTTCGCCTACGAGACTGGCAACGCACGGATCTATGTGAACGGCGTGCTCGACGCCCAAGGCGGCCGCGGCACCCCGCTGAAGCTCCAAAACCCGGCCAGCCTCACGCTCGGCAGTTGGAGCGGCGAATCCAATTTCATCGGAGACCTCGACGAGGTCCGGCTCTCGAAAGTCACGCGCTCAGCCGACTGGGTGAAACTTCAATACGAGAATCAAAAGCCGATGCAGACACTGGTCGGCCCGCTGATGCGCGCTCCGGGAAAGTTCTCGCTCACGCCCGTGACCACCAGCGTGCCCGAAGGCGGGAAGGCCAGGTTCACCGCGAAGGCGGACGGCGCGCTGAAGCTTTACTGGTCTCTCCGTCGCGATATGCGCGAAGAGGTCGTGGCCGTCGACCGTTACACGGTTGATTTCTCACCAGGTCGTGTTGTCCATGACACTTCGATGGGGTTGCAGTTGAAGGCGGTCTATGCGGACCGCGTGGAGATCGGGAACATCACCATCACAGTGAAAAAGACGATCCCCGATCCGGAGTTCACACTGGCCGCTCCCGAGAAATGGGACGGTCGCACGCCCATCGAACTGGTCCCGCGTGTGACGAATCTCGACGCCATGAAAAAGGCGGGCGCGGGTGAGGTGCAGATGCAGTGGGACCTGAAGCCCTTCGCCGTCACCAAGGAAATCACCCCCGGCAAGCTCCACCTGCTCCGCGCCCAGAAAAGCGGTGTGCTTGAACTCACCGTCAAGCTCAGCAACGGCGGTGCACCCGTGTCGCGCGACGTCAGCATCAACGTCACCGAGCCGACGAACGACACTTGGGTGGTGCGCACACCGGAGCGCGACGAGAAGCCGGAGGAAGGCCAGTTTTATGCCCGCGACGACCGCAACGAAGGCACCTTGTTTTACAACGGCACGCTGAGCGAGCGCGCGGACGAAGTGTTCCTCAAAGTCTTCGCCGACGACAAACTCTTCGCCACCGTGAAAGCGAAACTCGCAGCGGACTTGAGCTACGCGCTCACCGCGAAGTTGAAGCCCGGCCTCATCCGATATCGCGTTGAATTCGGCACCCTCAGTGGTGGCAAGGAAACGATCATCGAGAAGATCGGCGACCTTGTCTGCGGCGACGCGTTTCTCATCGAAGGCCAGTCCAACGCCCTCGCCACCGACACCCGCGAGGAATCCCCGCCGGAAACCAACGAGTGGATTCGCAGCTACGGACGCCCATCCCAGAACCCGAAGGAGAACGAAGGTAATCTTTGGTGTCGCCCCGTCTGGAAGGCACGCAAGGGAGAAAAGGCCGAGCTCGGATGGTGGGGCATGGAGCTCGCGAAGCGACTGCTGGAAAGCCAGAAGATGCCGATCTTCATCCTCAACGGCGCGGTCGGCGGAACCCGCATCGACGAACACCAGCGCAGCGCCTCCAATCCCACCGATCTCGAAACCATCTATGGACGGATGTTGTGGCGCATGCAGCGTGCAAAGATGACCCACGGCATCCGCGGCATCCTCTGGCATCAGGGGGAGAGCGATCAGGGCGCCAGCGGACCCACCGGGGGCTACGGCTGGGAAACCTATCAGCCGCTGTTCGTCGACATGTCCGCAGCCTGGAAACAGGATTTTCCAAACGTGAGCCGCTACTACGTTTTCCAGATCTGGCCGAACTCCTGCGCGATGGGTGGAAAGGATGGCGCAGGCGATCGCTTGCGTGAAAAGCAGCGCACCCTGCCGCAGCTCTTTTCGAACATGAGCGTCATGTCCACTCTAGGCATCCGGCCGGAAGGCGGTTGCCATTATCCGCTGGTTGGCTGGGCTGAGTTCGCGCGACTGATTCAGCCGGTCATCGAACGCGATTTTCACGGTCTGAAACCCGATCAACCCGTCACGCCACCCAACCTGCAGCGGGCTACTTGGTCCAGTGATGCGCCGGACACGCTTCTGCTGGAGTTCGATCAACCGGTTCAGTGGCTCGATGCCTTCGCCGATCAATTCTACCTCGATGGCGAGCCTAACAAAGTCGCAGGCGGTAGCGTTTCCGGTTCCACTCTCAGCCTGAAGCTCAAAGAACCTCGCACCGCGAAAACCATCACCTACCTCAAGGAGGCAAAGTGGAGCCAGGACAAGCTCCTGTTAGGAAACAACGGTCTCGCCGCGCTGACGTTCTGCGAGGTGCCGATCTACCTTCGAAAGTAGCCTTCACCCCTCATTCCTCCCATCCATGAAACATCTGCTTCTTCCGTTGATCCTGATCGCCACGGCGGTGTCGGCCGCCGCCAAGCCAAAGCCCCTCCAGGTCTACATCCTCGCCGGGCAATCGAACATGCAGGGCCACGCCAGGATCAGCACTTTCGAGCACATCGGCATGGATCCGGCGACGAAGCCGATGCTCGCGGAAATGCTCGGCAAGGATGGCAAGCCGAAGGTCTGCGAGCGGGTCTGGATTTCCTCCATCGGCTGCTCCGGCACCGACACTCAGGAGCAGACCGGAAAGCTTACGGCGGGCTTTGGCGCGGCGGCCGACAAGATCGGCCCGGAGTTCACCTTCGGTCTCACCATGCAGAAGTTCACCGACGCGCCGATCCTTCTCATCAAGACCTCGTGGGGCGGCAAGAGCCTGCACACCGACTTCCGCCCGCCGAGTGCGGGGCCTTACACCTTCAGTGAAGCGCAGCGCGCGGCCTTTCAGAAGAAAGGCAAGTCGATCGAGGATGCGGCCGCAGAGAAGGAAAAGGAGATGGGCGTCTACTATCGGCTCATGGTCGAGCACGTGAAAAAAGTGCTCGCCGACCCTAAGCGCGTGGTTCCGGACTACGATCCCGCGCAGGGCTACGAACTGGCGGGCTTTGCCTGGTTCCAGGGCTGGAATGATCTCGTGGACGGCAGCACCTATCCGCAGCGTGACAAGCCCGGCGGCTACGATGCTTATAGTAATGCGATGGCCCACTTCATCCGCGATGTGCGTCGGGATCTCAACGCGCCTAAGATGCCCTTCGTGATTGGAGTGCTTGGCGTCGGTGGCCCCACCTCGTTGTATGGCCCTGCCGAGCAGCGCTACAAGGCGACCCACCAGAATTTCCGCGATGCCATGGCGGCTCCTTCGAAGTCGCCGGAGTTCCAGGGCAACGTCGCCGCGGTGCTGGCGGAAAAATACTGGGACCTCGAGCTGTCCAACGCGAAGGAGAAGGAGGGCGAAATCAAGCAGCGTGCGAAGAAGCTCGCGACCGATGGGAAAATGACCCCTGCCGATGAAAAGGTGATGCTTGAAAAGCTTCTCAAGGAAGGACTCAGCGAGCGCGAGCGAACCATCATTGAGAAGGGCATTTCCAACCTCGGATTCCACTATCTCGGATCGGCGAAGATCCTCGGCGGCGTCGGCAAGGGCCTCGCCGAAGCGATGGCCGATCTCAAGCATTTCAAACCGAATCCATGATCAAGTTACCTTCCATTGCACCCATCTGCGTCGCGCTGCTCGCCATCACCTCCAGCGTCCATGCGGCGGGTGGCGGTGGTCCATTGGTGATGCCGGATTTCACCAAAGGCGAGGCCATCCCCGCCAAGGCGAGGCACGATTGGAATCTCGGCCCCACCGGCCTGCGCGGCTGGATGTTCTGCGACAAGATGGTGACCACGGATGCCCGGCAGATTTCCGTCACCAAGCTGGAGGCAGGCTCGCCAGCGGACGGGGTTTTCACGGTCGGCGATGTGATTCTCGGCGTGGGGGGGAAGCCATTCAGCTTCGATCCGCGCACGGAACTGGGTCGCGCGATCACGGCTGCGGAGACCGATCAGGGTGGTGGAAAGCTCGCGCTGACCCGCTGGCGTGCGGGCAAGGAAGAGCAGGTCGTCGTGAAGCTCCCGGTGCTCGGCAGTTATAGCGCGACCGCGCCCTATGGCTGCACGAAGTCGAAGCGGATTTTCGAGCAGGGCATCAAGGCCCTCGCCGCCCGCATCGAGTCCCCTGATTACACGAAACGGATCGATCCCATCACTCGATCCCTGAACGCGCTGGCCCTTCTCGCCAGCGGTGAATCAGGGTATCTGCCCTTGGTGAAAAAGGAGGCGGAGTGGGCGTCGAATTTCACCACCAATGGATACCGCACCTGGTACTACGGCTATGTCACGATTCTGGTGGCCGAGTATGTCATGGCCACCGGCGACAAATCGCTCATCCCCGGTCTGCAGCGTCTCGCGCTGGAGTCTGCGAAGGGCCAAAGTGCGGTCGGTTCGTGGGGACATAATTTTGCCACACCGGACGGTCGCCTCGGCGGCTACGGCATGATGAATGCGCCCGGCTTGCCGCTGACCATTTCCCTCGTCATGGCCCGTGCTGCAGGCGTGAAGGATCCGGAGATCGAGAAGGCCATCGAGCTCAGCGCGAAACTGATGCGCTTCTACATCGGCAAGGGCGCGGTTCCCTACGGCGATCACTCGGCGTGGATGGAGACCCACGAGGACAATGGCAAATGCGGCATGGCCAGCGTGATGTTCCAGTTGCTGGGCGAGGCGAAGGGCTCGGAGTTTTTCGCCCGCATGAGCTTGTCCTCGCATGGTCCCGAGCGCGACTGCGGCCACACGGGAAACTTTTTCAACATCCTCTGGTCGCTGCCTGCCGTGGCGCAGAATGGTCCGCAGGCCACTGGCGCGTGGATGCGTGAATACGGCGCGTGGAGTTTCGACCTTGCACGCCGCTGGGACGGCACCTATCTCCACCAGGGTCCGCCTGAGCCGGAGCCTGACTCCTACTCGGGTTGGGACAGCACCGGTGCCCACCTGCTCTCCTATGCGCTGCCGCTGAAGAAGATCTTCCTCACCGGGAAAAAGCCGGCGATTGCCCCGCAGTTGGACGCCGCCACCTCGCAGAGCCTCATTCTCGATGGACGTGGCTGGAGCAACAAGGACCGTAACAGCGCCTACGACAGTCTCCCCTCGGACGTGCTCATCGAACGCCTCACCAGCTGGTCGCCGATCGTTCGTGAGCGCGCCGCCATGGCCTTTTCCCGTCGCAAGGGCGGCATGCCGGTCCCCGCACTCATCAAGCTGCTCGACTCACCGGAACTGGACGCGCGATACGGTGCCTGTGAGGCGCTCAAACGCGCGGGTGGTGCCGCCGCTCCTGCCGTGCCTGAACTCCTGAAGCTCATCGATCACCAGGACCTCTGGCTCCGCGTCAAGGCGGCCGAGGCACTCTCCTTCATCGGAAAGCCGGCCATGGCGGCCTTGCCCACGCTCCTCGAGCGACTCGCCAAGGGCCCCACGCCCGAAGATCCGCGCGCCATGGAGCAGCGCTATCTCTGCACGGCGGTCTTTGAAAAACTGCTCAGGAACTCGGTCGAAGGCGTGGACCCTGTCGCACTCCGGAAGGCGATTCTCGCCGGCCTCGGAAACCAGGACGGACATGCCCGCTCCATCGTCGGCAATGTTTACAAGAAGCTGAGCTTCGAGGACATCAAACCCCTGCTCCCTGCGATCCGCGAGGCACTCGTCAACCAGGCACCCAGTGGCGAAATGTTTGCCGAAGGCGTCCGCCTGGCAGGTCTGGAAGTGCTGGCCGCCCACCACATCGAGGAAGGGATGCAGGATGCGGCCGATTACATCCGGAACCAGAACAAGTGGGCCAGCGAGAAACGCACGCCCGACATCCTAAAGATCCTCGTCACCTACGGAGCCCGCGCCAAAGCGGTGGTTCCCCACCTCCAGGAAACCGCCGCCCAGTTCGATCAGGGCGAAAAGGATTTCCCGAAGCAGCTGAGCCTGCAGAAAGCCACCGCCGTCCGCGAAGCGATCGCCAAGATCGAGGCCTCCGACAGCAACCCCGAACTCATCCGGCTTCGCTGACCTGAATCCTCATCGGGATTCCTGCTTGGTGGACGAGGCCGAATGCAATCGACCATCATTCAACGGAATCAACATCCGAACCGCAGGTTCCATGCAATAGATCAGGTTAAGGTCCGCTTCTGAGTGCCTTTCCAAGCATTTCCTCACGCTGACCCCGAGAAAGGCGAAGGCCGTTGAACTCTTTCGAATTCAACGGCCTTCATTGGTTGCGGGAAGAGGATTTGAACCTCTGACCTTCAGGTTATGAGCCTGACGACAAAGCCCTTTCTACAAAGCATTTCAGAATTTTCCCGTAACTCTTCCTGCAATAGATGCTTGAAAGGCTTCTTGGATGCAACTGAATGCACGCAAGAGCAGGAAGGCAAAGCGCACACGGGTTGTTGCAGCAAACTACGCAGCTTCGAGCATCACCATTAAACCCCACGTCGATTCCAAAGGCTACACATCCTATCTAGTTCAGGGTTGGAAGGAAGATGGGAAGTGGCAGCGGAAGCTGTTCAAGCACCTCGACAAGGTCGAGAACTTTGCAGCCCTCCAAAGAGTGGCGGTGGAGAATGAAGGCAGACAGCAACGCCTCATGCTTTGCCCCCACCGAGGTGGGTTGGATTGAGGTAGACACCGTTGCCCTTTGCGGCGGGGACATGGGAAACAAGGCCGAAGCCCGGCGCGGCGGCTCATCGACGGAGGAGACCTGTGCCAAGAAGAGCGGCAGAAACCTGAAAGCCAGCTTTCGAGCCTCAACCCGTTCGCCATGAGAGCGGAAATCCGGCGACGCGAAGACCACCTGTGGAAGCGTCGGCCAGGAATCTTTCGGTGTGCTCGATTTGTGAGGCAACAGGTGTGTTTGTGAGAGGTATTTGAAGTCGCGATTAGGCAGACTTCGGATTGACCGCTTGCAAGCCTGCAGTTGGCAATTACTCGTTGTCATGTCGGAATTCATTTCCCCAATAATTTGTTTGCAACCATGAAAAATCGTCTTCCCATCGCCCTGCCATTCATCCTCGTTGGATCCGTTTCGTTGTTCAGCAGTTGTTCGCTGATGCAGGATCTCGCGGACCGCGCGCAGGGTAATAATCGGGCGTTCATCGCCTATTGGCCGCCGGCGGAAGGTAGCACCCGGCTCAAGCTGGCGGTGAAAGACAACATCGACATGAAGGGAGTGGTGACCACCGCCGGCTCGGAATATTTCGCGAAGAATAACCCGCCTGCGAAAAAGGACGCTGCCTGTCTCGCCATCGCCCGACAGCGGAACGTGGAGTTTGTCGGCAAGGCAAGCTTGAGCGAATTTGCCATCGCGCCTTCCGGCATCAACGAGTATTTCGGGACGCCGAGAAATCCCATGAACGGATGGAGAAGATTCATTCCGGGTGGGTCGTCGTCCGGCTCTGCGGTTGCGGTAGCCACCGGGATGGCGGATGTGGCGTTCGGCACGGATACCGCCGGTTCGGTGCGGGTGCCTTCCGCGTGTTGTGGCATCGTCGGCCTCAAGACCACGTTCGGGCTGGTGTCGATCAAGGGCGTGCATCCCATCGAGCCCAAGCACCTCGATACGGTGGGGCCGATGGGCAAGGACATCGAGCACGCGGTTAAGGGGATGGAATTGTTGCAGGGCGGATTCGCCTCGCTTTACGCCACGGCAAAAGCGGCCAAGCCCAGCGGCTCTAGCATTCGCATCGGGCGGCTGAGATTGAATGGGACAGCCCCTGAGATTGACAAGGCCGTGGACGACGCTCTTGCCCTAGCAGGATTCCAAGTCGTCGAGCTGGGAGATGATTTCCGGGCGCATTGGGAAAAAGCTACGGCAGACGGCAACACGCTAGCGGCTTCCGGGGCGTGGATCAGTGACAAGGATTATCGACTCAAGCCGGGCATCAGCACTCGCAGCCGGGCGGCGATTCTCGTTGGCAGGATTGAATTTGACAGATCCTACAAAAAGGCAATCTCCCGCCAGGACGATTGGCAGCGCGTCTTAGCAAGGGTTTTCCGGAAAGTGGATATCATCGCCCTGCCCACGATCCAGACTGCGCCGCTATCGATCCCGCCGGACCTGAAGATCGGCATCATCGAAGCACGGGTGCTCGGATTCCAAAACACGGTGGCGGCGAATTTTTCGGGAAATCCGGCACTGGCGATGCCGATCCCCGTCGAGCACTCAGGCGTTGATGTGACAAGCCTTCAACTGATAGGGCCGCCCCGAAGCGAAGCCTGGCTGCTCAATGCCGGGAGACTGGTGGAGGCTGCTGTCGCGGACTGATCTCCCCATCGGATTCATCGGCTTTTTTCGGATAGAAGCCCCGCTATTTTCCCGGAATTTTCGATGGGGGTTTTAGACCCATTGCCAAAATTAATTGCCGTTATTCGGAGTGGGTGCGGCAGATGGAGCGGATTGTTTCGGGCTGATCAAGCAGGCTGCGGATGGAGTCGTAGACCTTGTTGCCCAGCTCGTGACCGCTCTTCGTCAGGTAGCCTGCCAAGTAGTGGCTTTTGAGATGCTGCCAGAGCCGTTCGATCGGATTGAAGTCGGGGCTGTAAGCGGGCAGGTAAACCGCTTCGATGTGGTGCCAGTTCAGGCGCTTGGTTTTGTGCCAACTCGCATTGTCGAGCACCAGCACCACACGCCGGCCGCGCTCTCGCGGCGCCTCTGCGGCCATCGTATCGAGGAAGGCTTGGAAGACCTCCGTATCACAATGGGGAACGATGAGGCTGACGAGTTGGCCGCTGTGCGGATTGACCGCCCCGACCACGTTCTGGCGGATGTGGCCTCCGAAGTATCCCTGGGTCGGACGGGTGCCACGCTTCACCCATTTCGCCCGCGGACGGGGATCTCCTTCGAAGCCGGCTTCATCTCCGAAAAAGACATCCACATTTTTGTCTTCGAGCAGATCGAGAAGCTCCACGGCGAAGGCTTCGCGCCGGTCTTCCCAAGCGGGCCGGTCGGGAGGCTCCGGGATTTTGCGCGGGATGCGCCGGGCATAACGGTGTTCGTGAAGGTAGCGCACCAGCGTCCGATAGGAGAGGTCGATCTGCTTTTCCTGGCGCAGCCATCCGCAGAGCTTGGTGAGGGTCCAGTGGGTCTGATTGGCCAGCGAGGGATCATCAACCAACGCGAGAATGTCGGAGGTGACGCGGGCCGGATCCATTTTGCGGGGTCTGCCAGTGTAGGGGCGGTAGGTCAGCCCCTCGATGCCTTGTTGGTTGAAGCGTGAGATCCACAAGCGCAGGGTTCGCTCGCTGACGCGGCTGTTGCGCAGCACGACCTCAAAGGAGGCTCCCACCAGAAGGAGGTGAATGGCATTGAGGCGGCGGAAAGCCTTGCCGTCCGGGCCGCAGTCGATCGCCAACTCCAGCTCTTCGAGCGTGCAGATCTCGGGATCGGGAAGCTGACGCGGTCGGCAGATTCCGGACGATGAATGGCTTCAAACGATCGTACCAGCCTTTATTGGCGCGTTTCGGCAATTTATTTTGGCAATGGGTCTAACCACCAACCGCCAGCGAAATACGATTCGACTCCATGAAAAACAAAACCATCGCTCTTACCCCTTAAACTTGCCGCATTCTTTGCTCTAACACTTCTTCCCGGCTGCGGTAACGACCCGGTCACTCAACCCAACGCGGCAGGTGCCGATGGGATATTGAGCCTAAGGTTGGAGGTGCCGCTTGGCAGAGCTGATCAGGGAGCCGCCTGTGGGGGCGTGAGATTCTTGATGCCCTCTGGTGTGAAATCGTGATCGCCGAGGGCGACGCCGTGTTTGAGCTTGGAACCGTCGAGGACGGTGGATGAACCTTTTTGCGGGCTCGAAACAGTGAGCTTCGCGGGGACAGAGCGGCGGAGGTCATCGGTGGCGACGTCGGTGGTTTCGATGCGGCGGACAATCTCGCCAGACTCCGCGTATTTTTCGATTTTTAGCGGGACGAGGCGGCGGCTGTCCACCCAGCTGCGGACGGTGGCATAGGCGGCGCGCTGACCCTTGGCGGGCTTGGATTCGAGAATCTGGCAGGTCACACGGTTCACGACTTCGGTGCCAACAATGGCTTGGTTCTCCCAAGCAAAAAAGTTCTCGAGGACATCGGCATGGGAGAGATCGCTACCCAACAGAGCGTCTTTCATTTGGGTGGCGGTCAGCTCGCGGCTCTTGTCGGGCGGGGTGAAAATTGTGCCCTTCGCGGGACCGTTGCCGGACTGCTTCAGGAGCACCGCTTCTCCTGCGCGCTCCGTGGGCCAGAGGACTTGATAGATCACTTCGGTAGAGCCGGCGGTGCGACGTTGTTTGATTTGGAGTTGCACGGAAAACTTGGGGGCACCGGCGGGTGGTCGGACCTCCATCTTCAGGCGAACGAAGGACGAGCCATCCTGCTGGAGGACACGGAGCTTCGCGGCGAGATCCTTCGCGGAGAGCGCCGGTGCGTCCTCGGCTTTTGCGGAAACGGCCGCGAAAGCACACGCCATGGTGAAAATTAGGATTCGACTGCGGGATTTCATAAGTGACGGACGGTGGTGGAGATTTAACCTTGCATGGCCATGCTAGGCGCGAGCCGCGAGCTTCGCCAGGCCGGATAGATTCCGCTGACGACTCCGACGACAACGGCGATGGCGACGGAAACGAGCATCAACTGCGGACTAAGATCCGGCTCCAGCAGCCCGTTGATGGCGGGCAGGCGTTCCATTACTTTTACGCCAACAATGCCGATCAGCACACCAAAGATGCCGCCTAGCAGGCCGAGCAGTGCGGACTCTAGCAGGATCATGCGAATGATGCGACCACGTTTCCAGCCGATGGCGAGGAGGATGCAGATTTCCTGTTTTCGCTCGAAAACCGTCATGAGCATGGTGTTCATGACGCCGAGCACGCCGACGATCA
>JANOKL010000001.1:0-1627 GCA_031419215.1 Luteolibacter sp. | reverse complement strand
GGTCCATCCATCTGAGATTCCGCAAGAACTCACTTTTCCTCCGGCCAGATCGCCTTGAGCAGCGCTGCGAGACGATAGCCCGCCTTTGAAAGCTCCACCCCCACGGTGTCGCGCGCTTTCAAGGGATAGGCGGGTGGAAGGGTGACGATCCACTCGAAGTGCTCCTCGTGCTTTTCATCCTTCGGGACGACGAAGCGATCACGCGGGACGATTCCCTCGAAGCAGATTTTCGAGAGCCCGAGGGTGCCAGTGGCCCACTGGGTCGGCCAGGTGCCGATGGGGCCAGTGGCGTCCCACTCGGCTTTGACCGGAAAGGCTTTGATGATCGCAGCGGGGAAATCCTCCACGCCGAGGTGGTCGCGCGCGCCCTTGACCGTGGTGGTGTCCCAGTAGCCATGAAGGGCGATGCCGCTGCGGGTCTTCACGTGGAAGTAGTTTCCACCGGCATCGAGCTGGCCTTTCGCTCCGGTCTCTGGGTCGACGAACTGGTTGTGCTCATCGACATAACTGCAGCCGACGTGCAGCGGTTGGTGGAGATCGCCGACGAGGTGGGCCAGCAGCATGAGGGCGACGCGCTTGTTGATCTTGAGCGGGTTTTCCGCCTTGTCCTCCTTCGCCTGAAGCACCTGGATGCAGATTTCCAGGATGTGAACGATGTCCTTCTTGTGGGTGCCGGTGAGGCCCTCGCGGTAGGCCTTTTGCTGAAAGGGAACGTCGCAGTAGTGGAAGGTGTGGTGATCGGGATTGTTGGCGACGAAGTCCTTCATCTCGGCGGTGAGATACTTGTCGGGCAGCTTGGCGCGATCCGGCCAGGTGGAGGCGCGGTCGAGGTTCTCGCCTTCCTTGAGCAGGGCGCGGACTTCCTTCAGGGCGCGGGTTCCGACGAGGTAATGCTCGGCGATGGTGCCGATCGCCTGGTGGCCGGCATTCCCATAGCCAGAGGCCTTTCCGATAAGGGCGATGCAGAGGGAGAGCAGAAGGAACTTGGACATGAGAGGGGGCAGGAAAAGACGAGCGTTGGATACTGGTCAGGTGCCCGAGTCTTGCAGGGACTTCTGACGCAAAAACCCCGCACCAGCCGGAACCGGAGCGGGGTTGGGAAATCGGGATTGGAACCGATCAGCCGATGAGGTCGTTGACCAGTTTTTCGAGCTTCACGATGTCCGCCGCGAATCCGCGGATGCCTTGGGCGGTCTTTTCCGTGGCCATGGCGTCCTGGTTGAACTCGTAGCGGAAGGTCTTCTCGTCGTAGGAGACCTTTTCCATGTCGGAGGAGGCAGAGAGTTCCGGTGAAAGGCGGCGCTCGATCGGGGCGCTGGTGGCCTGGAGATCGGCAAGCAGGCCGGGGCTGATGGTGAGGAGATCGCAGCCAGCCAGGGAAAGGATTTCCCCGGTGTTGCGGAAGGATGCGCCCATGACCTCGGTCTTGTAGCCGAACTTCTTGTAGTAGGTGTAAATCTGCTTCACCGAGATCACGCCGGGATCCTCGTCGCCTTCGTAGGTCTTGCCGGTGGAGGCCTTGTGCCAATCAAGGATGCGGCCGACGAAGGGCGAGATGAGCTGGACTCCAGCTTCGGCGCAGGCGACGGCCTGGGCGAAGGAGAACAGCAGCGTGAGATTGCAGTGG